>NZ_JBFPNH010000076.1:151966-263751 GCF_040815545.1 Streptomyces sp. LMG1-1-1.1 | reverse complement strand
CGACCGCGGCGGCGGCCGGGGCGGTGGCCTTGCGGGTCGCACGGCGGCGGGTACGGGCCGGCGGGGCGGCCTCCTCCGCGGGCTCCTCGACGGGCTCCTCGGCGACGGCCGGGGCGGCCTCGGTCAGCTCCGCGGGCTCCTCGGCGGCGGCCGTGGAGGTCACGGGCGAGGTGGCCTTGCGGGTGGCACGGCGACGCGCGGGACGCGCCGGAGCGGCCTCGGCGGCCTCCTCGGCGACGGCCGGCTCAGCGGCTTCGGCGACCGGGGCGACGGCCTCGGCCACGGGGGTCTCCACGGCCGCGGTCTCGACGACCGGGGCGGTGGCCTTACGGGTCGCACGGCGGCGGGTACGGGCCGGCGGGGCGGCCTCGGCCTCGACCGGGGCGGCCTCCACGGCCGGGGCCTCGGGGGCCGCCGTGGTCTCGGCGGAATCGGCGGTCGCGCCCGTCACCGGCGGACCGGCGGGGCGGGAAGCGGCGCGGCGCCTGCGGCGCGGCGGCAGCTTGTCACCGGGGGCGTTGGTGTCTTCGTTGGACTCGAGCATGCGGGGTTCTCCCGTCACGCTCCCGGGCGCCGCGCCTGGTTCCGGTCCGGCGGCACGGTCGCGCCTGTGGCGCGGTGCCGCCGTCCGGGGCGCGGGCGCCGCACGGGAGCTCTATGTCTGGCTCGCCGGTTCCGTACGCCCTGTGCGGACGGCCTGGCGAAAGTCTCCTGGTCAGTGCGCGGCCCGACCCAGGTGGCTCCCGAGTGCCAGGGCTGCGCTACAACGACCGCTCCCTACGCGGTACCCGCACCCGGCGCCGTCGCAGAGGCGGTCGCGGCGGCCGTGGTAGAAGCGGCCGTGACTGCCTCGCGGTCGGGCGCGAGCGGGTCGGTCACCGTGCCGGACTCCTCGTCGAAGAGCCCCTGCGCCAGCCTGGTCACCGCAGCGGGGACCGGCGGCGCCAGGTCGGCCACAGCTCGGAGACCGGACAGGACGTCGTCGGGTCGCACGGCAGGTGTCACGTGCCGAACAACCAGCCGCAGTATCGCACAGGCGCTGTCCAGCGGCCTATCACCCTGGGGATCGCCCTGGGGACGTGCTGCCGTCAGCTCGGTGACCGCGGAGCGGGCGTCGAAGGTACGGACGCCGTTCTTGGTCTTGCGCTGTACTTCCACCGTCTCGGCCGCGAGAAACGCCTCGACGGCCTTCGTCGCCTCCTCGACCGTGACGCCTTCGAGCCGGAGCTCCCACACGGAGGCGGTGAGCCGGTCGGCGAGTCCGGAGGTCCGGGCCTCGACGGCGTCGGTGATGTCGAGTCCGGCCGGCAGGGACTCGTCGAGCAGGGCCCGCAGCGACTCGGGGTCGCGCGCCTGCGTCAGCGCGATCTCCAGGTACTCGGCCTCGGAGCCGGTACCCGTCGGCGCGGCGTTGGCGTACGACACCTTGGGGTGCGGGGTGAAGCCGGCCGAGTACGCCATGGGCACCTCGGCGCGGCGCAGCGCACGCTCGAAGGCGCGCTGGAAGTCACGGTGACTGGTGAACCGGAGGCGGCCGCGCTTGGTGTAGCGCAGTCGGATGCGCTGCACCGCCGGTGCGGGCGGCGGGCCTTCGGGCTGTCGCTTGCCCAGTGGTTCTTCTCCTCGGTGCGGGGCGGCGCGGGTGGCGCCGTCCACGAGATGTACGGGTTGCCCTGGGGGTCCCGCCCGGTTCACCCCCGCTTTCGCAGGGAGATCTCGGGGGCGGGCGCCGCGCCGGGGACGTTCGTTGTACTACCCAGAGTACGCGCCCGGGCCACCTCCGGTTCCCCGGGTTCGGTCATCCGTGCTCCGCCGACCAGGGCGCGCCGGGCGTCCCGGCGGGCCTCCCGCACGGTCGCGCGTGCCGACGCGAGCGCGTCACGGACGGTCGCGCGTGCCGAAGCGAGCGCGTCGCGAACGGTCGCGCGTGCCGAAGCGAGCGCGTCGCGGACAGTCGCGCGGCCCGACGCGACGGCCGCCCGCACGCCGGCGCGCGCCGAGGCCAGTGCCTCCCGCGCCGCCCGCCCGACGGTGACGGCGAGTCTGCGGGCCGGGACCCCCACGCGGTCCCGCACCCAGCGCCCCACCGGCCGGGCGATCCGCGTCCACGCCCAGGCGGCGGGCCGCCCGACGAGGTTCCACGCCACCCACTTCACCGCCCGCCCCACGGCCCGCGACACGAACCCGGCGACGCGCCAGCACATCCCGAGCGCGTCCCGCACCTCCCGGGCGACGGGCACCAGGACCCGCGTCCAGAGCCACCGGGCGGGGACCACGACGCCGTACCGGCACACGGGCACGACCACGTACCGCCACAGCCCCGCCCACGGCCACACGAACAGCGCCCTCCCCAGCCACGACGCCGTCACCGCCAGCGCGTGCCCGACCCGCGGGAGGAACCACCCGAGGCCCCGCCCGAGCTGCCGGAACGCCCGGCCGATCCCTCGTCCCAGCGGGCTCAGCACGTACCGGTCGAGCCACACGGCGGGCACGACCACGCCGTACCGGAACAGGGGCACGAGGAGGTACCGGAACAGCGCGGCGAGGGGGACGAGGACGAGCTTCTCCAGGAGGAACAGCAGCGCGGTGCCCAGCCGCGTGAGGACCGCCCGGTACAGCCAGGCGGCGGGCACCGCGATCCCGTACCGGCCCACGGGCACGACCACGTACCGCCACAACCCCACCCACGGCCACACGAACACGGCCTTCCCCAGCCAGACGCCCGCCGTGGACAGGCCCCGCCACAGCCAGCCGGCCCCGCCGGCGATACCGCGCCCCACTCCGGTGAGCGACCAGGCGAGTCCGCGCCCCAGCCCCGTGAGCGACCAGGCGAGGCCTCGGCCCACGCCCGTGGCCACCCACGCGATGCCGTGTCCCAGGGGTGTCAGGACCGTGCGGTACAGCCGGCGCGAGGGGCGGGCCACCATGTGGTGGAGGAGGCGGCCGATGCCGTGGCCGATGGCGGCGAAGACCAGGTGGAGACCGCGGTACAGGCCCGTGAGCAGCCAGGTCAGGGCCCGGCCCGTGGGGCGGAGGAGGGCGCGGTGGAGGAAGTGCGCCGCGGCCGTGAGGGCGTCCCAGGCCATGCGGACGGGGAGGACGATCAGCAGCACGACGATCCGGACGGGGATGCGGATCAGTGCCGGCGGAGGCGGCGGGTTCTCCAGGGTCATGCCGGAGATGACGCGACGGCCCGGCGGAGGGTTTCCCCTCGCGCCGGGCCGTCGCCGGAGCGTTACCCGATCGGACTACTTGACGACCGACAGCGGCAGCAGCTTCTTGCCGGTGGGGCCGATCTGGATGTGGGTGTCCATCTGCGGGCAGACGCCGCAGTCGAAGCACGGAGTCCAGCGGCAGTCCTCGACCTCGGTCTCGTCGAGCGAGTCCTGCCAGTCCTCCCAGAGCCAGTCCTTGTCGAGACCGGAGTCCAGGTGGTCCCACGGGAGGACCTCTTCGTAGGTCCGCTCGCGGGTGGTGTACCAGGCGACGTCGACGCCGAAGCCGGGCAGCGTCTTCTCGGCGCAGGCCATCCAGCGGTCGTACGAGAAGTGCTCGCGCCAGCCGTCGAAGCGGCCGCCGTCCTCGTAGACCGCGCGGATGACGGCGCCGATGCGGCGGTCGCCGCGGGAGAGGAGGCCCTCGACGATGCCGGGCTTGCCGTCGTGGTAGCGGAAGCCGATGGAGCGGCCGTACTTCTTGTCGCCGCGGATCTTGTCGCGGAGCTTCCGCAGGCGCTCGTCGGTCTCCTCGGCGGAGAGCTGCGGCGCCCACTGGAAGGGGGTGTGCGGCTTGGGGACGAAACCGCCGATGGAGACGGTGCAGCGGATGTCGTTCTGGCCGGAGACCTTGCGGCCCTCGGCGATCACGTTCATCGCCATGTCGGCGATCTGGAGGACGTCCTCGTCGGTCTCCGTCGGCAGGCCGCACATGAAGTACAGCTTCACCTGGCGCCAGCCGTTGCCGTACGCGGTGGAGACGGTCCGGATCAGGTCCTCCTCCGAGACCATCTTGTTGATGACCTTGCGCATGCGCTCGGAGCCGCCCTCGGGGGCGAAGGTGAGACCGGAGCGGCGGCCGTTCCTGGTCAGCTCGTTGGCGAGGTCGACGTTGAAGGCGTCCACGCGGGTCGAGGGGAGGGAGAGACCGACCTTGTCGTCCGTGTAGCGGTCGGCCAGGCCCTTCGCGATCTCGCCGATCTCGCTGTGGTCCGCGGAGGAGAGCGAGAGGAGGCCGACCTCCTCGAAGCCGGTCGCCTTGAGACCCTTCTCGACCATCTCGCCGATGCCGGTGATGCTTCGCTCCCGCACGGGGCGCGTGATCATGCCGGCCTGGCAGAAGCGGCAGCCGCGGGTGCAGCCGCGGAAGATCTCGACGGACATGCGCTCGTGGACGGTCTCCGCGAGCGGCACGAGGGGCTGCTTCGGGTACGGCCACTCGTCGAGGTCCATGACGGTGTGCTTGGAGACGCGCCACGGCACACCGGACTTGTTCGGCACGACGCGGCCGATGCGGCCGTCCGGCAGGTACTCGACGTCGTAGAAGCCCGGGATGTAGACCGAGCCGGTCTTCGCGAGGCGGAAGAGGACCTCCTCGCGCCCGCCCGGTCGGCCTTCCGCCTTCCACGCGCGGATGATCTCGGTCATGTCGAGGACGGCCTGCTCGCCGTCGCCGATGATCGCCGCGTCGATGAAGTCCGCGATCGGCTCGGGGTTGAAGGCGGCGTGGCCGCCGGCGAGCACGATCGGGTGGTCGACGGTCCGGTCCTTCGCCTCCAGCGGGATGCCGGCCAGGTCCAGGGCGGTGAGCATGTTCGTGTAGCCGAGCTCGGTGGAGAAGCTCAGGCCGAACACGTCGAAGGCGCTCACCGGGCGGTGCGAGTCGACCGTGAACTGCGGTACGCCGTGCTCCCGCATCAGCTCTTCGAGGTCCGGCCACACGCTGTAGGTGCGCTCGGCGAGGACGCCCTCGCGCTCGTTCAGCACCTCGTACAGGATCATGACGCCCTGGTTGGGCAGGCCGACCTCGTACGCGTCCGGGTACATCAGCGCCCAGCGGACGTCGGCGGACTCCCAGGGCTTGACCGTGGAGTTCAGCTCTCCACCGACGTACTGAATCGGCTTCTGCACGTGCGGGAGCAGAGCTTCGAGCTGCGGGAAGACAGACTCGGCAGCAGACATCTCGAACCTTCGTGAGCTGGCAGGGGGGCGACTCTCAAGCGTACCCCGGTGCTCAGCGGGTCAGTGCCGACCGGATTCCCGGGGCCGAGGCCCGGTCCCACGCCGCGGGGAGCTCGCGCTCGACGGCGGCGGCCGCCGCTTCCTCGTGCCCGTGGAGAAGGCCCCAGGTGAAGGCGGATTCGCCGACTCCGTGGGCCTGGATTCCGAGTTCGCGCAGGGCTGTGCGGGCGACGACGGAGTCGTGGTGTTCGCCGAGGAGGGACTGGACGGCCTTGACGCGTTTCGCGAGCCGTTTGGCGGGCTTGCCGAGGGTGGGGCGGGCCGCGTCGGCGGCGTAGCGGGCGCGTTTGGCGGCCTTGCGGGCGTCGTGGAGGGCGAGGTCGCGCTCGTGGCCGGGGTCGAGGGAGAGGGCGTGCTCGATCCGGCCGCCGAGGCGGGCGTGGTCCGCGCGGACGGCGCGGGCGAGGACCTTGCGGGCGTCGCGGCGGGCGGCCTTGCGCAGCGGCGGGGCGGCGAGGAGCGCGTCGAGGGTGTCGAGGAGGGCGAGGTGGCGGGCGGAGTCGAGGGCGGCGAGGGCCTGGTGCCGGGCGCTCCTGGCGCGGGCGGCGTCCCGGCGGCGCAGGCGGGCCCTGACCGGGCCGAGGACCAGCGTGGGGGGCAGCTCCGCGACGTGGGCGCGCAGGCGGGCGTCGAGGACCTCGTGGTCGCGGGCGACGCCGAGTTCTCCGGCGAGCCACTTCAGTTCGTCGCCGACGGGGTCGGTGACGTTCCGGTCGAGGACGCGGCGGTACGTCTTGAGTGCGCTGCGCAGCCGTCGGCAGGCGACCCTCAGCTGGTGGACGGCGTCGGGGAGGTCGCGCCGTACGGCGGGGTCGAGGGCGACGATCGCGTGGATCTGTTCCCGTGCGTAGGCGAGGACGGCGGCCGCGGCGGTGCCGGGTTCCGCGGGGGCGGCCGGCGGCCGCGGGCGCCCGCCGCCGCCCGTCTCGGCGAGGGCCCTGGCGAGTTTGGACGCGGAGGCGGACGGGTGGATGCCGGCCTTCCCGAGGCGCTTCCCGATGGCGTCGAGGAGCGCCGGGTCGGGGCCGCCGGGGCCTTCGTGGTGGTCGGGGCCGTCCGGGCCGTCGGCGAGTTCCACCTCGATCTCGGTCCAGGTGGCCTCGGGGCCTTCCGGCAGCCGGGTGGCGTGCACGGTGTCGACGGAGAGCTCGGCGAGGAGGGTGCCGTCGGCGGCGAGGAGGTGGCGGACGTCCCGGGACGAGCGGAGGCGTACGACGGGGACGACCGCGCCGGTCCGGACCCGGGAGCGCAGGAGCCCCGCCAGCTCATCCGGGAGGGTGTCGCTGAGCGGGGCCCTGATCTCGTCGCGGATGCCGGCGGCGACGGGGAACTTGACGTGCCAGCCGGCGTCGCTCCCTCCGGTGCGGCGGCGGAGGGTGACCGAGTCGGCGGCGAGGCGCAGGTCGGGCGTGTCGTAGTAGACGGCGTCCAGTTCCATGACGCCCCGGTCCACGGCCTGGGAGACCTCGGGCACCTTGGTGAGGTCCGGTACCGGTGTCTCCCCGGTGGCTTCGTACTTCCGCTCGATCTCGCGCTTCGTCTCGGCCATACCTCGAATCTAGTCGCCGTCAGGCCGTCATCGGGCGTTGGACGCGGATCGACTGGAGCAGTCCGATCGCCACCCAGACGGCGAACATCGACGAGCCGCCGTACGAGACGAACGGCAGCGGCAGGCCGGCGACCGGCATGATGCCGAGGGTCATGCCGATGTTCTCGAAGGACTGGAAGGCGAACCAGGCGATGATGCCGGCCACGACGATGGTGCCGTAGAGCTCGGTGGTCTCGCGGGCGATCCGGCAGGAGCGCCAGAGGATGACGCCGAGGAGGACGAGGATCAGTCCGGCGCCGACGAAGCCTAGCTCCTCCCCCGCGACCGTGAAGACGAAGTCGGTCTGCTGTTCGGGGACGAACTGGCCGGTGGTCTGGGACCCCTTGAAGAGGCCGGAGCCGAGGAGGCCGCCGGAGCCGATGGCGATGCGGGCCTGGTTGGTGTTGTAGCCGACGCCGGAGGGGTCGAGGTCGGGGTTGGCGAAGGCGGCGAAGCGGTTGATCTGGTACTCGTCGAGCATGCCGAGCGTGGTGACGAGGACCGCGCCGAGGACGCCCGTGCCGATCAGGCCGAGGACCCACCGGTTGGAGGCGCCGGAGGCGAGGAGCACGCCGAGCACGATGACGGCCATGACCATGACCGAGCCGAGGTCGGGCATCAGCATGACGATGCCCATGGGGAGGGCCGCGAGGGTGAGGGCCTTGGCGACGGTGCGGTGGTCGGGGTGGAGCTGGTCGCCCGCGTCGACCTTGGCGGCGAGCAGCATCGCCATGACCAGGATGATCGTGATCTTCACGAACTCGCTGGGCTGGAGGGAGAAGCCGCCGCCGACGACGATCCACGCGTGGGCGCCGTTGATGGTGGCGCCGAGCGGGGTGAGGACGGCGAGGATCAGCACGATCGACAGCGTGTAGAGGATCGGCACCGCGCCGCGCAGGGTGCGGTGGCCGAGCCAGATCGTGCCGATCATCAGGGCGAGGCCGATGCCGGTGTTGAGCAGGTGCCGGAAGAGGAAGTAGTACGGGTCGCCGTTGTTGAGCTCGGTGCGGCCGCGGGTGGCGGACCAGACGAGCAGGGATCCGATGGCGGAGAGGGCGAGCGCCGAGAGCAGGATCGGCCAGTCGAGCCGGCGGAGCACCGAGTCGCGGGCCGCCAGTTTGGCGAGGGTCCCGCGCTCGGGCGCGTACCGGGAGACGGAGAAGCCGTGGGGTGCGGTCATGGGTCGTCCTCAGTCCCGGTGTCGGCCGGCGGGCGGGCCCGCGAGTGCCTGGTCGTCGTCGTCCGGCTTCTTCGTGCCGTCCGGCGCGGTCGGGGGTGCGTTCGGGTCGACCTTCTGGGCCTCGGGGTCGTACGGCTTGATCTTCGGGGCGTCGATGGAGCCGTCGGCCTCGATCTTCGGCAGGGTCTTCTGCGGCTGCGGCAGCAGGGCCCGCTTGAGGTCCTGGTTGCCGGCGTCGTCGAGTCCGTAGAGCGCGTCGTAGATGTTGCGCACGGCGGGGCCCGAGGCGCCGGAGCCGGTACCACCCTGGGCGATCGTCATGATGATCGCGTAGTCCTTGGTGTACGTGGCGAACCAGGAGGTCGTCTGCTTGCCGTAGACCTCGGCGGTACCGGTCTTGGCGTGCATCGCGATCTTGTCCTGGGGCCAGCCGCCGAATCGCCAGGCGGCCGTACCGCGGGTGGCGACTCCCGCGAGGGCTTCCTCTATCAACGCCTGGGTCTTGGCGTCCATCGGCAGCTTGCCGTGGGACTTGGGCTTGATCTCGGTGACCTTCTTGCCGTCGGGGCTGATGACGGCCTTGCCGACGGTGGGGTTCCAGAGCGTGCCGCCGTTGGCGATGGCGGCGTAGATGGTGGCCATCTGGATGGGGGTGACGAGGGTGTCGCCCTGGCCGATCGAGTAGTTGACGGAGTCACCGGCGCGCATGAGGTTGCCTTCGAGGCAGTTCTCGTACGAGAGCTGCTGCACGTAGGTGCCGCCGCGCTTGCCGACCTTGCACCAGTAGTCCTTGTTGGCCGTCCAGAAGTTCTGCTTCCACTTCCGGTCGGGGACGCGGCCGGTGACCTCGTTGGGGAGGTCGATGCCGGTCTCGGCGCCGAGGCCGAACTGGTGGGCCGTCTTGTAGAACCAGTCCTTGGCGTCCTTCTTCGGCTTCATGCCGCCGTCGTTCAGCCACTGCTGGTGGGAGAGGGCGTAGTAGACGGTGTCGCAGGAGACCTCGAGCGCCTGGCCGAGGGTGATGGAGCCGTGGCCCTGGGACTCGAAGTTCTTGAAGACCTGGCCGCCGATGGAGTACGAGGAGGGGCACGGGTAGCGCCCGTTGAACTCGTATCCGGCGTTGACGGCGGCGGTCGTCGGGATGACCTTGAAGATCGAGCCGGGGGCGGCCTGGCCCTGGATGGCCCGGTTGAGGAGCGGGAAGTTCGAGTCCTTGCCGGTGAGGGCGGCGTAGTCCTTGGCGGAGATGCCGCCGACCCAGGCGTTGGGGTCGTAGTCGGGCTGCGAGGCCATGGCGACGATCCGGCCGGTCTTCGTCTCCATGACGACGACGGCGCCCGCGTCGGCCTTGTAGTTCTCGCTGGTGTTCCGGTCGAACGTCTTGCGGGCCTCCAGCATCGCGTTGTGCAGCTCCCATTCGGCGACCGCCTGCACGCGGGCGTCGATGGAGGTCACGACGTTGGAGCCGGGGACCGCGGGGTCGCTCTTGGCCTGGCCGATGACGCGGCCGAGGTTGTCGACCTCGTAGCGGGTGACGCCGGCCTTGCCGCGCAGTTCCTTGTCGTAGGTGCGCTCCAGGCCGGAGCGGCCGACCTGGTCGGAGCGGAGGAACGGCGAGTCGGTGTCCTTGGCCTTCTCGATCTCGGCGTCGGTGACGGGCGAGAGGTAGCCGAGGACCTGGGAGGTGCGGGCCTTGCCGGGGGCCGGGTAGCGGCGCACGGCGGTGGGTTCGGCGGTGATGCCGGGGAAGTCCTCGGCGCGCTCCCGGATCTGGAGGGCCTGCTGGGTGGTGGCCTCGTCGGTGACCGGGATCGGCTGGTAGGGCGAACCGTTCCAGCAGGGCTTGGGCGTCTTGGAGTCGCAGAGCCGGATCTTGTTGATGACGTCGTCGGGCTTCACGTCGAGGACCTCGGCGAGCCGGGTCAGGACGGTCTTGCCCCGGTCCTTCATCTTCATCAGCTCGGTGCGGGACGCGGAGACCACGAGCCGGGTCTCGTTGTCGGCGAGCGGCACGCCGCGGGCGTCGAGGAGCGAGCCGCGGACGGCGGGCTGGACGACCTGCTGGACGTGGTTGTTCTTCGCCTCGTCGGTGTACTCCTTGCCGTTGCGGATCTGGAGGTACCAGAGGCGGCCCCCCAGGGTGAGCAGCAGCGAGAAGACCAGGATCTGGATGACGACGAGCCGGATCTGGACCCGCGGGGTCCGCCCTGTCTCGGGGATGTTGCTCATACTGCCGGTGCCCCCTCGGTCACAGTCGCTTGACTCCCTTGATGCGTCCGGCCCGTGAGGCGCGGCTCCGGGCGGCCTTCACGCGCAGGCCGCCGCGCTGGTTGCCGATCCGCAGGCCGGTGCCCGAGGAGAGCCAGCCGGACGCGACGTCGGCGCCGTTGCCCCCGCCGGCGTCGGCGAGCGGATCGTTCTCGGCCCGTCTGGCCAGGGCCATGATGAGCGGCACCGTGAACGGCGCGAGGAGCAGGTCGTACACGGCCGCGGAGAACAGCAGGAACCCGAGGCCGACATGGCGGGCGGCGGTGTCGCCGACGAGGGCGCCGACGCCGGCGTAGAGCAGGGTGGAGCCGACGGCCGCGGCGACGACGACGGCCATGGGGCCGGTCGCGGAGGTCAGTCGGCCGTTGTCCGGGCGGGCGAGGCCGACCAGGTAGCCGATGACGCAGAGCACGAGGGCGTAGCGGCCGGCGGCGTGGTCGGCGGGCGGGGCCAGGTCGGAGAGCAGTCCCGCGGTGAAGCCGATGAGGGAGCCGCTGACGGGTCCGTAGACGAGGGCGAGGCCGACGACGGTGAGGAGGACGAGGTCGGGGACGGCGCCGGGGAGTTGGAGGCGGGCGAGGACGGAGACCTGGACGACCAGGGCGACCACGATCAGGGTGGCGGAGAGGAGGATGCGGTTGAACTTCACGGTGTCGCGTCCCCCTGGTCCTGCGGTGCCTGCTGGTTCTGGTTCGGCTGCTGCCCCTGTGGTGTGCCGTCGGCGGCCCGCTGTCCGTCCGGTGGCGGCGGGGTCACCGTGACGGTGACGGTCGGCGCGGGCTTCGGCTTCTGCGGCAGGACCATGTCGCGGGGGTCGGAGCGGGGGGCCTGGACGACGACGCCGACGATGTCGAGCTTGGTGAAGCCGACGTACGGGCGGACGTAGATGTTGCGGGTCAGGCCGCCGCCCGCGGGGTCGACGCGGACGACCTCGCCGACCGGGACGCCGGGCACGAAGGGCTTGTCGGCGCTCGATCCGAAGGTGACGAGCCGGTCGCCGGGCTTCACCTTGGCCTTGCCGTTGAGGAGCTGGACGAGCAGCGGCCGGTCGCCCTGGCCGGTGGCGAAGCCGAGTTCGTCGGACTTCTCCATGCGCGTGCCGACGGTGAAGTCGGGGTCGTTGGCGAGGAGGACCGTGGCGGTCGACGGGCCGACGGTGGTGACCCGGCCGACGAGCCCGGAGCCGTTGAGGACGGTCATGTCCCGCGTGATGCCGTCGCGGGCGCCCACGTCGATGGTGACGGTCCATGAGAAGCCCTGGGCCGCTCCTATGGCGATGACCTGGGCGCCCTTGATGCCGTACTGCCCGGCGCCGGCGGTCTTGAGCATGGTGTCGAGCTCGCGGAGCCGGTTGCGGTTGCGGTCGTCGCTGCCGAGCTCGGCCTTGAGCTCGGCGTTCTCCTTCTCCAGAGCGGCGATCCGGGTGTGCCGCTCGCCGGAGTCCCGGACCGCGCCTATGGCGTTGCCGATGGGATCGACGGCGGCCGCCACACCGTTCTCGACCGGCCCGAAGACCGCCGCTGCGGCCTGTCGGGCACCGTCGACGGGTGACTCCTGGCCGCCGCGGATGTCCACCGTGATCAGTGCGAACGCGATGGCGATCAGCAGCACCAGGAGCAGCCGGCTCTCTCGTGTGTCCCTCACGTGCGGCGGCCGTGCCTTTCCTCGGGGTTCGGTTGTTCGGCTGTGCGGGTGAAACTCGGTGCGGGCGTTCCCTCGTGGGGCCGTACGGGTGGTGCTAGCGGCGCGGCTGGGCGTCCAGGACCTGCTGGAGGGCCTCGAATTCCTCCACGCACTTGCCGGAGCCGAGCGCCACCGAGTCCAGCGGGTCCTCGGCGATGTGGATCGGCATGCCGGTCTCGCGGCGGAGCCGCTCGTCGAGGCCGCGCAGCAGGGCGCCGCCACCCGTGAGAACGATGCCGCGGTCCATGACGTCACCGGAGAGCTCCGGCGGGCACTTGTCGAGGGTGGTCTTCACGGCGTCGACGATCGCGTTGACCGGCTCCTCGATGGCCTTGCGGACCTCGGCGGCCGAGATGACCACGGTCTTCGGGAGACCGGAGACGAGGTCGCGGCCGCGGATCTCGGTGTGCTCGTCCTTGTCGAGGTCGTACGCGGAACCGATGGTGATCTTGATCTGCTCGGCGGTGCGCTCACCGAGGAGGAGCGAGTACTCCTTCTTGATGTGCTGGATGATCGCGTTGTCCAGCTCGTCGCCGGCGACCCGGATCGACTGTGCCGTGACGATTCCGCCGAGGGAGATGACGGCGACCTCGGTGGTGCCGCCGCCGATGTCCACGACCATGTTGCCGGTGGCCTCGTGGACGGGGAGGCCCGAGCCGATGGCCGCCGCCATGGGCTCCTCGATGATGTGCACCTGGCGGGCGCCGGCCTGCGTCGAGGCCTCGATCACGGCGCGGCGCTCCACCCCGGTGATGCCGGAGGGAACGCAGACGACGACGCGGGGGCGGGCCAGGTAGCGGCGCTTGTGGATCTTGAGGATGAAGTAGCGGAGCATCCGCTCCGTGATCTCGAAGTCGGCGATCACGCCGTCCTTCAGGGGCCGGACGGCGACGATGTTGCCGGGCGTCCGGCCGATCATCTTCTTCGCTTCCGCGCCGACCGCCAGGATGCCGCCGGTGTTGGTGTTGATCGCCACGACGGACGGCTCGTTGAGGACGATGCCACGCCCCCTGACGTACACCAGCGTGTTGGCAGTCCCGAGGTCGATAGCCATGTCACGGCCGATGAACGACATTGAGTTCCCCTTGTTTCCCATGAGGATGCTTCGGGCCTTCCCCAGCGACCGTTGACGGCTTCTCAGGTAGGCGAAACGGTGGCTGAAGTGGGTGGCGGAAGGTGGTGCGGCGTGGAGTTTTCCATCGTAGTGCCGCCCGCCGGGATACCGCGCGGCGGTCCACCTCTGTACAGGTGACGGTAGGACGCGGCGATCCGTTCCCGGGATCGGCGTTCATATGCCTGGGGGCGACCGAATTCCTTCGGTCGCCCCACAGGGTGATGCGTTCGGCTGACTCGGAGTCAGCACACGTCAGGCAAGACCCGGGAAGAAGATCTTCAGCTCGCGGAGCGCCGACTCCTCGGAGTCCGAGGCGTGGATCAGGTTCTCGCGGACGATCGTGCCGAAGTCGCCGCGGATGGAACCGGGCGCGGCGGCGATCGGGTCGGTCGGGCCGGCCAGCTGGCGGACGCCCTCGATGACCCGCTCGCCCTCGACGACGAGCGCGACGACCGGACCGGAGGACATGAAGCCCATCAGCGGCTCGTAGAACGGCTTGCCCTTGTGCTCGCCGTAGTGCTGCTCAAGGGTCGCCTGGTCCAGCTCGCGCAGCTCCAGGGCCGCCAGGGTCCAGCCGGCCTTGCGCTCGATACGGCCGATGATCTCGCCGATCAGGCCACGGCGGACGGCGTCGGGCTTGAGCAGGACGAGCGTGCGCTGGCTCACGGGGTGACTCCTTCGGGAAAGCGGTGTGCGGGACCTCCGAGGCTACAGGTCCCGCACGTGCTTCGATTACGCAGCGTCAGGCCCTGCCGAGGCCCCCGCGGCCTGCGCCTCGGCCCAGCGCGCCTTGATGTCGTCGATCCGTCGCCCGTAGTGAACGGAAGCCCACCAGAGGCCGGCGAAGACCGCGCCCAGGAAGAACATCGTGGGGACGACGAAGCCGCTGAGGATCAGACCGATCTGCAGGGCCCAGCCGAGCTGCACGCCGCCGGGACGGGTGACCATCCCGCACAGCAGCACCGAGAAGACCATCGCGACACCGCAGACCCACCAGACGGTGGACATCGCGAGACCGTCGTCCTTCATCGCGACGAGCCCGGCGAAGCCGATGACGAAGAACTCGCCGATGAGCGTCGAGGAACAGAGCGTACGCATCGGATTCAGCCCCTCCGCAGCAGCAGCCGGGCATCGCCGACCGTGAAGATCGAACCGGTCACGAGGACGCCCGCGCCGCCGTACTCGGCCTCTTCCTCCGCAAGGGTGATGGCGGCCTCGATGGCGTCGTCGAGCCGCGGCTCGACGACGACCCGGTCCTCGCCGAAGACCTCGACCGCGGTCGCGGCCAGCGCGTCCACGTCGGTGGCCCGCGGCGTGGAGTTCGCCGTGATCACGACCTCCGCGAAGATCGGCTCGAAGGCCTCGAGGAGCCCCTTGGCGTCCTTGTCGCCGCTCGTGGAGACCACGCCGATGAGCCGGGAGAAGCCGAAGGCCTCGCTGATGCCCTCCGCCGTGGCCCGCGCGCCGTGCGGGTTGTGCGCGGCGTCCAGGATGACCGTCGGGGAGGAGCGGACGATCTCCAGGCGGCCGGGCGAGGCGACCTGGGCGAAGGCCCGGCGGACCGTGTCCACGTCCAGGGTCCTGGCGTGCTCGGCGCCGATGCCGAAGAAGGCCTCGACCGCCGCGAGCGCCACCGCCGCGTTGTGCGCCTGGTAGGCGCCGTGCAGCGGCAGGAAGATGTTGTCGTACTCGCCGCCCAGGCCGCGCAGGGTGAGGAGCTGGCCGCCGACCGCGACCTCGCGGGAGACGATGCCGAACTCCATGCCCTCGCGGGCGACGGTGGCGTCCGCCTCGACGGCCTTCTTCAGCAGGACCTGGGCCGCGTCCACCGGCTGCTGGGCCAGGATGACGGTCGCGTCCTGCTTGATGATCCCGGACTTCTCGCCGGCGATCTCGCCGGTCGTCCCGCCGAGCCGGTCGGTGTGGTCCAGGTCGATCGGGGTGACGACGGCGACGGAGCCGTCGATGACGTTCGTCGCGTCCCAGGTGCCGCCCATGCCGACCTCGACGACGGCCACGTCGACCGGGGCGTCCGCGAAGGCCGCGTACGCCATTGCGGTGAGGACCTCGAAGAAGGAGAGGCGGTACTCCTCGCGGGCGTCGACCAGCTCCACGTACGGCTTGACGTCCTGGTACGTCTCGATGAACCGCTCGGCGGAGATCGGGGCGCCGTCCAGGCTGATCCGCTCGGTGATGGTCTGCACGTGCGGCGAGGTGTACCGCCCGGTGCGCAGCTCGAAGGCGCCGAGCAGGGCCTCGATCATGCGGGCCGTCGACGTCTTGCCGTTGGTGCCGGTGATGTGGATCGAGGGGTAGGCGCGCTGCGGCTCGCCGAGGACGTCCATCAGGGCCGCGATCCGCTTGACCGACGGCTCCAGCTTGGTCTCGCCCCAGCGGGTGGACAGCTCGGTCTCGACCTCGCGGAGCGCCTTGTCGAGCTCCGGGTCCTCGGGACGGCCGGGCACGGGGTCACCCTGCGGCGCGCCGCCCTGCGTGCGCAGGGTACGGCTGCCGGCCTCGATCACCGCCAGGTCGGGGTCGCGGTCTGTCTCGTTGTCGACGATGTCGTCGAACTGGTCATTCGGGTCGCTCGGCTCGCTCACGGGGCCAGTCTACGGAGGCGGACCGACAGGACCATGGACCCACCCCTTTCGGGACTTTCGGTCCACCGCCCGCCGGATCCGCCCGGCAAACTTGGCGATCATGGACATAGGGATCGACCTCGGCACGGCCAACACGCTCCTCTACGCGCGCGGCCAGGGCATCGTGCTCAACGAGCCGTCCGTGGTGGCGGTGCAGGAGGGCTCCCGGCACGCGCTCGCGGTCGGGACGGAGGCGAAGGAGACCATCGGCCGCACACCGGGGTCGATCACCGCCATCCGGCCGCTGCGTGACGGTGTGATCAGCGACTACGAGGCCGCCGAGGAGATGATCCGGCACTTCGTGCGCAAGGCCGTGCCGGGCCGCAGGCGCCCGAGGACGCGGATGGTGGTGTGCGTGCCCAGCGGGGTGACGCAGGTCGAGCGCCGGGCGATCGTGCACGCCTCGCTGTCGGCCGGCGCCCGCGCGGTGCACCTGATCGAGGAGCCGATGGCGGCGGCGATCGGCGCCGGGCTGCCCGTCTCCGACCCGCGCGGCTCGATGGTGGTCGACATCGGCGGCGGCACGACCGAGGTGGCCGTGATCTCGCTGGGAGGGATCGTCACCGCCCAGTCGCTGCGGGTCGGCGGCGACCGCCTCGACACGGCGATCACCGACTACGTGCGCAAGAAGCACTCGCTGCTCATCGGCGAGCGGACCGCGGAGGACGTCAAGGTCGCGATCGGCACGGCATGGCCGGTGCCCGGCGGCGACGAGCTGGAGCGCCGGACGTTCACCGTGCGCGGCCGGGAGAAGGTGAGCGGGCTGCCCCGCACGGTGGAGTTGACGGTGCCCGAGGTGCGGACGGCGCTGGACGAGCCCGTCGAGGCGATCATCGCGGCCGTACGGGTGACCCTGGAGGAGTGCCCGCCGGAGCTCTCCGGCGACGTGATGGAGCACGGCATCGTCCTCACCGGCGGCGGGGCGCTGCTGCCGGGCCTCGACCTGCGGATGGCCTCCGCCACGGGCATCCCGGTCTTCGTCGCGGACCGGCCGCTGGACTGCGTGGCCCTGGGCTCGGGGCGGTGCGTGGAGGACTTCGACGGCCTCCAGCGGGTGATGGGGAAGGCGGAGACGGTCCGCTAGGGGTGTGTCACCAGGAGACCCCTAGCGGGCGAGGCCCGTCGGGAGCAGGGCCGTGACCCGGTAGGCGGCGCCGTCGCGGCGGGCCTTGAGGGTGCCGCCCATGCTGGTGACGCGTTCCTCCATGGAGAGGAGGCCGGTGCCGGTGGAGACGGGGGACGGGTCGGGCGGGGTGGTGGGCATCGGGTTGCGGACCTCGATCCGCAGGTCGGGTCCGTCCACCGTGATCGCGACCGTCACGGGCAGGCCGGGCGCGTGCTTGGCGGCGTTCGTCAGGCACTCCCGGACGACCCGGTGGACGGCCGCCTGCCGGAGCGGCGACAGCGCCTTGGCCTCCTCGGCGACCGTCAGGTCGACGGCGCCGCCCATCCGTTCGCTCTCCGCGGCGAGCGCGGCGAGCCCTTCGAGGCCGGGGGTGGCGGCGTCCCGGTCGGCGCGGCGCACGATCGTCTCGTTCAGCATGAGGTGGGCGCGGCGGGCGGTGTCCGCGAGCTCCTCGAAGTCCTTCTGGTGGACCTCGCCCCTGGCCCGTACGGCGAGGACCTCGGCCCGCACCGCGAGGACGGTGAGTTCGCGGCCGACGAGGTCGTGGACGTCCCGGCCGACGGAGATCCGCTCCTCCTGGACGGCCTGCCGGGCGACGGCCTCGCGGCGCTGGACCTCCAGGGCGCGGACGAGGTCCTGGCGGTAGGCGGCGATGCCGACGCCGGCCGCGAGGACGCCGATGGGGACGACCAGGCTGAGGAAGTCGCTGAGGGTCTCGCCGTGCTCGGCGGGCCAGCCGGGCGTCAGGAAGAGTCCGTACGCCACGGCGACGTACAGCAGGGTCGCCGCGATGGCGGCGCGGCGCCCCCGGAACCGGCCGATCGAGTACAGCGCGAACTGGATCATGGTGAGCTCGTGCAGCCACCCCGTCAGGCCGAGCGCGACGACGTACGGAAGCCACGGCAGCCGCCGTCTGAGCACCAGCGTGGCCGCGCCGGCCGCGAGGACCAGGGTGGCGGTGACGCCGGTGAGGGAGTTGTCGGCGCGGGCGAGCCCCGGCACGTCCAGGACCATCAGGCCGAAGGCGCTGAGCGCGGCGACGACGTCGAGGGCGCGGGGCGAGACCGCCCACCGGTCCACGCAACGGCGGAGCGCGGGGACGGCGGGGAGGCGGAGCATGCCCTCCATCATCCAGGGTCTTTCGTCCCGGTGCCGTGGACCCGAAGTCCCGCCTGGTGTGAGTTCGGGCACTTCACCCCTATTGGGGCGGTCCGGGCATACGGGAAGGGGCCCGGAACCGTGATCGGTTCCGGGCCCCCTCCGTCGTACGGGTCAGGCCTGCGGCAGGTTCGCCAGCTGGGTCTGGATGCGGGCGATGTCCTCGTCCGCCTTGGCGAGGCGGGTGCGGATCTTGTCGACCACGTTGTCCGGGGCCTTGGCGAGGAAGGCCTCGTTGCCGAGCTTCCCGTTCGCCTGGGCCTTCTCCTTCTCCGCGGCCGCGAGGTCCTTCGCGAGGCGCTTGCGCTCCGCGGCCACGTCGATCGTGCCCGACAGGTCGAGCGCGACCGTGGCACCCGCGACCGGCAGCGACGCGGTGGCGGAGAAGCCCTCGCCCTCCGGCTGGAGGCGCAGCAGCTGGCGGATGGCGGCCTCGTGCGCGGCGAGCGCGGTGCCGCCGAGCTCCAGGCGGGCCGGGACCTTCTGGCCGGGCTGGAGGCCCTGGTCGGCACGGAAGCGGCGGACCTCGGTGACGACCTGCTGGAGGTTCTCGATCTCCGCCTCGGCGGCCGGGTCCCGGAAGCCCGAGTCCTTCGGCCAGTCGGCGATGACGAGGGACTCGCCCCCGGTCAGCGTGGTCCACAGGGCCTCGGTGACGAACGGGACGATCGGGTGCAGCAGCCGCAGCATGACGTCCAGGACCTCGCCGAGGACCCGGCCGGAGACCTTGGCCTGCTCGCCGCCGGCGAAGAACGTCGTCTTCGACAGCTCGACGTACCAGTCGAAGACCTCGTCCCACGCGAAGTGGTACAGCGCGTCGCTGAGCTTCGCGAACTGGTAGTCCTCGTAGTACGCGTCGACCTGGGCCACGGTCGCGTTGAGACGCGACAGGATCCAGCGGTCGGTGGCGGACAGCTGCTCGACCGGGGGCAGTTCGCCCTCGATGGTCGCGCCGTTCATGAGCGCGAAGCGGGTCGCGTTCCAGATCTTGTTGGCGAAGTTGCGGGACGCCTTGACCCAGTCCTCGCCGATCGGGACGTCGACGCCCGGGTTGGCGCCGTTGGCCAGGGTGAAGCGGACGGCGTCGGAGCCGTACTCGTCCATCCAGTCCAGCGGGTTGACCACGTTGCCGAAGGACTTCGACATCTTCTTGCCGTTCTGGTCACGGACCATGCCGTGCAGGGCGATGGTGTGGAACGGCGGGGTGCCGTCCATCGCGTACAGACCGAACATCATCATCCGGGCGACCCAGAAGAAGAGGATGTCGTAGCCGGTGACCAGGACGGAGTTCGGGTAGAACTTCGCCAGGCTCTCCGTCCGCTCGGGCCAACCGAGCGTGGAGAACGGCCACAGGCCGGAGGAGAACCAGGTGTCCAGGACGTCCGTGTCCTGGTGCCAGCCCTCGCCCGTCGGCGGCTGCTCGTCCGGTCCGACGCAGACGACCTCGCCGTTCGGGCCGTACCAGACCGGGATGCGGTGACCCCACCACAGCTGGCGCGAGATGCACCAGTCGTGCAGGTTGTCGACCCAGTCGAAGTAGCGCTTCTCCATCTCCTGCGGATGGATCTTGACCTTGCCGTCGCGGACCGCGTCACCGGCGGCCTTGGCGAGCGGGCCGACCTTGACCCACCACTGCATCGACAGGCGCGGCTCGATGGTGGTCTTGCAGCGCGAGCAGTGGCCGACGGAGTGGACGTACGGACGCTTCTCGGCGACGATCCTGCCCTCGGCGCGCAGCGCGGCGACGATGGCGGAACGCGCCTCCAGGCGGTCAAGGCCCTGGAAGGGGCCGTGGACGGTGATGACCGCGCGCTCGTCCATGACGGCGAGGTTCGGCAGGTTGTGGCGCTGGCCGATCTCGAAGTCGTTCGGGTCGTGCGCCGGGGTCACCTTGACGGCGCCGGTGCCGAACTCGGGGTCGACGTGGGTGTCGGCGACGACCGGGATCGTGCGGTCGGTCAGCGGCAGCTTGATCTGCTTGCCGACCAGGTGCTTGTACCGCTCGTCGTCGGGGTGGACGGCGACGGCCGTGTCACCGAGCATCGTCTCGGCGCGGGTGGTGGCGACGACCAGCGAGTCGTCACCCTCGCCGTAGCGGATGGAGACGAGCTCGCCGTCGTCGTCCTGGTACTCGACCTCGATGTCGGAGATGGCCGTCAGACAGCGCGGGCACCAGTTGATGATGCGCTCGGCGCGGTAGATCAGCTCGTCGTCGTAGAGCTTCTTGAAGATGGTCTGGACGGCCTGGGACAGGCCCTCGTCCATGGTGAAGCGCTCGCGGGACCAGGCGACGCCGTCACCCAGGCGCTTCATCTGTCCGGAGATCTGGCCACCCGACTCGGCCTTCCACTGCCAGACGCGCTCGACGAACGCCTCACGGCCCAGGTCGTGGCGGGACTTGCCCTCCTTGGCGAGCTCGCGCTCGACGACGTTCTGGGTGGCGATGCCGGCGTGGTCCATGCCGGGCTGCCACAGCGTCTCGAAGCCCTGCATGCGCTTGCGGCGGGTGAGGGCGTCGATCAGCGTGTGCTCGAAGGCGTGGCCCAGGTGGAGCGAACCGGTGACGTTCGGCGGCGGGATGACGATCGTGTACGGCGGCTTCTCGCTCTTCGCGTCCGCCTCGAAGTACCCACGCTCTACCCAGCGCTCGTACAGCGGCCCCTCTACCTCGGCCGGCGCGTACTGGGTCGGCAGTTCGGTGGTGGGCGCTGTCTGCTGCTGAGTGTTCTCGGTCACGGGGTCAGTTTAGGGGTGTAGCGGCCGTGTCCTGAAACGCTTTGGTTCGGTAACGGTGTGGGCCCCGCCGCACTGCCACGCCGCGGGTTCCGCCAGGATGTTCGGTAGGCATAAACATCCTGTGAGGGGAACCTGTCGATGAGCTACAACCAGCCGGGCCCGTACGGCGGCCAGCCGCCCCAGCAGCCCGGGCCCCACGGCGGCCAGCCGGGCCCCTACGGCCAGCAGCCCGGCCCGTACGGCCAGCCCCAGGCTCCCCAGCCCGGTTACGGATACCCCCAGCAGGCCCCGCAGGGCGTCCCGCCGCAGCAGCCCTACGGCTACCCGCAGCAGCAGCCCGGCCCCTACGGCCAGCAGCCCCCGTACGGCGCCCCCCAGGGCCCCGGCGGCTACGTGCCGCACCCCCCGGCCGCCAAGAAGTCCAAGGCCGGCTGGGTCATCGGCGCCGTCGCGGTCGTCGCGGCGATCGGCGTGGGCGCGTACTTCCTGCTCGGCGGCGGCGGTTCCTCGGTCGCCGACGACGGCCCGCACAAGCTGATCACGCCGGAGACGGTCCTCGGCGAGTACAAGAAGGCTCCGGACAAGGGGAGCTCCTCCTCCGGGGACGACTCGCTCGACGAAGCCGAGAAGAACGGCGTCAAGAACGCCACGAAGGTCAAGGCCACCTACCAGGTGGAGAACAAGGCCAACCCGCTCGCCAGCAAGATGATCTCCTTCAACGGTCTCTACGGCGAGATCGAGGACCCCGAGAAGGTCGTCGACGCCATCTTCGCCAGCGCCAAGGCCGAAGCCGACAAGGACGCCGGCAAGAGCGACGCGCCCCAGCTGGAAGGCAGCCCCCAGGCGTACGAGCCGGACGGCCTCGACGGCGCGATCCTCAAGTGCCAGCAGGCCAAGGGGAAGGCCGACCCGGCCACCAGCATGCCCGCGTTCACCGTCACGATGTGCGTGTGGGCCGACCACAGCACCGTGGGCTTCGTCGTCCCGGTCGACATGTCCGCCATGATGACCGGCAAGGGCGCCACCGGCGAGGAGGCCGCCGCCGTCACCGCCAAGCTCCGCAAGGAGGTCCGCGTCAAGTCCTGACGGGCTGACCGGACATGAGTGAGGGGGTCCCGCCTTCCGGCGGGACCCCCTCACTCGTCTGCTGCCGGTTCAGGCCGACTTCTCGTGCCTGCCGTCGTTCTTCACGATCCGCGGGACCAGCGTCGGGTTGACGTTGTTGCGGACGACGTCGGCCGTGATGACGACTCGGGCGACGTCCTTGCGGGACGGGACCTCGTACATGACCGACTGGAGGACTTCCTCCATGATGGCGCGCAGGCCGCGCGCGCCGGTGCCGCGGAGGATCGCCTGGTCGGCGATGGCTTCCAGGGCGGGGCGGTCGAAGTCCAGCTCCACGCCGTCGAGTTCGAAGAGGCGCTGGTACTGCTTGACCAGGGCGTTGCGCGGCTCGACGAGGATCTGGAGGAGCGCCTCGCGGTCCAGGTTGTGGACCGAGGTGAGGACGGGGAGGCGGCCGATGAACTCCGGGATCATCCCGAACTTCACCAGGTCCTCCGGCATGACCTCCTGGAACTGGTCGCTCGCCTCGATCTCGCGCTTGGAGCGGATGGTCGCCCCGAAGCCGATGCCCTTGGCGCCCGCCCGCGACTCGATGATCTTCTCGAGGCCGGCGAAGGCGCCGCCCACGATGAAGAGCACGTTCGTCGTGTCGATCTGGATGAACTCCTGGTGCGGGTGCTTCCGTCCGCCCTGCGGCGGTACGGAGGCCGTGGTGCCCTCCAGGATCTTCAGCAGGGCCTGCTGCACGCCCTCGCCGGAGACGTCACGCGTGATCGACGGGTTTTCGCTCTTACGGGCGACCTTGTCGATCTCGTCGATGTAGATGATCCCGGTCTCGGCCTTCTTGACGTCGTAGTCGGCCGCCTGGATCAGCTTGAGCAGGATGTTCTCGACGTCCTCGCCGACGTAGCCGGCCTCCGTCAGCGCCGTCGCGTCGGCGATGGCGAACGGGACGTTGAGCATCCGGGCCAGGGTCTGCGCGAGCAGCGTCTTCCCGGAGCCCGTGGGGCCGAGCAGCAGAATGTTGGACTTCGCCAGTTCGATGGCGTCGTCCCGGCCCTGCGCGCCGCCGTTCTCGCCGGCCTGGACGCGCTTGTAGTGGTTGTACACCGCGACCGAGAGGGCCTTCTTCGCGGGCTCCTGCCCGACGACGTACCCCTCGAGGAACTCGTAGATCTCGCGGGGCTTGGGGAGTTCCTCCCAGCGCACCTCGCTCGTCTCCGCGAGTTCTTCCTCGATGATCTCGTTGCAGAGGTCGATGCACTCGTCGCAGATGTACACACCGGGTCCCGCGATGAGCTTCTTCACCTGCTTCTGGCTCTTTCCGCAGAACGAGCACTTGAGCAGGTCGCCGCCATCACCGATGCGTGCCACGAGGTGCTTCCCCTTCGCCTGGGAGCGCTTGGTTCAGCGGCTCCTGGTGCCTCATATTCGACGGTACCTTGCCGGGCCCCTCGTTCGGGCCCCCCTTGGCACGGTTCACATGGTCGCGATTCGGCCACAGGGACCGTGCCAGGGGAAGGTCGGGCGTCAGCGCTCGGCGGAGGCCGTGCTCTTACGGGTCGAGACGATCTGGTCGACCAGGCCGTACGCGAGGGCGTCCTCGGCGGTCAGGATCTTGTCGCGCTCGATGTCGTCGCGGATCTTCTCGATCGGCGTCGAGGAGTGCTTGGCCAGCATCTCCTCCAGCTGGCTGCGCATCCGCAGGATCTCGCGGGCCGCGATCTCCAGGTCGGAGAGCTGCTCACGGCCGGTGCCGCCGGAGGGCTGGTGGATCAGCACGCGGGCGTTCGGCAGGGCCATCCGCTTGCCGGGCGTACCGGCGGCGAGCAGCACGGCCGCGGCGGAGGCCGCCTGGCCCATGCAGACCGTCTGGATGTCCGGCTTCACGAACTGCATCGTGTCGTAGATGGCCGTCAGCGCGGTGAAGGAGCCGCCGGGGCTGTTGATGTAGATCGAGATGTCGCGGTCCGGGTCCATCGACTCCAGGCACAGCAGCTGCGCCATGACGTCGTTGGCGGAGGCGTCGTCGATCTGCACGCCGAGGAAGATCACGCGCTCCTCGAAGAGCTTCGCGTACGGGTCGTACTCGCGGATGCCCTGTGAGGTGCGCTCGACGAAGCGGGGCACGACGTAGCGGTTGTCCATCGGCGCGCCGGTGTAGAGGCCGCTCGCGGAGAGGTTGTTGTGCATCGGGGTGTTCACCGTCCTGGTGGCGTTCGGCGGGGGGCTGGGGCTCTTCGGCGGCCGGCGCTCAGGCGCCGGTGCCGCCGCCGCCCGGAACACCCGCGGCGTGCGTGATGATGTCGTCGATGAGGCCGTACTCCTTGGCCTCCTCCGCGGTGAACCAGCGGTCGCGGTCGCCGTCGCGGATGATCGCCTCGACGGTCTGGCCGGAGTGCTGCGCGGTGATCTCGGCCATGCGCTTCTTCGTGCGAAGGAGGTACTCGGCCTGGATCTTGATGTCGGAGGCCGTGCCACCGATGCCGGCGGAGCCCTGGTGCATCAGGATGTCGGTGTTCGGCAGCGCGAAGCGCTTGCCGGGGGCGCCGGCGGTGAGCAGGAACTGGCCCATGGAGGCCGCCATGCCCATACCGATGGTGACGACGTCGTTCGGGATGAACTGCATGGTGTCGTAGACGGCCATGCCGGCCGTCACCGAGCCGCCGGGGCTGTTGATGTACAGGAAGATGTCCTTCTCCGGCTCGGCGGCCAGGAGGAGCATCTGGGCGGTGATCTTGTTGGCGATCTCGTCGTCGACCTGCTGGCCGAGGAAGACGATGCGCTCGCCGAGGAGCCGGTTGTAGACATGGTCGCCGAGGCCGCCACCGATGGACGGCTCACCCGCGGCGTAAGGCTTCAGATTCGTCACGTATCCACCTGCTCGTCTCCGACGGCCCAGGCCGTCTCAGCGTCTCGTTCAGAGGGCACTGCCCTCGTATTCATGGACCCTAACGCGCAGGTAGGACAACGCCATCCCGGTTCCCGAACTGTTCGCTGGGAGCGCAAGGTAGTTGGGGACGCATAACAGGGTCCTGGTACGTCCACGGGCCCGGACGCACTGCTGTGCGTCCGGGCCCGTGGGACGGGGTTCCGCGCCGGGGCGCGGAGCCGCTTACTTGTCCTCGGAGACCTCGGCCTCGCCGGTGACGGCCTCGACGGCCTCGGCGGCGGTCTCGAGCTCGTCCTCGTCGTCCGAGAGGTCCACGGCCTCGCCGTTGGTGTCGACGACCTTGGCGGCCTCGACGACGACCGCGAGGGCCTTGCCGCGGGCGACCTCGCCGACGAGCATCGGCACCTGGCCGCCCTGGGCCACGGCCTGGGCGAACTGGTCGGGGCTCATGCCGGAGGAGGCGGCACGGCGGAACAGGTGCTCGGTGAGCTCCTCGCGGGAGACGTCGAGCTTCTCCTTGTTGACGAGCTCATCGAGGATGAACTGCGTCTTGATGCCCTTCTCGGCCTGCTCCTTGGTCTCGGCCAGGAACTCTTCCTCGGTCTTGCCCTGGAGTTCCAGGTACTTCGCGAGGTCGATGCCCATCTGGCCGAGCTGGTGGTGCTCCAGGTTGTGCTTGCGGGTGTTGATCTCGTCCTCGAGAAGCTTCTCGGGCATCGGGACCTCGACCAGCTTGAGGAGCTCGTCGAGGACGCGCTCCTGGGCCTGGGTGGCCTGGTCGAACTGCTTCATGTTCTCGAGGCGCTTGCGGCTGTCGGCCTTGAGCTCGTCGAGGGTGTCGAACTCCGACGCCAGCTGCGCGAACTCGTCGTCCAGCTCGGGGAGCTCACGGGCGGCGACGGTGGTGACCTTGACGGTGACCTCCGCGTCCTTGCCCTCGGCGGAGCCGCCCTTCAGCTGCGAGGTGAAGGTGGCCTCGCCACCGGCCTCCAGGCCCTTGACGGCCTCGTCGATGCCGTCGAGGAGCTCGCCGGAACCGATGGTGTACGAGACGTCGCTGGCGACGCCGTCGGGCAGCACCTCGCCGTCGACCTTGGCCTCCAGGTCGATGGTGACGACGTCGCCGTCCTGCGCGGCACGCTCGACCGGGGAGGTCGACGCGAAGCGCTCGCGGAGCTGCTCCACGGACTTCTCGACGTCCTCGTCGGTGACCTCGACCGCGTCGACGGTGACCTCGATGCCGGAGTAGTCCGGGATCTCGATCGTCGGGCGGATGTCGACCTCGGCGGTGAAGGCCAGCAGCTCGCCGTCCTTCAGCTCGGTGATGTCGACCTCGGGCTGGCCCAGCGGGTTGACCTCGGCCTCGTTGACGGCCTCGGTGTAGAACTTCGGGAGCGCGTCGTTGACGGCCTCCTCCAGCACGGCGCCGCGGCCGAACCGCTGGTCGATCACGCGAGCCGGGATCTTGCCCTTACGGAAGCCCTTGACCGTGACCTGCTGGTTGATCTTCTTGTACGCCGCGTCGAGGCTGTCCTTGAGCTCCTCGAAGGGCACCTCGACAGTGAGCCGAACCCGGGTCGGGTTCAGGGTCTCCACGGCGCTCTTCACGGTTCGGTCTCCTTGTGGCTGATTCCTGGAATCCGCCGATACCGCGTGTAGCGGCTCCGGCGGCTCGGCCCGGTCAGAAAGACACACGGGCACGCAGCTTGCATAGTAACCGCAAGCGGTCTGACGCCCACAACGTGATCAAGAACGTGCGAGGTGGGCGCGCGGTCGTCATGGTCGGGGTGGCGGGATTTGAACCCACGGCCTTCCGCTCCCAAAGCGGACGCGCTACCAAGCTGCGCCACACCCCGTCGGTGCGACACGTAGGGTACATGGACGGGGACTGTGCGGCGCCCCTTGTTTTCGGGGTGTGCGAAGAAGGTCCTCGACCGGCTACCATGCTCCTCGTGCCGCGGTCCTCGTGACCTGCGGCGCGACGCTGTGCGGGTGTAGCTCAATGGTAGAGCACTAGTCTTCCAAACTAGCTACGCGGGTTCGATTCCCGTCACCCGCTCCACGCAGGTCAGGGCCGGTCCGGAGAAGCTTCTCCGGACCGGCCCTGACGCGTTTCCCGGCCGCCGGCCCCCCGCCCGGTCGGCGGGGGCCGCGGCGGTTCAGAACTTGATGGACGCGACCGTCTGCGTTATCGAGTCCAGGAAGCGCTGGATGTCGTCGGCCATGCCGGTGGAGGCGAGGAAGAAGCCGAAGAGGACGGCGACGACGGCCGGACCGCCCTTGAGGTTCCCCCCGCGGATCAGCACCACCAGGATGATTGCCAAAAGCAACACCACAGACAGTGAAATGGCCACAACTGATCACACCCTCGGTCGGTCCCACGTTGCCCACCAGGGAGCCCGTGTCCCGGAACACCCCCCGCTGCCTCCATCGTGCCACCAACCCCCCTGCCCTCGCTGCCGGGTGACGAATCGTCGTGGAGAAGATCACTTCGCCCGGCGGGAGTTGTCGATCAGGCGGGGCGGGAGAGCAGGAGGAGGGCGCGGTCGTCGTTGACGTCCTTGGCGACGGCTTCGATGAGGTCCCAGGCGACGCCCTCGAAACCGCCGGCGACACAGCGGTCGGCTTCTCCGGTGAGCCGGTCGATGCCCTCGGCGATGTCCCGGTCGGCGGCCTCGACGAGGCCGTCGGTGAAGAGCATGAGGACGTCGCCGGGGCGCAGCGATCCCTTGACGGGGTGGAACTCGGCGCCGTCGTAGACGCCGAGGAGCGGGCCGTCGGCCGCCTTCTCCTCCCAGCGGCCGCTGCCCGCGTGGAGCTGGAGGGCGGGCAGGTGGCCGGCGGAGTAGAGCTCGTAGTCGCCGGACTCCAGGTCGAGGACGAGGTGGATCGAGGTGGCGAAGCCCTCGTCCCAGTTCTGGCGGAGCAGGTAGCCGTTGGCCGCGGGGAGGAAGCCGTGCGGCGGGAGGGAGCCGAGGAGGCCGCCGAAGGCGCCGGAGAGCAGCAGGGAGCGGGAGGCCGCGTCCATGCCCTTGCCGGAGACGTCGGTGAGGACGACCTCCAGGGTCCGGCCGCCGTGGGTGCGGGCGGCGACGACGAAGTCGCCGGAGAAGGACTGGCCGCCGGCCGGGCGCAGCGCCATCTCGCGGTGCCAGCCTCTCGGGAGGCGGGGCAGGGCGCTCTGGACGCGGATGCGTTCGCGCAGGTCGAAGAGCATGGTGCCGCCGCGCCGCCAGGGCACGCCGACCCGGGCCCGGAACTGGGCGATGAGCAGTCCGAAGAGGCCGCAGGCGGCGACGACGAGGACCGTGCCGGGGGTGACCCTGGCGGGGCCCTGGGTGTACGGCCCGAGGACGACGGACTCGACGATGAGGGCGCCGGCGGCGGTCGCGTAGAGACCGAGCAGGCTGGCGGGGCGCAGCAGCAGCCCGCCGGCCACGATCGGCAGGACGAGCGCGGACGGCGCGCACCAGACGGGATTGACGATCGTTCCGCAGGCGATGGCCGGAATCATCAGGAGGAGTCCGGCGAAGGCGAGCCAGTCGGAGCCGTCCCCGCGGAAGTAGTCGACGCCGGACTTGCGCAGCGCGACGCGGGCCCGGCGGGCGCGCCTGCGCATCCGGGCCGCGTACCCGTTCACTCCGGCGCGGTGTCCCATTGGCCTGGACCCTATCCACACGGTCCGGCATCGCGCAGGGGTACCCCGGTGACAATGCGCGTGAAATCGGGTCGCCCCGGGCGCCGGCCCGCTGATATCGATGGCATATGACGACGGAACTCCGGGTTCTCGACCCGAACGACTGGGACCGCTGGTTCGGGGTGCTGGACCTCGCGTTCGGGGGGTTGCACGAGCCGCCGGACGCGCGGGCGCTGTGGCGGGACCTCACGGAGTGCGAGCGGTCGCTCGGCGCCTGGGACGGGGACCTGTGCGTGGGGACGGCGGGCGCGTTCTCGTTCCGTCTCACGGTGCCGGGCGGGGCGCTCGTGCCGGCCGCCGGGGTGACGATGGTGAGCGTGGCGGGCACGCACCGGCGGCGCGGGATCCTCTCCTCGATGATGCGGCGGCAGCTCGACGACGTGCGGGCGGCGGGTGAGCCGCTGGCCGTGCTGACGGCCTCCGAGCCGGTGATCTACGGGCGGTTCGGTTACGGCGCCGCGACGTGGACCGAGCACGCGGTGATCGACACGAACCGGGTGCGGCTCGCGGTGCCGGACGGCACGGACGGGGTGGGGCTGCGGCAGGCGGACCTGGTGGAGTCCGCGGCGGTGTGCGAGGAGGTGTACGCCCGGCTGGTGCCGCTGCGGCCGGGGATGGTGGCCCGGGGTCCCGGCTGGGAGCGGCTGCCGCTGCTCGACCCGGAGTCGGAGCGCGGGGGGTCCTCGCCGCGGTTGTGCGTGCTGGCGGAGCGGGGCGGGGAGGTCGTGGGCTTCACGCACTACGCGATCAGGCCGAACTGGTCGTTCGCGGGGGCGGACGGTGCCGTGGTGGTGCAGCAGGTGCTGGCGCTCGACCCGGTGGCGGAGGCGGCGCTGTGGCGGTTCCTGTGCTCGGTGGACCTGACGTCGCAGGTGCGGATCCGGAGCAGTCCCGTGGACGGCGCCTGGCGGCATCTGGTGTCGGACGCGCGGCGGTGCGAGGCGACCTCGCGGGAGGGTCTGTTCCTGCGGATCGTGGAGGTGGGCGCGGCGCTGGAGGCGCGGACGTACCAGGCGCCGGTGGACGTGGTGTTCGAGGTGGAGGACGCGTTCTGCCCGTGGAACGCGGGGCGTTGGCGGCTGACGGGGGACGGGAAGGGCGCGGTGTGCGTCCGGACGTCCGATCCCGCGGAGCTGGCGCTGTCCGTACGGGAGTTGGGCGCGGCGTATCTGGGCGGGACGTCGCTGGTGGCGCTGGCGGGGGCGGGGCGGGTGCGGGAGCTTCGGGAGGGGGCGCTGGTCGAGGCGTCCGTCGCGTTCGGGTCGCCGGTCGCGCCGTGGCTGCCGCACGGGTTCTAGGGCCTGTCGGGCGGGGTCAGCGCTGTTGGCAGGTGGGGCACCAGAAGAGGTTGCGGGCGGCGAGGTCGGCGGTGCGGATCTCGCTGTGGCAGACGTGGCAGGGCTGGTGCGTGCGGCGGTAGACGTAGACCTCGCCGCCGTGGTCGTCGACGCGGGGCGGGCGGCCCATGGCCTCGGGGGTGTGTTCGGGGCGGACGGTGTCGATGCGGTTGAGGCGGACGCCCTCGCGCATCAGCGCGGCGAGGTCGGTCCAGATCGCGTCCCACTCCCCCGGCGTGAGGTCCTTGCCGGCGCGGTAGGGGTCGATGCCGTGCCGGAAGAGGACTTCGGCGCGGTAGACGTTGCCGACGCCGGCGATGACCTTCTGGTCCATGAGGAGGGCGGCGATGGTCGTCCGGGACGTGGAGACGCGGCGCCAGGCCTTCGCCGGGTCGTCGGCCTCGCGGAGGGGGTCCGGGCCGAGCCGGTCGTGTATCGCCTGCTTCTCGCCGTCCGTGATCAGCGCGCAGGTGGTGGGGCCGCGCAGGTCGACGTACCCCTCGGGGTCGGCGAGCCGCAGCCGGACGGTGTCCGTGGGCGGCGGGGCCGGGGCGTCGCCGAAGGCGACCTTGCCGAAGAGGCCGAGGTGGATGTGGATCCACTCCCCTTCCCCGAAGCCGAGGAAGAGGTGCTTGCCGTGGGCCTCGGTGGTCTCCAGGACGGATCCGTCGAGCAGGGCCGCCGAGTCGGCGAACTTGCCCTGGGGGCTGGAGACGCGCACGGGCCGGCCGCCGAACCGCTCGCGGTGGTCGGCGGCCAGCCGGTGGATGGTGTGCCCTTCGGGCATCAGGCGGTCGGCTCCTGCGGGTGGTGCGCCGGGATCGGGGGGAGCTCGCCGGTGTTTTCGTACGCGGTGAGCATGTCGATGCGGCGGGTGTGACGCTCGTCACCGGAGTACGGGGTGTTCAGGAAGATCTCGACGAACTTGGTCGCCTCTTCCCGGGTGTGCATCCGGCCGCCGACGGAGATCACGTTGGCGTTGTTGTGCTCGCGGCCGAGGGCGGCGGTCTGCTCGCTCCAGGCGAGGGCGGCGCGCACCCCCTTCACCTTGTTCGCGGCGATCTGCTCGCCGTTGCCGGAGCCGCCGATGACGATGCCCAGGCCGTCCGGGTCCGCGGCCGTCTTCTCGGCGGCACGCAGGCAGAACGGCGGATAGTCGTCGAGGGCGTCGTAGATGTGGGGGCCGCAGTCGACGGCCTCGTGGCCGTGTGCGGTGAGCCACTCGACGAGGTGGTTCTTCAGCTCGAAGCCGGCGTGGTCGGAACCGATGTAGACGCGCATGACGCCGAGTGTGGCACGTCAGGGGCCGGGTAGCAGGCAGCGGGGTCGGGACCTTCACCCGGCCTGGTACGGACCTTCGACTCTCGCGAGGTCGCCGTACAACGATCCGGAATGAGGGCTTCCGATCATCCCTGTTCACGGGGTTCAATGCTGGGGCTCGCGACCCGAGCGCCCCCCACACACGAGGAAGCGTTGATGAACACGCAACCGACCCTGACGAAGGACGGCCAGGAGACCGGCACCACCGGAACTCCGCAGTCCTCCGACGGCCTCAAGGCCGGACTCAAGAACCGCCACCTGTCGATGATCGCGATCGGCGGCGTCATCGGCGCCGGCCTCTTCGTCGGCTCCGGTTCCGGCATCGCCGCGGCCGGCCCCGCGATCCTCCTCTCGTACGCACTCGTCGGCGCCATGGTCGTCTTCGTGATGCGGATGCTCGGCGAGATGGCCGCCGCCCGGCCGTCCTCCGGCTCCTTCTCCGCCTACGCGGACCGCGCCCTGGGCCGCTGGGCCGGATTCAGCATCGGCTGGCTCTACTGGTTCTTCTGGGTCGTCGTCCTCGCCGTCGAGGCGACCGCGGGTGCCAAGATCCTGGAGAGCTGGGTCCCGTCCGTGCCGCAGTGGGGCTGGGCGCTCATCGTGATGGTGGTGCTGACCGCGACCAACCTCGGCTCGGTCGCCTCGTACGGCGAGTTCGAGTTCTGGTTCGCCGGCATCAAGGTCGTCGCCATCGGCGCCTTCGTCGTCATCGGCATGCTCGCCGTCTTCGGCGTGCTCCCCGGCTCGGACAACCCGGGCGCGGGATTCGCGCACCTCACCGACAGCGGGGGCTTCTTCCCGATGGGTGCGGGGGCGGTCCTCACCGGTGTGCTGATGGTCGTCTTCTCGTTCATGGGCAGTGAGATCGTCACGCTGGCCGCCGGCGAGTCCGAGGACCCGCAGAAGGCGGTCACGAAGGCCACCAACAGCGTGATCTGGCGGATCGGCGTCTTCTACCTGGGCTCGATCTTCGTCGTCCTGACGCTGCTGCCGTGGAACGACAAGTCGATCGTCGACAAGGGCTCGTACGTCGCCGCCCTCGACTCCATCGGCATCGCGCACGCCGGCCAGATCATGAACGTGATCGTCCTGACGGCCGTCCTGTCCTGCCTGAACTCGGGCCTCTACACGGCCTCCCGCATGGCGTTCTCGCTCGGCCGGCGCGGCGACGCGCCGAAGGCCTTCGCGAAGACCAACGCGCGGGGCGTGCCGACGGCGGCGATCCTCGGCTCCGTCGTCTTCGGCTTCGTCGCGGTCTTCTTCAACTACAAGTGGCCGGACACCGTCTTCGCCTTCCTGCTGAACTCCTCCGGCGCGGTCGCGCTCTTCGTGTGGCTGGTCATCTGCGTGACCCAGCTGCGGATGCGCGGCATCATCCTGCGCGAGTCCCCGGAGAAGCTCGTGGTGCGGATGTGGCTGTTCCCGTACCTGACGTGGGCGACGATCGTCATGATCGTCGGCGTCCTCGGCTACATGGTGTACGACGGCGGCAGCAACCGCGACCAGGTCGTACTCTCCCTGCTCGTCGCCGCGCTCGTCATCGCGATCTCGCTGGTGCGCCAGCGCTTCGGCAAGGCCGACCGGCCCGCGGAGCTCTCCGAGCACGTGTGACCGCGTAGGTCCGCACGGACCGCACGCGAGAGGGCCCGCCGTTCCCCGGGGAACGGCGGGCCCTCTCGCGTGCGTGCGGGGCTCAGCCCTTGCGGCCGACGAGCTTCCAGGCGGCCGGGAGGGCGCCCATGGCGAGGGCGGCCTTGAGGGCGTCGCCGATGAGGAAGGGGGTGAGGCCGGCGGCGACGGCCTGGCCGAGCGTCATGCCGGTGGCGAGGGCCAGGTAGGGCACGCCGACGGCGTAGATGATCGCGGAGCCGAGGACCATGGCGCCGGCGGTGCGGAGCACCGAGCGGTCGGCGCCGCGGCGGGCGAGGGCGCCGACGACGGTCGAGGCGAGGAGCATGCCGAGGATGTAGCCGAAGGACGGCATGCCGTAGCCCGAGGTGGCCTGCGCGAACCACGGCACGCCCGCCATGCCGGCCACCGCGTACAGCGCGAGGGCGAGGAAGCCGCGGCGGGCGCCGAGCGCGGTGCCGACGAGCAGGGCGGCGAAGGTCTGGCCCGAGACGGGGACCGGGGAGCCGGGGACCGGGACCGAGAGCTGCGCGGCGAGACCGGTGAGGGCGGCGCCGCCGACGACCAGCGCGATGTCGCGGGTGCGGCTCGACGGGATCAGGTCGGCGAGGACGGTGCCCGCACGGAGGGTACGGGCGGGGGCGGCGGCGGTGCTCATCGGTACTCCGCGAGGGTGAGGGTGGGAGGGACAGGTTGACGGTATGCCAGGAGTGAACGCCCGATCACCGTCAGCCGCCCACAAAGCGGCGGTCGAGCGCTTCGTGGAGATCGAACAAACCCCGTCGATCATGCGGCGCGCCACGTGACGCTTGTCACTAGGGACTCGTGCGGCGAGGTCCCTTTTGCGCCAGAGGGTGTCCGCTGGAGAGACTGTGGAGTCTCCATAAACCGTCAGAGAGCACGAGCCCCCGCATGCACGACTCCCTCGCCCCCGAACCGGAGCCCCTCTCCCACGGTCTGAAGCAGCGTCACCTGACGATGCTGGGGCTCGGCGGGGTGATCGGCGCGGGGCTCTTCGTCGGCTCGGGCGCGGGCATCGCCGTCGCCGGACCCGGCATCGTGGTCTCGTATCTGATCGCCGGCGCGCTGGCGATGCTGGTCATGCGGATGCTGGGCGAGATGTCGGCGGCGATGCCCGCGTCGGGGGCCTTCTCGGTGCACGCCGAGCGGGCGCTCGGCCGGTGGGCCGGCTTCTCGGTGGGCTGGCTGTACTGGTTCCTGCTCGTGGTGGTCCTCGCCGTGGAGGCGACGGGCGCGGCGCGGATCGCGAACGGCTGGGCGCCGGAGGTCCCGCAGTGGGGCTGGGTGCTGGTCTTCATGGTCGTGTTCACCGTCGCCAACCTGGCGGCGGTGAAGAACTTCGGCGAGTTCGAGTTCTGGTTCGCGGCGCTGAAGGTCGGCGCGATCGTCCTCTTCCTGGTCCTGGGCGTGCTGGCGATCGTCGGCTGGCTGCCCGACACCGATCCGGTGGGCATGGCCAACCTGACCGGGCAGGGCGGGTTCCTGCCGAACGGCTGGTCCGGGGTGGTCTCCGGGGTGCTCGCGGTCGTGTTCGCCTTCGGCGGCCTGGAGGTCGTCACGATCGCGGCGGCCGAGTCGGACGACCCGGCGCGGAACGTGGCGCGGGCGGTGCGCAGCGCGGTCTGGCGGATCCTCCTCTTCTACGTGGGCTCGATGCTGGTCATCGTGACCCTGCTGCCGTGGACGTCGATGAAGCCCGGCGAGTCGCCGTACGTGGCGGTCCTGGACGCGATCGGGGTGCCCGCCGCGGGCCAGATCATGAACGTGGTGGTGTTCGTGGCGCTGCTCTCGGCGCTGAACGCGAACCTGTACGGGTCGTCCCGGATGGTGTTCTCGCTCGCGGAGCGCGGGGAGGCACCGAAGGGGCTGCTGAGGACCTCGGGCGGAGGCGTGCCGCGCCGGGCGGTGCTCGCCTCGGTGGCCTTCGGCTTCGTCTCCGTCCTGCTCAATCTGAAGTGGCCGGATTCCGTCTTCCTGTACATGCTGAACGCGGTCGGCGCGGTGCTGCTGTTCGTCTGGGCGCTGATCGCGGTCTCGCAGCTGCGGCTGCGGCGCCGGATCGAGCGCGAGGCTCCGGAGACGCTGACGCTGCGGATGTGGGGCTTCCCCTGGCTGACGTGGGTGGCGCTGGCCGCGATGGCGGCGGTGCTCGTCCTGATGCTGTACGACGACGGGGCGCGGCCGCAGGTGCTGTGGTCGTCGGCGGCGACCGGTGCGGTGCTGCTGGTGGCGTGGGTGCGGGAGCTGCGCACGAAGCGGGCATGATCCTTCACTTTGTGTGAAGGTCGTGCCCGTATAGCGGACACATGTTCCCTCTGAACGGCGTGCCCGCCCAGACTGTGGGCTGCTCCCGTCTCAGCTAGTGAACAGGGCTCGCCCATGTCTCGGACCACCGCGCCCGCGCCGGCCGACCGCAAGGACGGCGCGACCGCACCCGCCGAGGGCCTCTCGCACGGCCTCAAGCAGCGCCACCTCTCGATGATCGCCCTCGGCGGCGTCATCGGCGCCGGACTCTTCGTCGGGTCCGGCGCCGGCATCGCCGCCGCCGGCCCGTCGATCGTGATCGCCTACGCCATCTCGGGCGTCCTCGTGATGCTCGTGATGCGGATGCTCGGCGAGATGTCGGCGGCGAACCCGGCCTCCGGCTCCTTCTCCGTGCACGCCGAGCGGGCCTTCGGGTCCTGGGCGGGCTTCACCTCGGGCTGGGCCTTCTGGTTCCTGCTCTGCGTCGCCGTCGGCCTGGAGGGCATCGGCGCCGCGAAGATCATGACGGGCTGGTTCCCCGGCAGCCCCGAGTGGGCCTGGGTCGCGCTCTTCATGGTGGTCTTCTGCGCCACCAACCTGGCGGCGGTGAAGAACTTCGGCGAGTTCGAGTTCTGGTTCGCCGCGCTGAAGGTCGGCGCGATCGTCCTCTTCCTCGGCATCGGCGTCCTCGCCATCGTCGGCGTCCTGCCCGGCACGGACGCTCCCGGCACCGCGAACCTCACCGGTGACGGCGGCTTCTTCCCGCACGGCTCCGAGGGCCTGATCGTGGGTCTGCTCGCCTCGGTCTTCGCGTACGGCGGCCTGGAGACGGTCACCATCGCGGCCGCCGAGTCCGAGCACCCGGTGCAGGGCGTCGCCAAGGCCGTCCGTACGGCGATGTGGCGGATCGCGCTCTTCTACATCGGCTCGATGGCGGTCATCGTGACCCTCGTCCCGTGGGGCGACAAGGCGGTCGTCGAGAAGGGCCCGTACGTCGCCACCCTCGACCACCTGGGCATCTCCGGGGCCGGCCAGATCATGAACGTGGTCGTGCTGGTCGCCCTGCTGTCGGCGATGAACGCCAACGTCTACGGCGCCTCCCGCATGGCCGGCTCGCTCGTCGCGCGCGGCCAGGGCCCGAAGGCGCTGGGCCGGCTCTACGGCGGCGTGCCCCGCCCGGCCGTGCTCGTCTCCTCGGTCTTCGGCTTCGGCTGCGTGCTGCTCAGCTACTGGCGGCCGGACGACATCTTCATCTGGCTGCTCAACACGATCGGCGCGATCATCCTGGTCGTCTGGTTCTTCATCGCCGCCTCGCAGCTGGTGCTGCGCCGCCGGACCGAGCGCGAGGCGCCCGAGAAGCTGGTCGTGCGCATGTGGGCCTTCCCGGTCCTGACCTGGGTGGCGCTGGCCGGAATGGCGGCGATCTTCTTCCTGATGGCCCGCGAGGAGGGCACCCGCGTGCAGTTGTACTGGACGGGCGGGCTGACGCTGCTGCTGGCCGCCGTCGGCTTCGTGCGGCAGAAGGCGGCGGGCCGGGCTTCCTGACCCCTCCCCCGTACGGCGACCCCCGGACCACCACTCGGTCCGGGGGTCTCTTCATGCTCCGGTAGATCAACTACTGTTAGCCTGCACTTGCACATGACTTGCAATAAGCAGGCGAAGGGGCCGGGCACATGGCGATCTACACACTTCCCGAGCTGCCGTACGACTACGCGGCGCTGGAGCCGGTGATCAGTCCGCAGATCATCGAGCTGCACCACGACAAGCACCACGCCGCCTACGTCAAGGGTGCGAACGACACGCTGGAGCAGCTGGCGGAGGCGCGCGACAAGGACCAGTGGGGCGCGGTCAACGGCCTGGAGAAGAGCCTCGCGTTCCACCTCTCCGGCCACATCCTGCACTCCATCTACTGGAACAACATGAGCAGCCCGAAGGACGGAGGCGGCGGCGAGCCGCTGGCCGCCGACGGCGTCGGCGACCTCGCGGACGCGATCACCGAGTCCTTCGGCTCCTTCGCCGGGTTCAAGGCCCAGCTGACCAAGGCCGCCGCGACCACCCAGGGCTCCGGCTGGGGCGTCCTCGCCTACGAGCCGATCAGCGGCCGGCTCATCGTCGAGCAGGTCTACGACCACCAGGGCAACGTCGGCCAGGGCTCGGTCCCGATCCTGGTCTTCGACGCCTGGGAGCACGCCTTCTACCTCCAGTACAAGAACCAGAAGGTCGACTTCATCGAGGCCATGTGGCAGGTCGTCGACTGGCAGGACGTCAGCAGGCGCCACCGCGCCGCCAAGGCCTCCGTACCGCTGATCTCCTTCTGACCCCCGACTCCTGCTCGTGATCGTCTTCTCCACCTTCACCGGGCAGGCGGATGAAGGAAGAACCCCCGCGATGACCTGAATCGCGGGGGTTCTTCCCTGTCCGGAGGGCGGAGGACTACTCGAAGCTGGGCGCCGCCGTCCGGGTGCGCTTGATCTCGTAGAAGCCCGGGGTCGACGCCACGAGCAGGGTGCCGTCCCAGAGGCGGGCGGCCGCGTCGCCGCGCGGGGTCGGGGTGACGACGGGACCGAAGAAGGCGACCTCGTCGCCCGTCGGGCCCGGTACGGCGATGACGGGGGTGCCGACGTCCTGGCCGACCTTGCCGATGCCCTCCTCGTGGGAGGCGCGCAGCTCGGTGTCGTACGTGTCCTTGTCGGCGTACTCCACCAGGTCCTCGGGGAGGCCGACGTCCGCGAGGGCGGCGGCGATGGCCTCGCGGGTCGGGCCCTCGCCGTTGTTGTGGAAGCGGGTGCCGAGCGCCGTGTAGAGCTTGCCGACGACCTCGTCGCCGTGCAGCTGCTGGGCGGCTATGACGACGCGGACCGGGCCCCAGGCCTGGGTCTCCAGCATCTCCCGGTACTTCGGCGGGACCTCGTCGAGCCGGTTCTCGTTGAGGACGGCCAGGCTCATGACCTTCCAGCGCACGTCGACCGGGCGGACCTGCTCCACCTCCAGCATCCAGCGGGACGTCATCCAGGCCCACGGGCACAGCGGGTCGAAGTAGAAGTCGGCGGTGGTCCTGCTCTCGGACATGTCACTCCTCGGTACGGCCGTCGGAAGAAGGTGGTGCGCCGAAAGGAGGCAACGCCGCGGACACGTGACGGCATTCCCGCGCGCCGGGATTCCCGTGTCGGGTGCGACAGCCGTACATGGGAGGATTGCTGCTGTTTCGAACGTGCCACGAAGGAGTGACCGTGCCCGGTGAGAATCTGTCCCGCGACGAGGCCCAGGAACGGGCCGAGCTGCTGACCGTCGACGGGTACGAGGTCTTCCTCGACCTCCGCTCGGCCGTCGGCGACTCCACCGAACCGGTGCGCACCTTCCGCTCGGAGACGACGATCCGCTTCCGCCGCACCGGCGCGGGCGACTCGACCTTCGTCGACCTGATCGCGCCCTCCGTGAACGCGGTCACCCTCAACGGCCGCGCGCTCGACCCCGCGGTCGTCTTCGACGGCGCGCGGATCGCGCTCGACGGACTCGCCGACGAGAACGTGCTCGTCGTGGACGCGCAGTGCGCCTACAGCCGGACCGGCGAGGGCATGCACCGCTTCGTCGACCCGGAGGACGGCGAGGTCTACCTCTACACGCAGTACGAGCCGTCCGACGCCCGCCGGGTGCACGCCGACTTCGAGCAGCCCGACCTCAAGGCCCCGTTCCGCTTCTCGGTGACCGCCCCCGAGGGCTGGACGGTCTGGTCGAACGGCGCCGGGGAGCAGGACGCCGACGGCGTGTGGCGGTTCGCCGAGACGGCGCCGATCTCGACGTACATCACCTGTGTCGTGGCGGGCCCGTACCACTACGTGACCGACAACTACACGCGCGGCGACCTGGAGATCCCGCTCGGCGCGATGTGCCGCAAGTCGCTGGCGAAGCACTTCGACGCGGACGACGTCTTCCTGATCACCAAGCAGGGCTTCGACTTCTTCCACGACAACTTCGACTACCCGTACCCCTTCGGGAAGTACGACCAGGCCTTCGTCCCCGAGTACAACCTCGGCGCGATGGAGAACCCGGGCATGGTGACCTTCCGCGAGGAGTACATCTACCGGGGCAAGGTCACCCAGGCGCAGTACGAGAGCCGGGCCAACGTCATCCTCCACGAGATGGCGCACATGTGGTTCGGCGACCTGGTCACCATGGTGTGGTGGGACGACCTGTGGCTGAAGGAGTCCTTCGCGGACTTCATGGGCTCCTTCGTGAACGCCGAGGCCACCCGCTTCACCAACAGCTGGGTGACCTTCGCCAACAACCGCAAGTCCTGGGCGTACCGCGCCGACCAGCTGCCGTCCACCCACCCGATCACGGCCGACATCCGTGACCTGGAGGACGCCAAGCTCAACTTCGACGGCATCACCTACGCCAAGGGCGCGTCGGTCCTCAAGCAGCTCGTCGCGTACGCCGGCCGGGACGCGTTCCTGGAGGGCGCGCGCCGCTACTTCAAGCGCCACGCCTACGGGAACACGCGGCTCGCCGACCTCCTCGCGATCCTGGAGGAGACCTCCGGGCGCGACATGAAGACCTGGGCGAAGTCCTGGCTGCAGACCTCCGGCGTGAACACCCTGACGCCGGCCGTCACCTGCGACGCCGAGGGCCGGATCACCGAGCTCGCCGTGCTCCAGGAGGGCGGCGAGCCGCGCCCGCACCGGGCGGCGGTCGGTCTCTACCGGCTCTCCGACGGGGCGCTCGTCCGGTACGCGCGGGCCGAGGCCGACATCACCGGCGCGCGGACGGTCGTCACCGAGCTCGCGGGCCGGGAGAAGCCCGACCTGGTGCTCGTCAACGACGACGACCTCACCTACTGCAAGATCCGCTTCGACGAGAGCTCGCTCGCCACCGTGCGCGCGCACCTCGGCGCGATGACCGACCCGCTGGCCCGCGCCCTGTGCTGGTCCGCGCTGTGGAACCTGACCCGTGACGGGCTGATGCCCGCCCGGGACTTCGTCTCCGTCGCGCTCGCCTTCACGGGCAGCGAGACCGACATCGGCGTGCTCCAGATGGTGCACGCCTGGACGAAGGCGGCGGTGACCCACTACGCGGCGCCCGAGTGGCGCGAGGAGGGCGGGCGGCTGCTCGCCGAGGGCGGTCTGCGCGAGCTGCGGCTGGCCGAGCCGGGCAGCGAGCACCAGCTGACCTGGGCGCGGTTCTTCGCGGCGACCTCCTCCTCCGACGCCGACTTCCAGCTCCTCGCGGGGCTGCTCGACGGTACGGCGAAGATCGACGGCCTCGACGTCGACCAGGAGCTGCGCTGGGCGCTGCTCACCCCGCTCGTCGTGCACGGCCTCGCCGACGAGGGCCGGATCGGCGCGGAGCTGGCCCGCGACGACACGGCGACGGGCAAGCGCCACCAGGTCCGCCTCCTCGCCTCGCGGCCCTCGGCGGCGGTCAAGGCGCAGGCGTGGGCGCAGGTCGTCGAGTCGGACACCCTGTCGAACGCGCTGGTCGAGGCGACCATCACGGGCTTCGTCCAGCCCTCGCAGCGCGAACTGATCGCCCCGTACGGGGAGAAGTACTTCGCCGCGATCCAGCAGCTGTGGGCCGACCGGTCGATCCAGATCGGCATGGACGTGGTCCGGGGCCTGTTCCCGGGGCTCCAGGACGACGCGGCGACGCTGGCCGCCGCGGACGGCTGGCTGACCGCGCACGAGTCCGCCGCTCCGGCCCTCCGCCGCCTCGTCGTGGAGGCCCGCGACGACCTGGCGCGGGCGCTCCGCGCGCAGGAGTGCGACGGGCGCGCCGCGGAGTAGGCGGGGCTTCCCGGACAGGACCCGGGTCCTGGTGGGGGTCGCGGGCCGCTGCCCGCGGCCCCCGCCGTCGTTTCGGCGGGGGACGGGCGCGGGTCGTGGCCCCCGCCGTGGTGTCACCGGCGGTACGGGCGCGGGTCGCGGCCCTCATCGGCAGTCGAACGCGCGTACTTTAGGGCGAGGTTGTCCCGGAATGTCGACGGGCGTGTAACAGGGGTTAGGGGAGCCTTCGGAAGCGGAAGACCCCCGGCATGAACCACAACACCCCCATCACCCCCCGCCCCCTCCCTCTCTCCTCCCGTACCGGCCGGGCACAACGCCTCGCGTCGGCTGACCAGTTGAGGGCGCAGGGGATGTCCGCCGCCGAGGTCGCCGCGCACTGCCGGCCGGGCGGCTGGCAGCAGCTGCTGCCCGGCGTGTTCCTGCTGCACCCGGGGCAGCCCACCAGCGAGGACCGGCTGAAGGCCGCGCTGCTCTACGCCCGCAGGACCGCGACCGTGCCCGCGCAGGGGCCGGACGCGATGATCACCGGGCTCGCCGCCCTGACCCTGCACCGGTTCTCGTCCGCTCCCCCGCTCACCGCCCTGGAGCGGATCGACGTGCTGGTGCCGCGGACCCGGCGGCTGCGGTCGACCGGCTGGGTGCGGGTGGTGCGCGCGCCCGAGGCGCCGGAGCCGGTGGAGCTCACGGGCCTTCCCGTCGCGCCGGTCGCCCGCGCCGTCGCCGACGCGGTGTCGGGCCTCTCGGACGCGGAGGCCGTACGCCGGCTGCTCACCGAGGCGGTCCGCGGCGGCCACTGCGAACCGGGCGCGGTGGTACGGGAGTTGAACCGGGCCCGGTTGCTGACGCGGCCGCACGTGGTGGACGCGGTGGACGCGCTGCTCGCCGAGGGGCGGTCGCTCTCCGAGGAGCGGCTGTACGAGATGGTGCGGGAGTTCGGTCTCCCGGACCCGTGGTGGAACGTGGACCTGCGGCTGCCGGGCGGCCCTCATCTGGGCGGTGTCGACGCCTACTGGCCGGACCAGGCGGTCGCCGTCGAGCTGGACACCCGGGCGCCGCGGCAGGACGACGACGCGCTCTGGTCCGAGTACACCCGCAAGCGGGAGCACCTGGAGCGGCTCGGCATCACGGTCGTCCACCTCACCCCGCGCAAGCTGCGCGAGGCGATGGACCAGCAGGCCACCGTGGTCCGCACGGCGCTGATGGCCGCGCCGGACCGGCAGCCCGCCGCGTACGTCGTCGTCCTGCCGCGGTGAGCGGCTACTTCTTCGGCACGGTGCCGCAGAACTCGGCCTCGACGACCGCCTGGGTGTCGCCCGTCCAGTCGGCGTTGAAGTTGCCGGCGAGGGAGTGCTCGCCGTCGCGGGTCGCCTGGGCCAGGGAGGAGGAGCCGTGGATGCCGCCGCCGTGGCCCCAGACCTCCTTCCCGCAGCCGAGCTTCTGCTTCATGAGCCCGAGGCCGTAGCCCACGTTCGGGTACTCGGGGGAGATCGCGACGGTGGTGGTCATCTCCTTGAGACCGCCTTCCGTGAGGAGCCGGCCCTTGAGCAGGGCCCGGTAGAAGGTCTGCAGGTCCTGGGAGTCGGAGATGATCTCGCCCGCCGCGCCCGCGATGCTCGGGTTGAGGTCGGAGACCTCGTGGACGGGGGCGTTCACGTCCCGGGAGAGCGTGGAGTACGCCGGGCTGCTGGGCTCCGGCATGGCCGTGCGGGTCCCGGGGACGGTGGTGGCGCGCAGCTTGAGCGGCTTGATGATGCGGTTCTCGACGGCCTTGCCGTAGGGGCGGCCGGTGACCTTCTCGATCACCATGCCGGCGAGGACGAAGTTGGTGTTGGAGTAGTTCCAGGCGGTGCCGGGCGCGAAGTCGGGCCGGTGGGTCATGGCGACGGAGACGAGCTGTGCGGGGGTCCAGGTGTCGTAGCGGTGCTCCAGGAAGCCGGCGCCGAAGACCCGCTCCTGGAAGGCGGGGTCCTCGGTGTAGCTGTAGATGCCGCTGGTGTGGTTGAGCAGCTGGCGCACGGTGATCTTCCGGCCGTCGTGGCCGTTGCCGCGGACGGCGCCGGGGAGCCACTTCTCGACCGGGTCGTCCAGGTCGATGCGGCCCTCGGCCTGGAGCTGGAGGAGGACGGTGGCGGTGAAGGTCTTGGTGATGGAGCCGACCCTGAAACGGTCGTTGCCCTTCCGCTCTCCGGCGGTGCCGGTCCACCGGTCGCGGCCGTCGCGGGCCTGGGCGACGGCGCCGGGCACTCCGGCGGCGACGGCGGCCTGGAGTGCCTGCCGGGTGGCCGCGTGGTCCTGCCGGTGTGCCGGTGCCGCGAGGGCGGGCGCGGCGAGGGCGGTGGCGGCGAGGCCCGCCACGAGGGTGGCGGCGACGACGGTACGTGCGGCTGACATGCGGTGCTCCCCTGGTCGTGTGCTGCGGTCGGGGGAGGGGACCGCGGGTGGGTGCGGGGGGTTGATCGCGCTCGTGACGGTTGGGCCCTTTTCGGCCTTCCGGCGGAGGGTCAGCCGTTCGCCGGGTCGCTGAGCGGCGACTGCCCCAGGGGCGGCCGGTCGCGCCAGAGCTGGAGGCCGATGTCGACGAGTTCGACACGGGTGAGGGAGGGCACCGCGTCGAGCGGGAACCAGGCGGCGAGGTCGGTGGAGCCGCCCTCCTCGTTCCGCAGGGAACCGCCGGTGATCCGTGCCTCGTACAGGATCCGTAGGCCCTGCCAGTCACCGGGGCCGCCGAGCCGGCGGAGCCAGGAGCGCCGGATGGAGTCGATGCCGAGGAGGGCGGTGGGCTCGGTCAGATAGCCGGTCTCCTCCTCGACCTCGCGGACGACGGTGCGGACGGGATCCTCGCCGTGGTCCATGCCGCCGCCCGGCAGGGTCCACCGCTTGACGCCGTCCTTGGCGACCCAGCGGGCGAGCAGTATCTCCTCGCCCCGGACACACACGGCGTAGGCCGCCACCCTCAACTCCTGCTGCATGCCACGAGGTTAGAACCAGTACACGGGATACGTCCGCCCCGTGGCACGGCCCGCTCCGAGCCCGACGGCGACCAGGAGGAGGGAGGCGAGGGCGAGAAGGCCGATAAACGCCCAGAAGGGCGGGCCCTGGAGGGCGACGATGACGGCCGTGGCCGCCGCGGGCGAGTGCGGGGTGCGGGCGGCCGTCATCACCCCGAGGGCGAGCCCGCCCGCGACGGCGGCGCCCCACAGGCCGGGGCCCGCCACCGCGAGGACGGCGAACCCGGTCAGGGCGGAGAGGAGTTGGCCGCCCACCACCGAGCGCGGCTGGGACAGCGGCAGGTCGGGGGCGCCCGCCACCAGGGCCATGCTGGCGGCGAGCGGGGGGATGAGCAGCGGCTCGTGGAGGAGGGTGCCGACCGCCGCCAGGAGGAGGAGGGCGGTCACGCTGGCGGCGGTCGCGGTGAGGAGGACGGCGGGGCGGGGGCGGGCGGGGGGCCTGCGCCGGCCGGGCGGGGTGGCGGGCGCTTCGGGGGCGGCCGCGGTCGAGGCGAGAGCGGTCGTGGTCACGGGGCCTCCAGGGGTGCGGGTTCGTGCCGGTGCGGGCGAAGGCCCTGGGCGGGGTGGGTGCGACGAGGTCACGGTTCCGTCGGGTTGGCCGGGGAGTACTCCGGGGCCGACCAGCGCAGGGGGCTGCCGGCCGGGGTCTCGACCGTGCGGTCGACGCGGAAGCGGGTGACGCGGCCCTCGGGGCCGTACTCGGTGTGCGCGCGTCCGCTGAGCTGGAGGGTGACGCCGGTCTCCCAGTCGAGGAAGAGCAGGCCGGAGCGGCCGTCCGACTCCAGGTTGCCCAGGGTCAGGAACATGGCGTTGCCGGGGTAGTCCCGCCAGCTGAGCTCGCGGGGCCCGTCGACGCGGACGAAGCCCGGCATGCCGCCGCGGTGGCTCGTGTCGACGCCGTCGGGTGCGGCGGTGGCGACGAAGAACGTGTCGGCGGTGCGGATGCGGCGCACCTGGTCGGGGGTGAGCGCGTCACCCTGCCGCACGGCGCCCGCCTCGGTGCGGCCGGCGGGATCGGAGCCGTACAGCTCCCGCTTCTGGAGGTATTTCGGGCAGTTGGAGAAGACCTGCTCGGCCTCGATCGTGAAGCCGCGGGCGCTGGGGCGGGCGATGCCGTTGAGGCGCATGCGGCGGCGGGTGCGGGGGTCGAGGGCGATCGTCCCGACGGGGGTGCCGTCGGCGGTGACGGCGTCCGCCAGCGGGTCGTGGGCGGGGATGCCGCCGGCGACGGAGACGGTGCGGGGTCCGGTGGCGCGGGTGAAGCCGGGCGGGCCGGTGAGGAGGCTCGACCAGACGCGGCCGTCGGCGTCGGCGGCGCCGACGGCGAGCATGGGCTGGGCTTCCAGGAAGGCGGCGGCGACGGGGCGGATGCCGGGGGTGATGGAGCGGCCCACGTGGTCGGCGAGCTGCCGGACGCCCTCGCGCGCCTGTACGGCGAGGGAGCCGGGGTGGTACGCGGTGGTCACGGGGGGCCTCCTGGGGTGCGGGGTCTCGGGGTGCGGGAGCGGGAGCGGGCCCTGGCGCGGGGGCGCGTTCCGGTCGCGCCCACACGTTCCGTCCTGCGGAAGGGGGGGGGCGCGACCGTGGCGGTTAGAAGAAGCCGCAGGTCGGGGCCGTGGACGAGGGGGCTTCGGCGGCTTCGAGGCCCTTGGGGACGGAGATTTCGAGGCGGGTGCCGTCGGGGTCGTGGAAGAAGATGCCGCCGGAGGTGGCGCCTTCGCGGTGGGCGACGACGCCGTCGTGGGCGAAGGTGGCGCCGCGGGCGATGAGGGCGGCTTCGGCGGCGCGGACGTGGTCGAGGGACTCGGCTTCGAAGGCGAGGTGGTGGAGGCCGGCGCGGGCGGGGGCGTAGTCGGCGTCGGCCTGCTGCCAGAGGGTGAGGACGAGGCCGCCGTCCCTGCCGAGGAAGGCGAAGCGGCTGCCGTCCTCGTCGCCCTCGCCGAGGACGTCGAAGCCGAGGACGTCGCCGTAGAAGGCGAGCGAGCGGTCCAGGTCGGTGACGTTGAGGCCGACGTGGTGGGTGGCGAGTGTGCCGATCGCGGACATGAGGGTTCCGTCTCTGTCGTGGCTCGCCCCCTTGGGCTAACCTCTTACTTCGACTTTAGAGGTTATAAGCGAGCGGCGTCAACCGGTCACGTACTCTTGAGGGGTTAGCTCACCGAGGAGGGTGTCCGCATGACCGTCGTCGACCCACGGCCGCTCGTCGGCGAACCGCTCTCCCTGGACCTGCTCAACACCCGCTGGAACGAGGAGGGGGTCCGGCAGGACCTGCTCGCCGACATCGACGGGCTCGCCGTCTGGCTCGCCTCCAACCGGCTGGAGCGACGGTTCGCCGCGGACGCCACCACGCTGCGGCACACCCTCGCCGCCCGGGACGCGCTCGCCGGGCTCGTCGACCGCCCCGGCGACCCCGCCGCCACCGCGCGGGTCGACGCGGTCCTCGGCCACGGCCGCATCAGGGCCACGCTCACCACCGCGGGCCCCGGCGAGGAGGCCGAGTTCCCGGACCCGTCCTGGGGGCCCGGCTGGACCGCCGCGCGCGACTACCTCGACCTGCTGCGCACCGCTCCCGACCGGATCCGCGCCTGCGCCCACGAGGCGTGCATCCTGCACTTCTTCGACACCTCGCGGAACGGCACCCGCCGCTGGTGCTCGATGGCGATCTGCGGGAACCGGGCCAAGGCCTCCCGCCACTACGCCCGCACGAAGGAGGGCTGACCCGCCCGGACCGCGAACTCGCCCCGGTTTCCACGGGTTCGTCCGCCGTGGCGGATCCCGGTTGATGGCGGGTTTGTGCCGTGGCGGCACAACGCCCTCCGCCAACTCTCTACAAACCCCTGTCATTTACGAAAGGCTGAGCGGTCATCCGGCACCGAATTCCGGACCCTCTCCTTTCACCCACAGGGATGTAGATGACCACCCCCGAAACTCGGAGCTCCATACCCGGACGCTCGACGCCCGGGCACAGGCGCGCCGCGCGCATCGCCGCCGCCGCCGGGCTCGTCGCCGCGCTGGTCGCGACCGGCGCCGCGCCCGTGCTCGCCACCGAAGCCCCGGACACCACTCCCCCGGTCAAGGCCTCGGACCCCGCCGACAAGCTCGGCGCGATCGACGCCCAGCGCCTCACCGAGGCGCAGGCCGGCGGCGAGAAGAACGTCACCGTCCTCGTCGCCACCGCCCCCGGCGCCACCGAGCAGGTCGCCGACCAGCTCGACGCCGTCCCCGGCGCCTCCGTCGGCAAGCGCCAGGACGCGCTCGGCTACGTCCGCGCCACCCTGCCGACCGCCAAGGCCGCCGCCGCGATCAAGGCCGCCACGCAGCTCTCCTCCGTCCAGTCGATCGACCTCCAGGCCGAGATCCCGCTGGACGACCCGACCCCGGACGCGGGCGCCTCGACGGGCGCCGTCGACGGCACCACGGTCGCCACGACCTACCCGGCCCCGGGCCCGAACACCCCGGCGAAGAACCCGTACAACCCGTCCCACGAGACGGGCGCGGTCGACTTCGTCAAGGAGCACCCGAAGGCCGACGGCCGCGGCGTGACCATCGGCATCCTGGACTCCGGTGTGGACCTCGGCCACCCGGCCCTCCAGAAGACCACCACCGGCGAGCGCAAGATCGTCGACTGGGTCACCGCCACCGACCCGCTGACCGAGGGCGACGCCACCTGGCGCGCCCAGATCACCCCGGTCGCCGGCCCCGTCTTCACCGCCGCCACCCAGAGCTGGACGGCCCCGGCGGGCTCGTACCAGTTCAGCCGCTTCTCCGAGGCGGCCACCACGGGCGGCGACCCCAAGGGCGACATCAACCGGGACGGCGACACCACCGACGTCTTCGGCATGCTGTACGACCCGGCCGCCGGCACCGTCCGCGTGGACACCGACCAGAACAACGACTTCACGGACAACGCGCCGATGAAGCCGTACAAGGCCGGGTACCAGATCGGCTACTTCGGTACCGACGACCCGTCCACCCCGGTCGCCGAGCGCACCCCGTTCGTCGTGGAGATCCGCAAGGACGTCCCGATGGACCCGGCCGGCGGCACCTGGGTCGGCAAGAAGGCCGACTTCGTCAACATCGGCCTCGTCGAGTCCTCGCACGGCACCCACGTCGCCGGCATCACCGCCGCCAACGGCCTCTTCGGCGGCAGGATGAGCGGCGCGGCCCCCGGCGCGAAGATCGTCTCCGCGCGCGCGTGCACCTGGTCCGGCGGCTGCACCAACACCGCCCTCACCGAGGGCATGACGGACCTCGTCGTCAACCGCGGCGTCGACATCGTCAACATGTCGATCGGCGGCCTGCCGCAGCAGAACGACGGCGACAACGTCCGGTCGCGCCTCTACACCCGCCTGATCGACCAGTACGGCGTCCAGCTGGTCATCTCGGCCGGCAACGAGGGCCCCGGCATCAACACGATCGGCGACCCCGGCCTGGCCGACAAGGTCATCTCGGTCGGCGCGGCCGTCTCCAAGGAGACCTGGGCCGCCAACTACGGCTCGGCCGTCGAGAAGAAGTACGCCATGTTCCCCTTCTCCTCGCGCGGTCCGCGTGAGGACGGCGGCTTCACCCCGACCATCACCGCCCCCGGCTCGGCCGTGAACACCATCCCGACCTGGCTGCCGGGCGCCGGCGTCGCCGAGTCGGGCTACACGCTGCCCGCCGGCTACGGCATGCTCAACGGCACCTCGATGTCCTCGCCGCAGGCGGCGGGCGCGAGCGCGCTGCTGATCTCGGCCGCGAAGCAGAAGGGCATCGCGCTCTCCCCGCTCACCCTGCGGACCGCGCTGACCTCGACCGCGAAGCGCATCCCCGGTGTCGCGGCGCACGAGCAGGGCTCGGGCCTCATGGACATCGAGGAGGCCTGGGAGTCGATCAAGGACGGCGCGACCGCGCACGACTACACGGTCCAGGCCCCGGTCGACACCGTGATCTTCCCGGCCCCGCACACCGGCACCGGTGTGTACGACCGCGAGGGCGGCCTCAAGGTCGGCCAGAAGAAGGTCTACGACGTCACCATCACGCGCACGAGCGGCCCCGACCGGCCGATCGAGCACGAGCTCGACCTCAAGTACAACGACGGCACCTTCCGCATCCTCGGCGACGACGAGATCGACCTGCCGCTGAACAAGCCGGTCACCGTCAAGCTCCAGGCCCGCGCCGCCACCGCCGGTGCGCACAGCGTCATCCTGGAGGCCGACGACGAGCGCACCGAGGGCGTCGACAAGCAGATCCTCGCCACCTCGATCGTCGCGAACGACCTGGTCGCCCCGGGCTACGGCTTCACCGCCACCAGCTCGGTGCAGCGCAACAGCAGCAAGTCCTACTTCGTCACCGTGCCCCAGGGCGCCAAGACGCTGGAGGTCGCGCTCGGCGGTCTGAAGGAGAAGAGCCAGACCCGGTTCATCTCCATCCACCCGGTCGGCGTCGGCATCGAGGACAGCGCCACCACGCAGTGCTACCCGCACTACAACCCGGCCAACACCTGCCGCCCCGACCTGCGGTCCTACCCGGACCCGACCCCGGGCGTCTGGGAGATCGAGGTCGAGTCCCGCCGTACGTCGCCGGACCTGGACAACCCGTACACCCTGGGCGTCTCCGTCCTGGGCGCCGACTTCGACCCGGCCGTGCAGACGGTCCCGGAGGCGAAGATCGGCACCCCGGCCGCGGTCCAGTGGACGGTCACGAACCGCTTCGCGGGCGTCACGGGCACCCTCAAGGGCGGCTCGCTCGGCTCGCAGAAGAGCGAGACGCCGACCATCCAGCACCACGAGAAGCACACGAAGACCGTCACCATCGGTGAGGGCGTGGAGCGGCTCGACATCGCCATCGGCAACACGTCCGACAAGGCCGCCGACCTCGACCTGACGGTCACGCTGAACGGCAAGACCGTCGGCCAGTCGGCGGACGGCGACTCGGAGGAGGCCGTCTCCCTGGTGAAGCCGGCCCCGGGCACGTACACCGTCGTGATCGACGGCTACTCGGTGCAGGCCGCGGGCGGCACCACGTACGACTACAAGGACGTGTACTACTCGTCCGCGCTCGGCACCGTGAAGGTCGACGAGTCGAAGCAGGTCACCCTGGCCAACGGCGCCTCCGCCCCGGTGGCGGCCGAGGTCCTGGTCGCCGGCGCGGCTCCCGAGGGACGCCAGTTCTTCGGCGAGGTCCGCCTGCTCAACGCCCGCGGCACCGTCGCGGGCACCGGCAGCGTCCTGATCGGCGCGGTCACCCCGTAGCACCGTACGAGTGAGGGGGGGCGGACGCCGAAACCGGCGTCCGCCCCTTTCGCGTCCTGAGCCCCGGGTGGGACGCGTCCAGGACGCGTCCCGACCCTTGGACAATGGATTGGACAAGGCGGGCGGGGACATACGCATCATGGACCGGCAGCACCCTGCACAAACGTACGGAGGAGTCCCCGTGAAGGTCGGAATCGTAGGAGCCACCGGTCAGGTCGGCACAGTCATGCGGAAGATCCTCGTCGAGCGCGACTTCCCGGTCGACGAGCTGCGGCTGTTCGCCTCCGCGCGTTCCGCCGGCACGGTCGTGGACGGGGTCACGGTCGAGGACGCCTCCACCGCCGACTACACCGGCCTGGACATCGTGCTCTTCTCCGCCGGCGGCGCCACCTCCAAGGCCCTCGCCGAGAAGGTCGCCTCGCAGGGCGCCGTCGTGATCGACAACTCCTCCGCCTGGCGCCGCGACCCCGAGGTCCCGCTGGTGGTCTCCGAGGTCAACCCGCACGCGATCAAGGACCGCCCCAAGGGCATCATCGCCAACCCGAACTGCACCACGATGGCCGCCATGCCGGTCCTCAAGCCCCTCCACCAGGAGGCCGGCCTGACCGCGCTGATCGCCACCACCTACCAGGCCGTGTCCGGCTCGGGCGTGGCCGGTGTCGCCGAGCTGCGCACGCAGGCGTGTGCCGTGGCCGAGAAGGCCGACCAGCTGGCGTTCGACGGCGAGGCCGTCGAGTTCCCCGAGCCCGCCGTCTACAAGCGCCCGATCGCCTTCAACGTGGTCCCGCTGGCCGGCTCCGTCGTCGACGACGGCTCCTTCGAGACGGACGAGGAGCAGAAGCTCCGCAACGAGTCCCGCAAGATCCTGGAGATCCCGGAGCTCAAGGTCTCCGGCACCTGCGTGCGCGTCCCGGTCTTCTCCGGCCACTCCCTCCAGGTCAACGTCCGCTTCGAGCGCCCCATCAGCGTCGAGCGCGCCTACGAGCTGCTGGAGGACGCCGAGGGCGTCGTGCTCTCCGAGATCCCGACCCCGCTCCAGGCGGCCGGCAAGGACGCCTCGTACGTCGGACGCATCCGCGTGGACGAGACCGTCGACAACGGCCTGGCGCTGTTCCTCTCCAACGACAACCTGCGCAAGGGCGCGGCGCTGAACGCCGTGCAGATCGCGGAGCTCGTCGCGGCCGAGCTCAAGGGCTGACCCCGGGCACCCTCCGGAGGGGCGGCTTCCCGTTGCGGGGAGCCGCCCCTCCGGCGTGCCTGCGCGTGCCAGAGTGCCTCCATGACCCAGATACCCAGGGGTGCGAACGTCCCGGTGCCCCCGCGGCCCCTCCATGTCGCGGTCAGCTGGCGGACCGGGCACGAGGTGCCCGACGTGGACGTGTCGGCGCTGCTGCTCGGGGCCGGGGAGCGGGTGCGGGGCGACGCCGACCTCGTCTTCTACAACCACGCCGAGCATCCCTCGGGGGCTGTGCGGCACCTGGGGAGGTCGGCGCCGGGCGCGCCCGGCAGCCCGGCCGCCGACTGGATGTGGCTCGACCTCGCGCGCGTGGAGCCGGACGTGGGGCGCCTGGTGATCGCCGCCTCCGCCGACGGGGGTGCCTTCGGGCGGGTCCCCGGGCTCGACGTACGGGTCACGGACGGGGCCGGGAACCCCGTGGCGTACTGCGCGATCGGGAGCGCGACGACGGAGACGGCCTTCGTCTTCGGGGAGTTCTACCGGCACGGCGGCGGCTGGCGGTTCCGCGCCGTCGGCCAGGGGTACGCCTCGGGCCTGGCCGGGCTCGCGACGGACTTCGGCATCGTGGTGGAGTCCCCGCCGCCGCCGATCCCGGGCCCCGGCTACGTCCCGCCGCCCGCGCCGCCGGCGCCCGCGGCCCCGCCCGTGCCGGTGGCGGACCCGTACGGCGGAGAGTTCCGGCCGGCCGTCTACCAGGGGCGCGGCAAGGAGACCGTGCACTGCGACCCGGCGCTGCCGCCGGGTCACTGGGTGCTCCTGGAGATCGAGTCGTTCCACTCGCTCTCCACCACGATCGAGGCCTGCGACACCTACGGGCGGGCCCAGGAGTTCCTCCTCATGGCGTACGAGGACGACGTCCGCGCCCGGACGGTCGCCCTGGTCCCGCGCGCCCGCCCGCTGACGCTGCGGGTGGAGGCCGACGCGCCCTGGACGCTGCGGGTGCTGCCGCTGTCCCACGCCCGTCGTTTCGACAGCCACGTCGAGGGCCTCGCACACGACCTGGTGATCTACGACGGGCCCCCCGGGGTGCTCGACTTCGCGCACCACGGGGAGTCGAACTTCACGGTCCACCAGCACACCCCGCCGCGGGACCCGCTCTACGACGACGAGGAGCAGGACCTGCTGGTCAACGAAATCGGAGAGGTCCGGGTGAGCGCCCCCGTGCCGGGTCCCGGGCTGCTGCGGATCAGCGGCGACGGACCATGGAAATGCGCGGTGCGCCGCTGAGGCACCCCGTGGAAGGATGGCCCAAACGTCACGAAACCGAGGAGTTGACCGGGTGCCTGGCACGAACCTGACCCGTGAAGAGGCTCAGCAGCGGGCAGCACTGCTGACCGTGGACGCGTACGAGGTCGAACTCGACCTCACCGGTGCGCAGGAGGGCGGCACCTACCGGTCCGTCACCACCGTCCGCTTCGATTCCGCAGAGGCCGGTGCCTCGACCTTCATCGACCTCGTCGCACCCGCCGTCCACGAGGCCGTGCTGAACGGCCGGTCGCTCGACGTCGCGGCCGTCTTCCGCGACTCGCGGATCGCCCTCGACCACCTGGTCGCCGGCCGCAACGAGCTGAAGGTCGTCGCCGACTGCGCGTACACCAACACCGGTGAGGGTCTGCACCGCTTCGTCGACCCGGTCGACGACCAGGCCTATCTGTACACCCAGTTCGAGGTGCCGGACGCGCGGCGGGTCTTCGCCTCCTTCGAGCAGCCCGACCTGAAGGCGACCTTCCAGTTCACCGTGAAGGCCCCGGCCGGCTGGAAGGTCATCTCCAACTCGCCGACGCCCGAGACGCCGAAGGACGACGTCTGGGTCTTCGAGCCGACCCCGCGCATCTCGACGTACATCACCGCGCTGATCGTGGGCCCGTACCACGCGGTGCACTCGTCGTACGAGAAGGACGGCCAGACCGTCCCGCTGGGCATCTACTGCCGTCCGTCGCTGGCCGAGTTCCTGGACGCGGAGCACATCTTCGACGTCACGCGCCAGGGCTTCGACTGGTTCCAGGAGAAGTTCGCGTACGACTACCCGTTCGCGAAGTACGACCAGCTCTTCGTGCCGGAGTTCAACGCGGGCGCGATGGAGAACGCGGGCGCGGTCACCATCCGCGACCAGTACGTCTTCCGCTCGAAGGTGACGGACGCGGCGTACGAGCGGCGTGCCGAGACGATCCTGCACGAGCTCGCCCACATGTGGTTCGGCGACCTCGTGACCATGGAGTGGTGGAACGACCTGTGGCTGAACGAGTCGTTCGCCACCTACACCTCGGTCGCCTGCCAGGCCTCGGTGACGGGCACCCGCTGGCCCAACGCCTGGACGACCTTCGCCAACGCGGAGAAGACCTGGGCCTACCGCCAGGACCAGCTGCCGTCGACGCACCCGATCATGGCCGAGATCAACGACCTGGAGGACGTGCTCGTCAACTTCGACGGGATCACGTACGCCAAGGGCGCCAGCGTCCTGAAGCAGCTCGTCGCCTACGTCGGCCAGGACGAGTTCTTCAAGGGCGTCCAGGCCTACTTCCAGGCGCACGCCTTCGGCAACACGCGCCTGTCCGACCTGCTCGGCGCCCTGGAGGAGACCTCCGGACGTGACCTGAAGACCTGGTCGAAGGCGTGGCTGGAGACGGCCGGCATCAACATCCTCCGCCCGGAGGTCGAGACCGACGAGAACGGCTTCATCACCTCCTTCGCCGTCAGGCAGGAGGCGCCCGCGCTGCCCGCCGGCGCCAAGGGCGAGGCCGTCCTGCGTCCGCACCGCATCGCGATCGGCTTCTACGACCTCGACGAGGCCGGCCGGCTGGTCCGCACCGACCGCCTGGAGCTGGACATCGAGGCGGCCGGCCTGACCGCCGTTCCGCAGCTGGTGGGCAAGGCCCGCCCGGCGGTCGTCCTCCTCAACGACGACGACCTGTCGTACGCGAAGGTCCGCCTCGACGAGGTGTCCCTCACCAACGTCACCGCGCACCTCGGCGACTTCGCCGAGTCGCTGCCGCGCGCCCTGTGCTGGGCCTCCGCCTGGGACATGACCCGCGACGGCGAGCTGGCGACCCGCGACTACCTGGCGCTGGTGCTCTCGGGCATCGCCAAGGAGTCCGACATCGGCGTGGTCCAGTCGCTCCAGGGCCAGGTCAAGGCGGCTCTCGACCTGTACGCGGCGCCGGAGTGGCGGGCCGAGGGCCTGGCGCGCTGGGGCACCTTCGCCCAGGAGCAGCTGCGCGCCGCCGAGGGCGGCAGCGACCACCAGCTGGCGTGGGCGCGGGCCTTCGCGGCGACCGCCCGTACGGACGCCGAGCTCGACGTGCTCGCCGGGCTGCTCGACGGCGGTGTGGTGATCGACGGCCTCGCCGTCGACACCGAGCTGCGCTGGGCGTTCGTGCAGCGGCTCGCGGCCACCGGCCGCTTCGACGAGGCGGAGATCGCCGCCGAGCTGGAGCGCGACCGGACCGCGGCCGGCGAGCGGCACGCGGCGACCGCGCGGGCGGCCCGCCCGACGGAGGCCGCGAAGGCGGAGGCCTGGGCGTCGGTCGTCGAGGACGACAAGCTGGCGAACGCCGTGCAGGAGGCCGTCATCGGCGGCTTCGTCCAGTCCGACCAGCGCGAGCTGATCGCCCCGTACACGGCGAAGTACTTCGCGGCGATCAAGGGCGTCTCGGAGACCCGCAGCCACGAGATGATCCAGCAGGTCGTGGTCGGCCTCTACCCGACGCTCCAGGTCTCCCAGGAGACCCTGGACGCGACGGACGCGTGGATCGCGGAGCACAACCCGGTTCCGGCGCTGCGGCGCATGGTGACCGAGTGCCGCGCGGGCATCGAGCGTGCCCTGAAGGCGCAGGCCGCGGACCGCGCGTGACGTCGGTCGGGTGACCGGTGAAGGGGCGCCCTCCCCCGTGGGGGCGCCCCTTAGTCGTCGTGTCGCCCGGTTCGCCGCGGGGGCGCCCCCCTCGCTGTCGTGGCGCCCCCTGCGCCGGGTCAGCCGCCGAGGGCCGCGTACCGGGCGCGCAGGTCGGCCGCGCCCTGCTCCGTGAACGTGCCGTGGAGGCGCATCCGGGCGACGCCGCCGTCGGGGAAGGCGTCGAGGCGGACGTGGGTGACGACGGCCTGGGCGGGGAGCTTGAAGCGGTGCGGGGTGTCGGGCTGGAGGCGGGTCCTGGGGATGATCTCGAACCACTCCGCGCCGCCCGCGGGATCGCCGTTGCAGCCCTGGAGGGCGATCCAGCCGGCCGAGTTGCCCTTGAGGTAGGCGGTGTCGATCTCGACCGCGCGGACGGCTCCCTGGGCGGCGAGCCGGAAGCGGACCCAGTCGTTGGTGTCGCGGACCCGGCGGCGGCGGTTCTCCCAGCCGTCGTCCATCTTGCGCGAGGTGCCGGGCAGGATGATCTGGGTGGGCGAGGAGTAGAACCGGTCCGACGCGTCCTCGTACGAACCGCCGTTGAGCACGGCGATCAGGTCGAGGGTGCCGAGGAGTTCGAGCCACTCGGGGTCGGGCACGACCTCGCCGTGGACGCGGAGGCGGGCGATGCCGCCGTCGGGGTGCTGGCAGACCCGGACGTGCGTCCAGCGGCGCTCGGCGTCGATCGTGAAGCCGTTGGCGGCGTGGCCGCGGACGGGGGTGGGCGGGACGAGCTCCTCCCACTTCGCGTCGAGCAGCTCGGCGGGGCCGGGCGAGCCCTCCACGGCGGTGGCCTGGATGCTCACCCGCTGCGGGTGGTTGCCGCGGAAGTGGGCGGTGTCGACGACGATCCCGCGGATGACGCCGGGGGCGCCGAGGCGGACGATCGCCCAGTCGTGGTCCTCGGGGGCGGGAAAGACGTTCTCGGCGTCGGCGCCGCGGCGGCGGCGGGTCTCCCAGCCGTCCATGATCTTGCCCTTGTGGCCGAAGCGCTCCGGGTCGAAGACAGCCGGCCCGCGGACGAGGAGGTTCTCCCGTTCCGCGAAGAACTCGTCGTTGGCGGCCACGACGCCGCCGCCGAGGCGGCGGTCGGCGAGGTCGACGAGCTCGGTGAAGGGGAAGTCACCGGAGCGGTAGTCGGCGTACGGGTCGCCGCCGGAATAGGGGGCGGCGTCGTTGGCGTGCGGGTCCTGGTCCGGGCTCGTCTCGAAGGTCATGTCCCGACTCTGCGCCCCGGGGACCCGAGCGGTCCATCGAATGTTTTCGACGACGCCGTTCAGTTCTGCTGAAAGGTCTCGCGGGCCGCCGCCGCCTGGCGGAGCGCGGCCAGGACCCGGGACACCGCCGGGCCGTCCTCCGCCCCGCGCCGTACCGCCGCGACGACGTGGCGGCGCGGCTGGTCGGCGGAGAGGACGCGCATCACGACGCCGGCGCCGCCCCGGCGTTCGGCGGAGGCCATCCGGGGGACGAGGGCGATCCCCATCCCGGCCTCGACCATCGCGAGGATCGCGGTCCAGCCGGAGGCGCTGTGGGCCTGCTCGGGCACGAAGCCGGCGGCCTCGCACGCGGCGGTGGTGATCTCGGACCAGGGGCCGGAGCCGCCGAAGATCCAGGGCTCGGCGGCGAGGTCGGCGAGTCGCAGCCCGGGGGCGTCGGCGAGCGGGTGGCCGGCGGGCAGGGCCACGTCGAGCGGGTCGGCGAGCAGGGGCACCCGGCTGAACTTGGGGTCGCGCACGGAGGGCGCGTGGGCGGCGAGCGAGAGCGCCAGGTCCACCTGGCCGGCCGCGAGCAGCTCGTACGCCTCCGCCGCCTCGGCCTCCCGGACGCGGACGTCGAGCCCGGGGTGCGCGGTGCGCAGCTGCCGTACGGCGGGGACGACGAGCGCGGGCACCGACGTCGAGAACGCCGCCACCCTCACCTGTCCCGCCTCTCCCCTCAGGTATCCGTCGAGTTCGGCGTCGGCGCGTTCCAGCTGCGCGAAGACCGCCTCCGCGTGCCGCAGCACCAGGTGGGCGGCGTCGGTGAGCCGGACCCGGCGGCCCTGGGCCTCCAGGAGGCGCACGCCGAGCTGCCTGGCGAGGTTGGTGAGCTGCTGCGACACGGCCGAGGGGGTCATGAGCAGGGCCTCCGCGGTCGCGGTGACGGTGCCGCGGTCGCGGAGGGTGCGGAGGATATGGAGCTTCTTGATGTCCCACTCGGTCATGGGGCGCAACCTATCCGGCCGCGTCTACCTCGCGGAGCTCAGTGCCACTCCGCCGAGGATGAGGGCCATGCTGGCGCCGCCGAGGAGGCCGAGCCGTTCGCCGAGGAGGGCGTACGAGAGGAGGGCGACGCAGACGGGCTGGAGGTAGTACACGATCCCGGCGCGCGCGGCGCCGATCAGGGTGACTGCCTTGTTCCAGGCGAAGAAGGCGACGGCGGAGGAGAGCACGCCGACGTAGACGAGCGGGCCGACGGTGCCGGTGGTGGGCTCGAAGCCGCCCTGGACGGCGAGGCTGGCCCCGTACGCCGGGAGGAGCATGAGCGCGCCGAGGGCGAAGGTGGTGAAGAGGAAGGCGAGGCCGCCGAGTTCGGCGGGGCGGCGCTTGAGCAGGGCGCTGTAGGAGGCGAAGCAGACGGCCGCGGCCATGACCCAGAGGTCGCCGGTGGCGAGGTCCGGGGCGAGCGAGCCCTTGCTGACGAGGAGCAGGACGCCGGCGCAGGCGATGAGCATGCCGGTGGTGCGGCGCGGGCCGAGGCGGTTGCCGCCGAGGCGGGCGAAGAGCGCCATGAGGACCGGGGAGGCGGCCATGATCATGCCCATGTTGCCGGCGGAGGTGGCGGTCCCCGCCTGGTTGACCAGGGTGTTGTAGACGGTGATGCCCAGCAGTGCGGCGAGGGCGAGGAAGCGGAGGTGGCGGCGGATCAGGTGCCGCTGCCGCCAGGTCTCGCGGGCGGCGAGCGGGGCGACGGCGAGGAGGGCGACGATCCAGCGCCAGAAGGCGGCCTGGACCGGGGGCACGGTGTCGTGGAGGGCCCGGGCGGCGACGAAGCTGCCGGACCAGACGACGGTGGCGAGGAGCGCGAGGAGCACACCGAGGCCGGCGCCCTTGGCGGGTGCCGGCCTCTCGGTGACTGCGGGTGCGGTGAGCGCGGCTTCGGTGGCCGCGGATTCGGCGGCGGGGGCGGCTGTGGCGGGGGCGGGGGGCGTGGCGGTCCGGGTCCCGGTGGTCCGGGCGACGGTCGGGAGGCGGGCGGTGATCGGCTTCATGCCGGCTACCGTCGCACCCCCGAAACCCCCAGGTCCATCGAAACTTCCTGACCGTTCTTTTCAGTGGAGCTGAACGGTTCGACCTGCGGGGCCTTCGGCGTACGGGGGTTCAGCTGGCCCGCAAGGGTGGCGCCGAAGGCGATCAGCATGCCGACGACCTGCACCGGACCGAGCGCCTGGCCGAGTGCCGCCCAGCCGATGATCGCCGCGGTGATCGGGGAGAGCGGGCCGAGGAAGGTGACCGAGGAGGCGCTCAGTCGCTCGATGCCGCGGAACCAGAGGAAGTAGGAGATCGCGGTGTTGCCGAAGGCGAGGTAGGCGTAGCCGGCCAGGTGGGTGCCGGTCAGGGCCGGCGGGGCGCCCTCGACCAGGAAGGCGATGGGCAGGATGACCAGGCCGCCGGCGGTGAGCTGCCAGCCGGTGAGGGCGAGGGCGCCGACGCCTTCAGGGCGGCCCCAGCGCTTGGTGAAGACGATGCCGGCCGACATGGAGAGCGACGAGAGCAGTCCGGCCCCCACGCCGACCGCGTCGAGCGCGGCCCCCGCCTTGAGGACCACCAGACTGACGCCGAAGGCGGCGACGACCGCGGTGATCAGGGACTTCGCGGTGGGCTTGTCGCCGAGGAAGAGGGCGGCGAGGCCGACGACGAAGAGCGGGCCGACGGAACCGACGACGGCGGCGACACCGCCGGGGAGCCGGTAGGCGGCGAGGAAGAGGAGCGGGAAGAAGGCGCCGATGTTCAGGGCTCCGAGGACCGCCGCCTTGCCCCACCAGGCGCCCTTGGGGAGCTTCCGGGTGAGGGCGAGCAGGAGGAGGCCGGCGGGCAGGGCGCGCATCAGGCCGGTGAACAGCGGCCGGTCGGGCGGCAGGAACTCGGTGGTGACGAAGTAGGTGGAGCCCCAGGAGATCGGGGCGAGTGCGGTGAGCGCGACGACTGCCGCCTTGCGGGACATGACGGTTCCCCCTGCTGTCGGATGCCGGACTGCCTTGGCAGTAATTAACTTAGCACTAAGCTACTTACTTGCAAGTGGCTTTCTTGCCACCGACCGGAAGGGAAGAGGAAACTGAGGCCATGACGACGCAGAACCCCGGCTACGACGCCGTCGACGCCATCACCGACCAGTGGGCGGCTGTCCGCCCCGACCTGGACACCGGGCCGATGGCCGTCTTCGGCCGGATCTACCGGCTGGCCAACGCCATGCGCGGCAAGGTGGACAAGGCGTACGCGCCCTACGGCATGGCGCTCGGGGAGTTCGACGTGCTCGCCACCCTGCGCAGGTCCGGGGAGCCGTACACGCTCTCGCCGCGCGAGCTGACCGCCACGCTGATGATCACCACCGGCGGCATGACGGGCCGGCTCGACAAGCTGGAGAAGGCCGGGCTCCTCACGCGCAGCCCCGACCCCAACGACCGGCGCGGGCTGCGGGTCACCCTCAGCGAGCGCGGCAGGGAACTGGTGGACCAGGCCGTCGGCGCCGGCCTCGCGGAGCAGAGCGCCGCCCTGACGGCCGCGCTCACCGAGGAGGAGGCGGACCACCTCTCCGCGCTCCTCCGGAAACTGCTCGCCACGACCGCCTGACGACGGTGGGCGGCGGGGGCCTCAACGCACGCGAGGGCGCCGCACGGTACCTCGTACCGTGCGGCGCCCTCGGCGGAGTGCGATGAGGCGGTTACGCCTTCTTGGACTTGTCGAGCACCATCACCAGGCCGATGATGACCAGGAACAGCACCAGCGGGGCGGCCACGTAGAGGCCGAGCGTCTCGACGACACTCAGCTTGGGGGCCGGGTCGTCACCGTCGTCGCGGGTGAGCGCGAGCGCGGGGGACGACATGAGCAGCATCATCAGCGTCGTACCGGCCGCGACGGAGCCGGCGCGCAGTGCGTTCTTCTTGTCCACGGTGCAAACGTAGCGAACACCTAAACGGACCGCGCGCCCGGGGGTGCCGTACGAGCGCTCCCCCGCTCGCCGAACCCGTCACCGGACGCCGTACGGTCGCGCAGCTCGCGCAGCAGGGCGTGCGCCCGGGGGGAGGCGGCGAACTGTTCGAGGGTGAGCGGCTGGCCGTCCGGGCCCGCGAGCGGCAGCCGCCAGTTGGGGTACTGGTCCCAGGTGCCCGGCAGGTTCTGCGGCCTGCGGTCCCCCACCGCGTCCGGCAGCCACACCCCCACCATCCGGGCGGGCGTGGCGAGCAGGAACCGGTGGACGGCCCGGATGCCGGCCTCCTCGTCCCCGGTCCCCTCCGGCAGCAGCCCGAGCCGCTGGAACAGGGCCAGCCACTCCGCGGTCTCGGCCGCGTCGGCCGCGCGGTCGCGCTCCGGATCGCCGTCGGTCAGGCCGAGCCGGTGCCGCAGCGCCACGTGGTCGCCGGACAGCCGGGCGGCGGTGGGCGGCAGGTCGTGGGTGGTGGCGGTGGCCACGCACTCCGGGCGCCACTCCGCCGGGGGCAGCGGGCGGCCGGTGCCCGCCCAGTCCCGCTCGAACCAGAGCACGGAGGTGCCGAACACCCCGCGCCGGGCCAGCTCCTCGCGCACCCCCGGCTCGACCGTGCCGAGGTCCTCGCCGATGACGAGGGCGCCGGCGCGGTGCGCCTCCAGGACGAGGACGGCGAGCATCGCCTCGGCGTCATAGCGGACGTACGTCCCCTCGGTGGGCGCGTGGCCCTCCGGCACCCACCAGAGCCGGAACAGGCCCATGACGTGGTCGATGCGCAGCGCGCCCGCGTGGCGCAGGAGTTCGCGCAGGAGGCCCCGGTAGGGGGCGTAGCCCGCGGCTGCGAGGGCGTCGGGCCGCCAGGGCGGCAGCCCCCAGTCCTGGCCGCGGGAGTTGAAGGCGTCCGGCGGGGCGCCGACCGACATGCCGGCGGCGAAGGCGTCCTGCTGGGCCCAGGCGTCCGAGCCCTCCGGGTGGACGCCGACGGCCAGGTCGTGGACGATCCCGATCTCCATCCCGGCCTCGCGGGCGGCCGCGGCGGCGTCGGCCAGCTGCCGGTCCGTCAGCCAGGCGAGCCGGCAGTGGAAGTCGACCCGGGCGGCGAGCTCCGGGTCGGTGCGCACGGCGGACTCCGCCGTGCGCGGCCCGCGCAGCTCCTCGGGCCAGTCGCGCCAGTGGTGGCCGTGCCGCTCGGCGAGGGCCTGGTAGGTCGCGTGGTCCTCCAGGGCGCGGCCGCGGTCGGCGAGGAAGTCGTGGAAGGCGGCGCGCCGCCCGGGCCCGAGGTCCACGCTCCCGACCACGATCTCCAGGGCCCGCCGCTTGACGTCCCACACGGCGTCCCGGTCGATCAGCGCACCCTTGCCGAGGACCCGTTCGCGCAGTTCGGCGGCGTCGCCGAGGATCCGGTCGAGCTCCTCGCGGCGCTCGGGGCCCACCAGGGCGTACTCGGGGATCTCCTCGATCCTCAGGTGGACGGGGTCCGGGAAGCGGCGCGAGGAGGGGCGGTACGGGGAGGGGTCGGCGGGCGCCCCGGGCACGCCCGCGTGGAGCGGGTTGACCTGGACGAAGCCGGCGCCGTGGACGCGGCCCGCCCAGCCGGCGAGTTCACGCAGGTCGCCGAGGTCCCCCATGCCCCAGGAGCGGCTGGAGAGCAGCGAGTAGAGCTGGACGAGCAGCCCGTACGCGCGCCGCGCGGGCGCGGGCACGCGCGCGGGGCTCACGATCAGGGTGGCGGTGGCGGCGCGCCCGTCGGGGGCCTGCGCCGTGACCGTGTGGACGCCGAGGGGCAGCCGCTCCCAGTCCCGGCCGGTGAGGACGGCGCCCTCCTCGGTGGTGACCCGGAGGCGGGTGCCGGTCGGCAGGTCCGCCGGGGGCCGGAGGGGCTCGTCGCCCCGCCGGTGGACCAGGGTGGGGGGCAGCAGGCGGTCCCGGTCGGCCCGTTCCGCCGCGCCGAGGGCGGCGGCGACCGCCTCCGGCGTGGCCGCGTCGACGCCCAGGGCGCCGAGGACGGCGACCACGGTGGCGTCGGGCACGGGAACGGTGACGCCTTCGGAAGGGCTGTACGCGGTGGCGACGCCGTGACGGGCGGCGAGACGGGCCAGGGTCACTTCATACTCCGGGGGACTCCGTGCCACCCGCGCTGCCGGGGGCGGTGGGCTCGCTGGTGAGGGGGGCCGCCTCGGTCAGGGGCGGTTCACTGGTGAGGGGGGCCGCGTCGGGCAGCGGCGGTTCGCTGGTCAGCGGCGCGCCGGTGTCCGGCGCCTGCTGGGGAACGCGTATCCGTCCGAGGTGGCGGGCGGTCGTGGTCACGGGGGTCTCCCGGTTTCGTCTCGACAGGTGGGACCTGGGCGTGCGACTGAGCCCTACCCACCGCACCTCGTTTTACCGGCGGAAAGTGGCGAAGTGACGTCACCTCGCCGACGAATCGCCGGGCAAAGGCGACACATCGCCCGCTCTCATTGACACTTCCGTGCGACGGGTGGTGGGCTCGTGACCCACTCGTGACCAACCCGGCGGAGCGGCCGGGCCTGTCCGGAGGGAGACCCCGTGCACGTCGGGCGCAGGAAGCGGACAGCGACGGCCGTCGCTGCCGCCGTCATCGGCGGCCTCCTGGGCGGCGCCGCACCGGGCCCGGTGTACGCGACCCCGGCGGCACCGGCCGCACCCGCGGCCCCGTCGGCCCCCACCGCGCCGACGGCTCCCGCCACACCGGCGGCTCCCCCGGGCCCGGGGGTTCCCGCCGCGGGGCGCGCGGGTGCCCCCGCGCCGGCCGTGCCCGCCGTGTGGCCCCGGCCGCAGTCGCTGACCGGCGCAGGGCCCTCCGTACGCCTCGGGGACGAGGTGACGCTGCTCGCGGACGCCGACGCCGATCCGTACGCGGTCGCCGCCCTGCGCGAGCTGCTCCGGGCCACCGGGGTGCGGACCGTCCACACCGGGCTCCCGGGCCGGGGCCCGGTCCTGCGGCTCGCCGGGCCCACCGGCGAGGCGGCGGAGGCGGCGCTGGCGGCCCTGCGCGTGCCCGAGCGGCTCGATCTCCCGCGCGGCGGCTACCGCCTGGCGACCGGCCGCTACCAGGGGCGGGAGACCGTCGTCCTCGACGGGGTCGGCGAGGACGGCCTCTTCCACGCCGTCCAGACGCTGCGCCAGCTCGTCGGCACCGGCCGCGAGGTCCCCGGGGTCGTCGTCCGCGACTGGCCGGGCACGGTCGAGCGCGGGATCACCGAGGGCTTCTACGGCAGCCCCTGGACCCTCGAACAGCGACTCGCCCAGCTCGACTTCCTCGGCCGCACCAAGCAGAACCGCTATCTGTACGCGCCGGGGGACGACCCGTACCGCCGGGCGCAGTGGCGCGATCCCTATCCGGAGGAGCAGCGGCGGGAGTTCCGCGCGCTCGCCGAACGGGCCCGCGCCAACCGGGTGACCCTCGGCTGGGCCGTGGCGCCCGCGCAGTCCATGTGCCTGGCCTCGGCCGGCGACGTGAGCGCTCTGACGCGGAAGCTCGACGCCATGTGGGACCTCGGGGTGCGCGTCTTCCAGCTCCAGTTCCAGGACGCCTCGTACGACGAGTGGCACTGCGACGAGGACGCCGACGCCTTCGGGCGGGGTCCCGCGGCCGCGGCCGCCGCACACGCGCGCGTGGCGAACACCGTCGCCCGGCACCTGGCCGACCGGCACCCGGGCGCCGAGCCGCTGACCGTGATGCCGACGGAGTACTACCAGGACGGCGCGACCGCCTACCGCACGGCGTTCGCCCGGGCGCTCGACGCGGAGGTGCGGGTGGCGTGGACGGGCGTCGGCGTCGTCCCGCGCACGATCACCGGCCGCGAACTGGCCGGGGCGCGGGCGGCCCTGGGCGGGCACCCGCTGGTCACGATGGACAACTACCCGGTCAACGACTACGCGCAGGACCGGCTGTTCCTCGGTCCCGCCACGGGCCGGGAGCCGGCCGTGGCCGCCGGTTCCGCCGCCTTCCTGGCCCACGCCATGGAGCAGGCCACGGCCTCCCGGATCCCGCTCTTCACCGCCGCCGACTACGCCTGGAACCCGCGGGGCTACCGGCCTCAGGAGTCCTGGCGGGCGGCCGTCGACGACCTCGCGGGCCCGGACCCGGCGGCCCGCGAGGCGCTGCGCGCACTCGCCGGGAACGGCGCCTCGTCGATCCTCGACCCGAAGGGCGAATCGGCCTATCTGAAGCCGCTGCTCGCCGCGTTCCGGGCCTCGCGCACCACCCCGGACACCCCGGCGGGCAGGGCCGCGCGGGAGCGGGCGGCGCGCGAGCTGCGGGCCGCGTTCACCGTGATGCGCCGGGCCCCCGAGCGGCTCGCGGCCACCGCCGGTTCCGCCTTCGACGACGAGACGGGCCCCTGGCTCGACCGGCTCGCGCGGTACGGAGCGGCCGGCGAGACGGCGATCGACATGCTCCTCGCCCAGGACCGCGGCGACGGCCAGGCGGCCTGGCGGGCGCGGCTGGCCCTCGAACCGCTGCGGGAGGCGTTGGAGGCGGGCCGGGTGACGGTCGGCGCGGGGGTCCTCGATCCGTTCCTCACGCGCGCGGTGGCGGAGTCGACGGCCTGGACCGGTGCCGACCGCCCCGCGGCCGCGCGGGCCGACCGCGCCCCCGGCTCGTACACCGTGCGGCTCGACCGGACGCGGCCCGTGGCGGCCCTCACCGTGCTGGCCGGGCCGGGCGGCGCGGGGGCGGGCACGGACGCGCGCGTGGAGGCGCACGTCTCCGGCGAGGGTTGGCGGCCGCTCGGCCCGCTGTCGGCGTCCGGCTGGACGCAGACCGATCTGAAGGGGCTGCGGGCCGACGCGCTGCGCGTGGTGTGGAGCGGCGAGGGCCGGGACCCCGGGGTGCGCTCGCTGGTGCCGTGGTTCGCGGACGGCCCCCGGGCCGGGCTCGAACTGGCCCGTACGGAGACGGACGCGGAGATCGGCGGACCGGCGCGGCGGGTGGACGTGGAGCTGTCGGGCGTGCGCGCGGACGAGGTGCGCGGGGCGCTGACGGCGAAGGCCCCGAAGGGGATCGCGGTCCGCCTCCCGAAGGAGGCCGCGGTGGTGCGCGGTGCGCGGACGAGCGTCCCGCTGGAGGTGTCGGTGGGCGCGGACGTGCCGGCCGGCACGTACCGGGTGCCGGTGTCGTTCGCGGGCGAGGAACGCGTGCTGACGGTGCGGGCCTTCCCCCGTACGGGAGGACCCGACCTGGCGCGGGCGGCGACGGTGTCGTCCTCGGGCGACGAGACCCCGGACTTCCCGGCCGCCTCCGCGGTGGACGGCGATCCGGCGACCCGCTGGTCCTCGCCCGCGGAGGACGGCGCCTGGTGGCAGCTGGAGCTGGCCGAGCCGGCGCGGATAGGGCAGGTGGTGCTGCACTGGCAGGACGCGTACGCCTCCCGGTACCGCGTCCAGGTCTCCGCCGACGGGCGCGTGTGGCGCACGGCGGCGACCGTCGCGGACGGCAGGGGCGGCCGGGAGTCGGTCCGGATGGACGCGGCGGACACGCGCTTCCTGCGGGTGCAGGGCGAGGCGCGGGCGACCCGGTTCGGCTACTCCCTCTGGTCGGTGGAGACGTATGCCGTGGAGGCGCGGGAACCGGCGGGATCGTCGCCACCGCCCGAGGCCGACTGACACGTCCGAGGAGCGGCGCGCCCCTGGGGGTGCGCCGCTCCCGTGCCGATGGCCCCGGATACGCGAAAGGCCCGGCTCAACCCGTCGTCAGCGCCCTCACGGGGGCGTCGGCGACGGAGTCGATCCGGGCCATCACGTCCTCGGCGCCGTACGGCTGGAGGTACGGCAGCCAGCGGGGGTCCCGGTGTCCGGTCCCGATGATCCGCCAGGCCAGGCCGGACGGCGGGGCCGGTTGGTGGCGCAGGCGCCAGCCGATCTCGCGGAGGTGCCGGTCGGCCTTGACGTGGTTGCAGCGGCGGCAGGCCGCCACCACGTTGTCCCAGGCGTGCGTGCCCCCGCGGCTGCGCGGGATGACGTGGTCGACGCTGGTGGCGACGCCGCCGCAGTACACGCAGCGCCCGCCGTCGCGGGCGAAGAGGGCTCTGCGGGTCAAGGGAACGGGCCCCCGGTAGGGGACCCGCACGAAGCGCTTCAGTCGCACCACGCTGGGAGCGGGGAGGACTTGGGTCTCGCTGTGCAGGAAGGCGCCGGACTCCTCGAGGCAGAGAGCCTTGTTCTCCAGGACGAGGACGAGTGCGCGGCGGAGCGGTACGACGCCGAGCGGCTCGTACGACGCGTTGAGGACCAGGACATGCGGCACGGATGCCTCCTATGGCGCCGGCGGCGCGTGGCTCGCGCCGGGACGAACTGCTCTCAGTCTCTCCTCAGGCCTGGTCGGAGCGCCACCACGTACCGGAATCGGGGTGGCGGGTCCGGAGTGTTCTCGACCACATCGGCAGCTCCTCCTCTTACCTGCCTCTTACTTGCCCAGGTGAGGTCGGTCTCTCCCTCGAACAGGGCAGCGGGAGCACATCCGATGCCCCGTTAGTGTGGAAGGCCTGCGTCCGCGATGCCTGGAGGTTGCCCCGTGTCCTGGTCCGCCCTAGCGGCTGCCACCGAACCCGAACCCATTCCGGTGACCCTGGACGAGGCCGCGGAGAAGGCGACGAACGCGGCGAGCTGGGTGGAGGAGAACTGGTCCACCTGGCTGAACACCGGGCTGCGCATCCTGCTGATCCTGGTCGTCGCGCTGCTGCTGCGGATGGCCGTCCGCCGCGCCCTGACGAAGCTGATCGAGCGGATGAACCGGTCGGCGCAGGCGGTGGAGGGGACGGCGCTCGGCGGCCTCCTCGTCAACACCGAGCGGCGCCGGCAGCGCTCGGAGGCGATCGGCTCGGTCCTCCGCTCGGTCGCGTCGTTCCTCATCCTGGGCACGGCGGGCCTGATGGTCCTCGGCGCGTTCAAGATCGACCTGGCGCCGCTGCTCGCCTCGGCCGGTGTGGCCGGTGTGGCGATCGGTTTCGGCGCGCGGAACCTGGTGACGGACTTCCTCTCCGGCGTCTTCATGATCCTGGAGGACCAGTACGGCGTCGGTGACTCGGTCGACGCGGGCGTGGCCTCCGGCGAAGTCGTCGAGGTGGGCCTGCGGGTGACCAAGCTGCGCGGCGTGGACGGCGAGATCTGGTACGTGCGCAACGGCGAGATCAAGCGGATAGGGAACCTCAGCCAGGGCTGGGCGACGGCGGCCGTGGACGTGACCGTCCGGCCGACGGAGGACCTGGAGCAGCTGCGGTCGGTGATCACCGAGGCGGCGGACGCCATGGCGAAGGAGGAGCCGTGGAACGAGCGCCTCTGGGGTCCGGTCGAGGTGCTCGGCCTGAACGAGGTGCTGCTCGACTCGATGACGGTCCGGGTCTCGGCGAAGACGATGCCGGGGAAGAAGCTGGGTGTGGAGCGCGAGCTGCGCTGGCGCATCAAGCGGGGTCTGGACGAGGCCGGCATCCGGATCGTCGGCGGGCTCCCGGCGCAGGCCGAGGAGGCCGCGGGCGACCCGACGGCGGGCATGGCGGCGCCGTCGGCGTTCGCCTCGGCGACCTCGCCGCAGTCGGCGGCGGCGACCCCGCTGCCGAAGCCCGACCTCTCGAAGTAGCACCGCCCGTACGGCCCGACGCCCCCGCAGGTAACGCTTTGGTTGCCTTCGGGGGCGTCCCGCGTTCCCGGGTATTGACGCTTTCGCGGCGGCCGCCTTACCTTCCTCCCACCGAATAGGAAACTTTCCTAACAGAGCAGCGGGAGAACGGGCCGGCCGCCAGGCAGCACAATGGCCCGACCATCGTGGAAAGGCAGGTGCGGACTCAATGGCCGGTACGACCCCGGGAACCCCCGGCACACCGCGCGTCCTGCGGGCCATGAACGACCGCGCCGCCCTCGACCTGCTCCTGGAGCACGGCACGCTCTCGCGGACCCGCATCGGCAAGCTCACCGGCCTGTCCAAGCCGACCGCCTCCCAACTGCTCGCCCGCCTCGAAGCGGCCGGGCTCGTCGTCGCCACCGGCACCACCGAGGGCAGGCCGGGACCGAACGCCCAGCTCTACGCGGTGAACCCGCGCGCCGCGTACGCCGCGGGACTCGACGTCGACCAGCACCGCGTCCACGCCGCCGTCGCCGACGTCACGGGCGAGATCGTCGGCGAGTTCGAACTCCGCACCCCCGGCCGCGCCAACTCCGGCGTCGTCCGCCAGGTCACCGACGCCCTCGACGGGGCGACCAAGGCCGCCGGACTCGCCCGCGAGGACGTCCGGCGCCTGGTCATCGGCACCCCCGGCGCCTTCGACCCGGCCACCGGACGCCTGCGGTACGCCTCCCACCTGCCCGGCTGGCACTCCCCCACCCTCCTGGAGGAGCTGGCCGCCGTCCTGCCCATGCCGTTCGAGTACGAGAACGACGTCAACCTCGTCGCCGTCGCCGAACAGCGCGTGGGTGCCGCCCGCGACCACGACGACTTCGTCCTGCTGTGGAACGAGGGCGGCCTCGGCGCCGCCCTCGTCCTCGGCGGGCGGCTGCACCGCGGCTTCACCGGCGGGGCCGGCGAGCTCGGCTTCCTGCCCGTGCCCGGCACCCCGCTCGTACGACAGGTCACCAAGGCCAACTCCGGCGGCTTCCAGGAACTCGCCGGCATCCAGTCCGTGCCGCGGATCGCCCGCGCCGCCGGGATCGCGACCCCCGACCACCCCTTCGTACCGGTGGTCAGCGGGCTGCTGTCCCGGGCCGCCGAGACCCACGAGGACGACCCCCGGTACGCGGAACTGCTCGACCGCTACGCCGAGCGCCTCGCCACCGGCCTCGCCGCCCTCGTGGCCGTACTCGACCCCGAACTGATCGTGCTGTCCGGGGACGCCCTCGTCACCGGCGGCGAACCCCTGCGCGCCCGCGTCCAGTCCGAACTCGCCGACCTCGCCCCTTCCCGGCCGCGGCTCGTCCTCTCCGCCGTACGCCGGAGCCCCGTCCTGCGCGGCGCCCTCGAAAGCGCCCTCGCCACCACGCGCGACGAGGTCTTCGACACCTCGCGCTGACCGTCCCCGCCCTCTCCGCACGCCACCGACCCGCCCCAGGGAGACATCGCCATGCCCGCACGCCCGCGCAGAGCCGCCGCCGCGCTCGCCGCCACCGCCTCGATCGCCCTCTTCGCCTCCGCCTGTACGGGCTCCGCGAACAACCAGGCCGCCGAAGACCCGAACGCGCCGACGACGATCACGTTCTGGCACGGCTGGTCGGCGCCCGCCGAGGTCAAGGCGATCGAGGACAACGTCGCCCGCTTCGAGAAGTCCCACCCGAACATCAAGGTGAAGCTCGTCGGCGACATCAACGACGAGAAGCTCGGCCAGGCGCTCCGCGCGGGCGGCTCGAACGGGCCGGACGTCGTCTCCTCGTTCACCACCTCCAACGTCGGCAAGTTCTGCGCCTCGGGCGCCCTCGCCGACCTCAAGCCCTTCATAGAGAAGTCGAAGCTCGACCTGGACAAGACCTTCCCGAAGGTCCTCCAGGAGTACACCCAGTTCGACGGCAAGCGCTGCTCGCTGCCGCTGCTCTCCGACGCGTACGGGCTCTACTACAACAAGACCGCGTTCAAGAAGGCCGGACTCGACCCCGAGGCCCCGCCGAAGACCTGGTCCCAGTTCACCGAGGTCGCCAAGCGGCTGACGAAGCCCAAGGGCGACTCGTACGAGCAGCTCGGCTTCATGCCGAACTACCTGGGCTACGAGACCGTCGTCGAGCACTACATGTCGCAGTGGGACCACGACTACTTCGACGACAACGGCAAGTCGAACGTCGCCAAGGACCCGGCGTTCGCCGAGATGATGACCTACCAGAAGTCCCTGGTGGACGGCCTCGGCGGGTTCAGGAAGCTCGACAAGTACCGCACCACCTTCGGTGACGAGTGGGGCGCCAAGCACCCCTTCCAGACCGGCCAGGTCGCCATGCAGCTCGACGGCGAGTGGCGGCTGAACTTCATCAAGGACGCCAAGGTCGACTTCGAGGTCGGCGTCGCGCCGCTGCCGGTCGCCGACGACGAGCTGAGCGAGTACGGCAAGGGCTACCTGTCCGGCACGATCATGGGCATCGCGCCGCAGAGCAAGAAGCAGAACGCGGCCTGGGAGCTGGTCAAGTACATGACCACGGACACCGCCGCGGTGGTCGCCTTCGCCAACGCCATCGGCAACGTGCCCTCCACCTTCGAGGCGCTGAAGTCCCCGGACCTCGCGTTCGACGACCGCTTCAAGACGTTCCTGGAGATCGCCCAGCACCCCGAGTCCACCACCATGGACGGCGCGGTGAACGGCCCCGCCTACCAGGAGGCCCTCTCCGAGCTCGCCCACCGGTACGAGAACGGCCAGGTCACCGATCTGAAGAAGGGCCTCGCGGACACCGCGGCCCAGATCGACCGCGACATCGCCGCGGCGAAGTGACGGCCGGATCCCGACCATGAGCACGGACACCCTGCCCACGAAGGAGGCGGCCGCCCCGGCAGCCGCCTCCCCCACGGGACGCAACACCCTGCGGTCCAAGCGTCGGCGCAACGCGCTGCGCACCGCACTGTTCATGTCCCCCTGGCTGATCGGGTTCGGCTTCTTCTTCGCCTACCCGCTCGTCTCCACCCTGTACTTCTCGTTCATGCGGTACGACGGCCTCAACCCGCCGACCTGGCGCGGCGTGGAGAACTGGACGTACGTCTTCGCCGACATGCCGAAGTTCTGGCCGGCGATGCAGAACACGCTCTGGCTGGCCGTCGTCATGGTGACCTGCCGGGTCGTCTTCGGCCTCGGCATCGGCATGCTCATCACCAAGATCAAGACGGGCGCCGGGGTCTTCCGCACCCTCTTCTACCTGCCCTACCTGGCCCCGCCGGTGGCCGCCACGCTCGCCTTCGTCTTCCTGCTCAACCCCGGCACCGGACCGGTCAACTCGCTCCTGGAGGCCGTCGGCATCCCGGCGCCCGCCTGGTTCAACGACGCGGACTGGGCCAAGCCCGCCCTGACCGTCCTCGCCGTGTGGGGCGTCGGCGACCTCATGGTCATCTTCATGGCCGCCCTGCTCGACGTGCCGAAGGAGCAGTACGAGGCCGCCGAGCTGGACGGCGCGTCCCCGTGGCAGCGGTTCCGCTACATCACGCTGCCGAACATCTCGCCGATCGTGCTCTTCGCGGTCGTCACCGGGATCATCGGCGCGATGCAGTACTACACCCAGCCGATCGTGGCCGCCAAGGTCGCCTCGGGGGTGCTGGGCGGCTCCGGTGTGGCCTTCCAGCCCGGCTACCCCGACAACTCCACCCTGACGCTGCCGCAGCTCGTCTACAGCCTCGGGTTCAACCAGTTCAACTACGGCGCGGCCTGTGTGGTGGCGCTCGTGCTCTTCGCTCTCTCCATGGCCTTCACCGCCCTGCTCATGCGCCGGCGCGGCGGCCTGATCGGCTCGGGTGACTGACACATGACGACCGCAACCGCCCAGGCGCGTCCCGCCGTGAGCCCCGCCGAGAAGCAGGCCCGCCGGACGTCCCTGCTGCACTGGATCGCCGTGCACTCGCTCGGCGTCGCCGCCGCCCTGTTCTTCGTCCTCCCGTTCGTGTTCGTCCTCCTGACCTCCCTGATGAGCGACCAGCAGGCGCTCACCCGGGACCTGACGCCGAACTCCTGGCACTGGGAGAACTACGTCAAGGTCTTCGAGACGGACGGCTTCCTCCTCTGGTGGAGGAACTCGCTGCTGTACGCGGGACTCGGCACCGTCCTCGTCGTGGTGTCCTCGATCCCCGTGGCCTACGCGCTCGCCAAGTTCCGCTTCCGCGGCCGGCACCTGTCGCTGCTGCTCGTCATCTCGATGATGATGCTGCCGCCGCAGGTCGTCATCATCCCGATGTACCTGTTCTGGGCGAAGCAGATGGACCTCTCCGGGACGCTGTGGCCGCTGATCATCCCGATGGCGTTCGGCGACGCCTTCGCGATCTTCCTGCTCCGCCAGTTCCTGCTGACGATCCCGAACGAGTACGTCGAGGCCGCGAGGATCGACGGCTGCGGCGAATTCCGCACCCTCGTGAAGGTCGTGCTCCCGATGGCGAAGCCCGGCATCGCCGCCGTGGCCCTGTTCCAGTTCTTCTACTGCTGGAACGACTACTTCGGGCCGCAGATCTACGCCTCCGAGAACGCGACGGCCTGGACGCTCAGTTACGGCCTCGAGTCCTTCAAGGGCGCGCACCACACCGACTGGAACCTGACCATGGCCGCGACCGTGCTGGTCATGGCCCCCGTGATCCTCGTGTTCTTCTTCGCCCAGAAGGCGTTCGTCGAGGGAGTCACCCTGACCGGAGTGAAGGGCTGATACGAAAGATGAAGCTCACTGTCGTGGGGGGCGGTTCCACCTACACCCCCGAACTCATCGACGGCTTCGCGCGGTTGCGCGACACCCTGCCCATCACCGAACTCGTCCTCGTCGACCCGGCCGCCGAGCGGCTCGAACTGGTCGGCGGGCTCGCCCGGCGCATCTTCGCCAAGCAGGACCACGACGGGAAGGTCACCACCACCACCGACCTCGACGCCGGGGTCGAGGGCGCCGACGCCGTCCTGCTCCAGCTGCGGGTCGGCGGACAGGCCGCCCGCCAACAGGACGAGACCTGGCCCCTGGAGTGCGGCTGCGTCGGCCAGGAGACCACCGGCGCCGGCGGCCTCGCCAAGGCGCTGCGCACGGTCCCGGTGGTCCTGGACATCGCCGAGCGGGTCCGGCGCACCAACCCGGACGCCTGGATCATCGACTTCACCAACCCCGTCGGCATCGTCACGCGCGCGCTGCTCCAGGCCGGGCACAAGGCCGTCGGCCTGTGCAACGTGGCCATCGGCTTCCAGCGCAAGTTCGCGAAGCTCCTCGGCGTCGCCCCGTCCGAGATCCACCTCGACCACGTCGGGCTCAACCACCTGACCTGGGAGCGGGCCGTACGGATCGGGGGCCCCGAGGGCGAGAACGCCCTGCCCCGGCTGCTCGCCGAGCACGGCGACGCCGTCGCCGACGACCTCCGCCTGCCGCGCCCGGTCCTCGACCGGCTCGGCGTCGTCCCCTCGTACTACCTCCGGTACTTCTACGCGCACGACGAGGTGGTGCGCGAGCTCGGCACGAAGCCGTCCCGGGCCGCCGAGGTCGCGGCGATGGAGCGGGAACTCCTGGAGCTGTACGGCGACCCGGCGCTCGACGAGAAGCCGGCCCTGCTCTCCAAGCGCGGCGGCGCCTTCTACTCGGAGGCGGCCGTGGACCTGGCGGCCTCGCTGCTGGGCGGTGGCGGATCGCCGTACCAGGTGGTGAACACGTACAACAACGGGACGCTGCCGTTCCTGCCGGACGACGCCGTCATCGAGACGCAGGCCGCGGTGGGCGCGCACGGCGCCACGCCGCTGCCGGTCGCGCCGGTGGACCCGCTGTACGCCGGTCTGATCGCCCACGTCACGGCCTACGAGGACCTGGCCCTGGAGGCGGCGCTCCGCGGCGGCCGCGACCGGGTGTTCAAGGCGCTGCTCGCCCACCCGCTGGTGGGCCAGTACGCGTACGCCGACGGGCTCACCGACCGGCTGATCGCGCACAACCGGGAGCACCTCGCGTGGGCGTGACCGGAACCCTGCTGGCCGTCGACGCCGGCAACAGCAAGACCGACGTCGCCGTCGTCTCCGTGGACGGCAGGGTCCTCGGCACGGCGCGCGGCGGCGGCTTCCAGCCCCCCGTGGTGGGCGTGGAGACGGCGGTCGACGGGCTCGCGGAGATCGTCGGGCGGGCATGCGCCGAGGCCGCCGTGCCGGCGGAGTTCGCGCACGTCGCGGCCTGTCTCGCCAACGCCGACCTGCCCGTCGAGGAGGCCGAGCTGCGGGCCGCGCTCCTCGCGCGGGGCTGGAGCCCGTCCGTACGGGTGCACAACGACACCTTCGCCATCCTGCGGGCCGGCATCGACGAGCCCCGGGGCGTCGCGGTGGTCTGCGGGGCCGGGATCAACTGCGTCGGGATGACCCCGGACGGGCGGACCGCGCGCTTCCCGGCGATCGGGAAGATCTCCGGCGACTGGGGCGGGGGCGGCGGACTCGCCGACGAGGCGATGTGGTTCGCGGCGCGCGCCGAGGACGGGCGGGGTCTGCCCACCGCGCTCGCGGACGCGCTGCCCGCCCACTTCGGACTGGGGTCGATGTACCAGCTGATCGAGGCGCTGCACCTGGGCGGCGTCCCGATGGAGCGGCGGCACGAGCTGACCCCGGTGCTGTTCGCGGTCGCGGCCCAGGGCGACCCGGTGGCGCTCTCGCTCGTGCACCGGCTCGCCGAGGAGGTCGTCGCCATGGCGTCGGTCGCACTCCGGCGGCTCGGGCTCCACCGCGAGGTGGCGCCGGTGATGCTGGGCGGCAGCGTGCTCGCGGCCCGCCATCCGCAGCTGGAGGAGCGGATCCTCGAACTCCTCGCGGAGCGGGCGCCGAAGGCCGTGGTCGGGTTCGTGACCGCGCCGCCGGTGCTCGGGGCGGGGCTGCTCGCCCTGGACGCGGCCGAGGCGGGTCCGGAGGCCAAGGCCCGGCTGCGGGAGCACTACGGGGCCTGAGGAGTGCGGCCGCGGGGTGTCTCGTCGTCTCGACGAGGCACCCCGTACGCATGTTCACCCGTTCGAGGGGTGTCCGAAAGGGAACCGATCTTCGGCGGGCGGCGTATTCAGAGTGAGGGGGTTCGCCTGCTGATGTGCCGGGGGCATGGGGCACGATAGGAACAAGATCGAGTCAATCCCGGTGTGCGGACGGCCCCCTGAGGCCATACTGCTGGCCGGGGTGGTCGTCCACCGGAACCGGTCGCCACCGGGACACCGGACGGGCCGGCCGACGTCAGCGACCGAGGGGGAGGTCAAGTGACACACCCGCCGAAAGCGCCCGCCGCCTCGGCGGCGCACGGCACGGCGCAGGCGCCCGCGCGCCCGGGCACCGTGCCCGCGCAGCCGTCGCCCGTGCCCACCGCGGCCCCGCCCGCGGGGCGTGGCGCCTGGGCCGTGGGCCGCGAGCGACTGCGCGTGGCCGCGACGACCGAGCCCGGCCGGCTCCAGATCCTCGGCGCCGTACTCGCGCTGCTCGTCGTGGCGTTCGGGGCGGTCAGCGCCCTTGAGGTGTCCGACCGGGCCTCCGCCGCCGACGACGTCGTCAGCCGCAGCCAGCCGCTGAGCGCCGACGCCGCCGCGATCTACCGCTCCCTAGCCGACGCCGACACCACCGCCGCCAGCGGCTTCCTCGCGGGCACGCTGGAGCCCGCGGAGTCCCGCGCGCGGTACACCCGGGACATCACCACCGCCTCCCGGCTCCTCGTCAAGGCCGCGGCGAACGCCGGCGGCTCGTCCGAGTCGGCCCGCGAGATCACCACCCTCAACGAGCAACTGCCCCGCTACACCGGCCTAGTCGAGCGCGCCCGGGCCGCCAACCGGCAGGGCCTGCCGCTGGGCGGCGCCTACCTGCGGTACGCCAACCAGCAGATGGCCGGCACGCTGCTGCCGGCCGCCGAGCGGCTCTACGCGGCGGAGACCGAACGGCTCCAGCGCGACGACGAGTCGGCCCGCACCTGGCCGTTCCTTTCGCTCGCGCTCGGCCTGCTCGCCCTCGGCGTCCTGCTGTGGGCGCAGCGCCGCACCTACGCCCGGACCAACCGGGTCCTCAACCACGGCCTGCTCGCCGCCACCGCCGCCACCGTCGTCGTGCTGCTCTGGCTCGCCGCCGCGCACACGGTCGCGCGCGGCGGGCTCGACAGCGCCCGCGCGCAGGGGCAGGAGTCCCTCCAGGTCCTCAACACCGCGCGGATCAGCTCGCTCACGGCCCGCGCCAACGAGAACCTGACGCTGGTCGCCCGGGGCGCCGTCCTCACCGAGGACGGCAAGAACGACAAGTACGAGGCCGAGTACACGGCGAGCATGGGCGCCCTGACGGACGCGCTCGCCACGGCCCGCGAGCGGGCCGACGACGACGCCGGGCGCGGTCCCGTCGACGAGTCCGCCGCGCGCGCCGCCGAGTGGCGGGAGCGCCACAAGGACGCCCGCGCGAAGGACGAGGCCGGCGACTACGAGGGCGCCCTCGGCCGGATCATCGGCGCGAAGGAGTCCACGGGCGGGTCCTTCGACCAGATCGACGCCGCCCTGGAGCGGGCCCTCGCCCACGAGCAGGCCGAGTTCACCCGCTCCGCCGGGGACGCCAGGGACACGCTGACGGGGTTGCCGCTCGGCGCGGCGGTACTCGGGCTCCTGGGCGCGGCGGGCGCGCTGCTCGGCATCAACCGCAGACTGTCGGAGTACCGGTGAGAGGGGGCGGGATGCCGAACGGCGCGTACCCGCTGGCGCGGCGGACGGCGGGCCGGCTGCGGGGCTGGGGCGGGGTGGCCGCCATGGCCGTGGCCTGCGGGCTCACCGCCACGCTCACCCTGCTGCCGCTCACCCGGGCCGGGACCGGCCCGGCGCCCGCGCAGTGGACGCCGGGGCCCGGCGTGGGCACCGGCGTCCAGATCAAGTCGGACACCTGCGAGCACCCCGAGGCCTCCCTCTCGCCCTCGTCGGCGGACGGCCCGTCGATCCGGGCGATCAAGGACCGCGGGAAGCTGATCGTCGGCGTCGACCAGTCCAGCTACCGCTGGGGCTACCGGAACCCGGAGAAGGGCGTCCTCGAGGGCTTCGACATCGCGCTCGCCCGGGCCATCGCCAAGGACGTCCTCGGCGACCAGGACGCGATCATCTTCCGGGCGATCCCGACCAACCAGCGGATCGCCGCCCTGAACAGCGGCAAGGTCGACCTCGTCGTGCGCACCATGACGATCAACTGCAAGCGGATCGAGCAGGTCGCGTTCTCCACCGCCTACTTCCAGGCCGGCCAGCAGGTCCTCGCGCCCAAGCTCGCCAAGGACATCACCGGCTACGACGCCTCGCTGAAGGGCAAGCGGATCTGCACCGCCGAGGGCTCCACGGCCTACGACGCGCTGGCGGAGAACTCCTTCGGCGCGGTCTTCAAGGACGAGGCCGACGGCACCAAGGACGACAAGGACCTGCTGACCGTCCCCAACCAGCTGGACTGCCTGGCCCGGCTCCAGATGGGCGAGGTCGACGCCGTCGTCACCGACAACGCGCTCGCGGCCGGTCAGGCCGCCCAGGACCCGGCGGTCGAGCTCAAGGGCCGGCCGTTCACCGAGGAGTACTACGGGGTCGCGGCCAAGCTCGGGAACGACGACCTGGTCCGCCGGGTCAACCAGGTCCTGGTGGGCTACCGGCAGGGCCCCTGGCAGGCCGCGTACAAGGAGTGGCTGGAGAAGGACCTGCCCGGGATAACCGGGCCGCCCGCTCCGCTGTACAAGTAGCGCTGTACACGCCCCCGTACGAGCAAGCCCGTACACGACAGCGGAAGAGGTAACAGATGGGCGTCACGGGACCCCCCGGGCCGGTGATGGACCGGGACGAGGTGGACCGTGCGCTGGCGCGGCTCGGCGCCGAGCACAAGGCGATCGAGGACTCGCTCCTCGCGCTGCAGGACCACGCGGGCCGGCGGCTGCTCGAAGGAGCCGAGCTGACCGGCACCACCCGGGACCGCTGGGCGGCGACCGAGCGCACCATCACGCTGCTCTGGACCTGCTTCGACGTGTACACCGGGGCCCTGCGGGAGGCCCGCGAGCTGCGCGGACGGCGCCGCTGGCCCGCCCGCGAGGAGCTGGTGGAGCTGACCGAGCGGCTGCGCGGCGAGAGCGTGCTCGTCGCCGGCGGGGCGGGCGAACAGGCGCTCCTCACCGAGCGTTTCAGCCTGGAGGGGCTCGTCCGGCGGATGAACGAGCTGTACGCCGCCTCGCTCGACCTGGTCGTCACCGCCGACGCCGTCTGGTCGGCGCTGCCGGCCCGGATAGACCTGCTCGCCGCCGAGCTGGGGCGGACGCGTTCGCTGGCGCACTCGGTGGGCGTACGGCCCGGGGAGCATCCGGCCGGGGACGAGCTGGAGGCCATCACGGCCGAGCTGACCGCGCTGCGGTCCCAGGTGGTGACCGACCCGCTGGCCTTCTGGCGTCCGGCGGCGGGGAGTTCGGCGCCCGGCGGCGGCCGCCCCGACACCCAGCGGTACGACCGGGCGGCGCTGGCGCTGGAGGACGTCCGGCGCGAGACCGAGGCCGTCCTCGCGGTCCGGCAGGACTCCGAGGACCGGCTGCTGCGGCTGCGCGACGTCCTCTCGCGGGCCGACCGGACGCTCGCCGAGGCGCGTTCGGCGCGCGGCGAGGTCCTCGCGAAGATCGCCGCCTCCGAGGTGCCGGCCGTCAGCGGGCCGCCGACGGTGCTCCAGGAGCGGCTCGCGGTCGCCGCCGAGTACCGCAGGCACGCCCAGTGGCACCGGCTCTCCCCGCTCCTGGAGTCCCTGGAGCGGGAGGCGGAGGAGGAACTGCTGCGGGCCAGGGAGTCGTTGACCGCGGTGACGGCGCCGCTCGCGGTCCGGGCCGAACTGCGCGGCCGGCTCGACGCCTACAAGGCGAAGGTGGCCCGGCTCGGCGCGGCGGAGGACCCGCTGCTGATCGAGCGGTACGACGCGGCCCGCAGGATGCTGTGGAGCGCGCCGTGCGATCTGCGGGTCGCGGAACAGGCCGTCCTGCGCTACCAGCAGGCGGCGGCGGACGTACTGTCCGGCCCGAGAGACGCGGGAGGACGACAGTGGTGAGCGGGGAGACGGGCGTGGGGAGCTGTCAGCGTCCTTCGTGCGAGGGATCGTACGAGGACATGGGAGGCGGCGAGCTGTACTGCGACACGTGCGGGCTCGCCCCGGTCGTGGCGCCCGGAGGGCTGATCGGCTCGACGCCGACGGGGATGGCCGTGCCCGGCAGGGGGGCGGGCGCTGTCGGCGGGCCGGACTCGGGCTCCTCGCGGAGCGGTTCGCGCGCCTCCTCGCGGGCCTCGTCGCGTTCCTCGACCTCCCGCCGGTCGGTCTCGGGACGCCTGTCGCGCGCGCTCTCCGGCGCGTCCACGGCCCGCTCGGTCTCGGTGCGCAGCTCCGGTTCGTCGACCGGCCAGTCCGCCAGGAACCGGCTGGGCGCGGGCCTGGTGGCCATTCCGGAGGTGCCGCGGCCCGATCCGCGGGCCGCGGTGATGGAGAACGCCGAGGTCCCCGAGCGGAAGCGTTTCTGCTCCCGCTCCGACTGCGGGGCGCCGGTGGGCCGCTCGCGGGGCGACCGGCCGGGCCGCACGGAGGGCTTCTGCACCAAGTGCGGGCACCCGTACTCCTTCGTGCCCAAGCTGCGCGCCGGGGACATCGTCCACGGCCAGTACGAGGTGGCGGGCTGCCTCGCGCACGGCGGCCTCGGCTGGATCTACCTCGCCGTCGACCGGGCGGTCTCCGACCGGTGGGTCGTCCTCAAGGGCCTGCTCGACACCGGCGACCAGGACGCCATGGCGGCGGCGATCTCCGAGCGCCGCTTCCTCGCCGAGATCGAGCACTCCAACATCGTCCGCATCTACAACTTCGTCGAGCACCTCGACCAGCGCACCGGCTCCCTGGACGGCTACATCGTCATGGAGTACGTCGGCGGCAAGTCCCTCAAGGAGATCGCCAACGACCGGCGCACCCCGGACGGCCGCCGCGACCCGCTGCCGGTCGAGCAGGCCTGCGCGTACGGGATCGAGGCCCTGGAGGCGCTCGGCCACCTGCACAGCCGGAACCTGCTGTACTGCGACTTCAAGGTCGACAACGCCATCCAGAGCGAAGACCAGCTGAAGCTCATCGACATGGGCGCGGTCCGGCGGATGGACGACGACGAGTCCGCGATCTACGGCACCGTCGGCTACCAGGCGCCCGAGGTGGCCGAGGTCGGCCCGTCCGTGGCGAGCGACCTGTACACGGTGGCGCGCACCCTCGCGGTGATGACCTTCGACTTCCAGGGCTACACGAACGTGTTCGTGGACTCGCTGCCCGACCCGGAGCACATCGCGGTCTTCCGGACCTACGAGTCGTTCTACCGCTTCCTGGTCCGCGCCACCGACCCCGACCCGGCCCGCCGGTTCGCCTCCGCGCAGGAGATGGCCGAGCAGCTGACCGGCGTCCTGCGCGAGGTGGTGGCGCTCCAGTCGGGGCGCCCGCGCCCGGCCCTCTCGACCCTGTTCGGCACGGAGGTGCGGGTCACCGACACCGTCCTCTTCGCCGAACTCACCGAGGACGTCTCGCTGCTCGGCGCCCGCCGCGGCCGCGGACGGCGGGGCGGGACCGGAGCGCCCGGGGCCCCGGCCACCGCCGGGCCGGCCGCCGGTGCGGGGCTCTCCGGACTGCTCGCTCCCGTCGACACGCCCGCCACCGCGCTCGCGCTGCCCCTGCCGCACGTCGACACCGGCGACCCCAACGCCGGGTTCCTCGCCGGTCTCGCCGCCGCCGCGCCCGGCGAACTGCTCCCGGCGCTCCAGGCCGCGCCCGCGCCCTCCGTCGAGCTGCGGCTGCGCATCCTGCGGGCCCAGCTGGAGCTGGGCGACCTGCGGTCCGCCGCCGGCACCCTCGCGGGCCTCGAGGAGCGGGACCCGGACGACTGGCGGGTCGTCTGGTACCGGGGCGTCACCTCCCTGGTGACAGGCGACCACGAGCAGGCGGCCCTCGCCTTCGACGCGGTGTACGACGCCTTCCCCGGCGAGCCCGCGCCGAAGCTGGCCCTCGGCGTCTGCGCCGAGGTGCTCGGCCAGCTGGACAACGCCGCCGAGTACTACCACCTGGTGTGGACCACCGACCCGAGCTTCGTCAGCGCGGCCTTCGGACTCGCCCGCGTACGGCTGGCCGCGGGCGACCGCACCGGGTCCGTGCAGGCCCTGGAGTCCGTGCCCGAGGCGTCCATCCACTACACGGCGGCCCGGGTCGCGGCCGTGCGGGCGCGGCTGCGGCGGCGCCCCGCGCACGAGCCGCTGGGCACCGATCTGACGGCGGCCGCCACGCAGGTCTCCGCGCTCCAGGGCTTCGGTCTGGACGCGGTGCGCCGCGAGCAGTTGTCGACGGAGGTCCTCGGAACGGCCCTCGACTGGGTACTCTCCGGGAGTCCCGGTGCGGCACCGGGCGGCGGCGCGCTGCTGCTCGGAAGTGAACTGGACGAGCGCGGACTGCGCTTCGGCCTCGAACGCTCGTACCGGGTGCTTGCCCGGCTCGCCCAGCAGGGCGACGAGAGGATCGAACTGGTGGAGCGGGCCAACCGCTTCCGTCCCCGGACGTGGGTGTGAGGATGTCCCAGAAGCCGAAGCCGTCGCACGGACTCGCCGCCTGCCCGGGCTGCGCGGAGCCGCTGGACTCGGGTGACCGGTTCTGCGGGGCGTGCGGCTACGACCTCTCGGCCCTGCCGGCCGCCGAGGCCGAGCCGGACCGCCCGACCGTGGCGATCGTCACCCCCGTCGCCTGGCCGGACGCCCCGCCCCGGGACCCCGGTTCGCTCTCGACGATGACCCAGCACCCGGGCGACCTCCCCGGCACCGACTCCGGCGGCCGGGACCTGCCCACGATCGAGGTCCGCACGGACGGCCCGGCACCGGCCCCCTCGGCGCCCGCCTCCGCGACCGCGTCCGGGACCGGAACGGGCGGCGACTTCGAACTGGCCGCCCCCGATCCCCGTACGGCCGTGCGGACCGATCCGCCCGCGGCCCTCGCCCAGGCACCGGCCGCGGCCGGTGCGGCGCCGGCTCCGTCGGCCGCGCTCTGCGTGGCCTGCCGGGCCGGCCGGGTGGACACCGACGGCTACTGCGAGAACTGCGGGCACGCGCAGCCGCGCGAGCGCGACCACATGGAGCGGGAGGCCGGCCCCGCCGCCGCCGTCAGCGACCGGGGGCTGCGCCACCACCGCAACGAGGACGCGTTCGCCGTCTCGGCGACCACCCTCCCCGACGGCTCCCCCGCCGTCCTCGCGATCGTCTGCGACGGCGTCTCCTCGGCGACCCGCCCCGACGACGCCTCCGCCGCCGCCGCGGCCGCCGCCGAAGCCTCGCTGCTCGCCGCGCTGCCCCGGGGCACCCACCCGCAGCAGGCCATGCACGAGGCGATCGTGGCCGCCGCCGAGGCCGTCGACTCCCTCGCGGAGGAGCCGGATCAGGACGGTGCGGAGCACGACCCGCACCGCCACCGGAACGCCCCGGCGTGCACCATCGTCGGCTCGATCGTCGCCGACGGCCTGCTCGTCGTGGGCTGGGTCGGCGACAGCCGCGTCTACTGGGTGCCGGACGACCGGGGCACCGCGTCCGTCCGGCTGACCGAGGACGACTCGTGGGCCGCCCAGATGGTCGCGGCGGGCCTGATGAACGAGGCCGAGGCGTACGCGGACGAGCGCGCCCACGCGATCACCGGCTGGCTCGGCGCCGACTCGTACGAACTGGAGCCGCACACCGCCTCGTACAAGCCGGACCACTCCGGTGTGGTGGTGGTCTGCACCGACGGCCTCTGGAACTACGCGGAAGGTCCCGAGGACATGGCCAGGGTCGTCCCCGCGGACGCGGCGGAGCGCCCGCTGCACGGCGCCCAGGTCCTGGTCGGGCACGCCCTGGACGGCGGCGGCCACGACAACATCACGGTCGCCCTCGTGCCGTTCACCGTCACTCCGCACGGGGCGGAACCCGCCTGAGCGGTCGCCGTTCCTCCGTCCCTTCACCGTTGTTGCCCGAGGAGCCCGAACAGATGGCGAACTTCTCCAAGTCGACCGTGCCCCAGTTCTCGGTGGACGTCTACCAGAACGAGTTCCTGCCCGAGGGCGGCCGGGACGTCAGCGCGATCGTCACGGTCACCTCGACCGGGGGCGGCACCGGCGCCGCGGGCCTCGGCGGCTTCGGGGGCTTCACCGGCGGCGGCACGGCCGGCGTCGTGATCATGGTCGACTGCTCCGGCTCGATGGACTACCCCGCCACCAAGATGCGCGGCGCCCGCGAGGCGACCGCCGCCGCCGTCGACACCCTGCGCGACGGCACCTCCTTCGCCGTCGTCGCCGGCACGCACGTGGCGAACGAGGTCTACCCCGGCAACGGCGGCCTCGCCGTCGCCGACGCCCGGACCCGCGCCGAGGCCAAGGAGGCGCTGCGCCGCCTCTCCGCCGGCGGCGGCACGGCGATCGGGACCTGGCTGCGCCTCGCGGACCGGCTCCTCTCCTCCGCCGACCTGTCCATCCGGCACGGCATCCTGCTCACCGACGGCCGCAACGAGCACGAGACGCCGGAGGAGCTGCGGGCCGCCCTGGACGCCTGCGCGGGCCGGTTCACCTGCGACGCGCGCGGGGTCGGCACCGACTGGGAGGTCAAGGAGGTCACCGGGATCGCGTCCGCGCTCCTCGGCACCGCCGACATCGTCGCCGACCCGGCCGGTCTCACCGCCGACTTCACGTCGATGATGGAGACCGCGATGGGCAAGGGCGTGGCGGACGTCGCGCTCCGCCTGTGGACCCCGGTCGGGGTCGAGATCGCGTTCGTGAAGCAGGTGGCGCCGTCGGTCGAGGACCTCACCGGGCGGCGCACCGAGGCCGGTCCGCGCGCCGGGGACTACCCGACGGGTTCGTGGGGCGACGAGTCCCGCGACTACCACGTGAGCGTGCGCGTCCCTCAGGCGGCGGTCGGCCGCGAGATGCTCGCCGCCCGCGTCTCGCTGATCGCCCCGGACCCGGCGGGCGGCGACCCGCGGCCGCTGTCCCAAGGGCTGGTACGGGCGGTGTGGACGGACGACCTCGCGATGTCGACGTCGATCAACCCCCAGGTCGCGCACTACACCGGCCAGGCGGAGCTCGCGGATGTCATCCAACAGGGGCTCGATGCACGCAAATCGGGCGATCACGACGGCGCGACGGCCAAACTGGGCCGCGCCGTGCAGCTCGCGGCGGCCTCCGGCAACGCGGATACGGCGAAACTGCTTTCGAAGGTGGTCGACGTCGTCGACGCGGCGACCGGTACTGTGCGTTTGAAGGCGAAGGTCGCGGAAGCGGACGAGATGACACTCGAGACCCGCTCCACCAAGACCGTTCGCGTCAAGAGGTAGCCCGGCCACCGGGCCGGACGACGAGAGGGGGAAGCACCGACATGCCGACCTGCCCGAACGGACACCAGTCGGTCTCCGACGACTGGTGCGAGGTCTGCGGCCACCGCATGGCCGGGGCGGGCGCGCCTGCGGGTGCCGTACCGCCGCCTCCCCCGCCGCCGCCCCCCGCGTACGGATACCCCGGCCCCGGCCAGGCCCCGCCCGGCCCGCCGCCGGGCGCACCGGGCGGGTTCGACGGCCCCGGTGCACACGGTGCTCCCGGCGGCTTCGACGGCCCGGGTGCGCACGGCGGCTTCGACGGCCCCGGCGGGTTCGGCCCCGGCGCGCCCTCGGCTCCCCCGGTTCCTCCTCCGGCTCCCGGCGGCTTCGGCCACGGGGGCGACCCGAACGCGACGGCCCAGGCGGAGCTCTGCCCGCAGTGCCGTACGCCGCGCGAGCACATGGCGCCGTTCTGTGAGGAGTGCCGCTGGAACTTCCTCACGAACACAGCGACCTCGTACACCCCGCTCGCCCCGCACAACCCGCCGGCGCAGCAGCCGGGACCGCCGCCGGGCCTCAACCTGCCGCCCGGCTTCCAGTCGCCGCCGCCCCCGCCGCCGCATCAGCAGCCGCCGTCGCAGCAGCCCGACCCGTTCGGCTACCAGGGTTCGCGGCCCTCGCAGGTGAACCGGCCCGCCGAGCCGCTGGGCGCCGAGCCCACGCACCACCAGGCGCCTCCGCAGCGCCCGCCGGTGCAGCAGCCTCCGGTGCAGCAGCCGGGGACGCAGCAGCCGCCGGCCCCGCCCGCGTACCTCCAGGCCCCGGCAGCGGCCCCGGCGCCCCCCGCGCCGCCGCAGCCGCGCGCCGACGACGACTGGGTCCTGTCCCCGCCGTCGCAGCCGCACGCCCCGCAGCCGCCGGCTCCGCAGCACCAGCAGCCGCAGCAGCCGATGCAGCAGCCACCGCAGCACCAGCAGCACCAGGGATCCCAGCAGCACCAGGGGCCTCCCCCGCACCAGGGACCGCCGCAGCACCAGGCGCCTCCTTCGTACCAGGCGCCCCAGGGGCCTCCGCAGCAGTTCCAGCCGCCGCAGCAGCCCCTGACCTGGACCGCGGTCATCGGCCCCGACCGCGAGTACTTCATGGCGATGATGCACCGCAGCGGGCCCGAGGCCTCGGGCCTCAACCTGCCCGCGTACTCGCCGGACAAGCACCTGCCGCTGCAGGGCAACCAGATCTCCATCGGCCGCCGCCGGCACTCCACCGGCGAGTCCCCCGACATCGACCTGTCGGTGCCGCCGGAGGACCCGGGCGTCTCGCACCAGCACGCCGTGCTCGTGCAGCAGCCGGACGGCTCGTGGGCGGTGGTGGACCAGAACTCCACCAACGGCACCACGATCAACGGCGGCGAGGAACCGATTCAGCCGTACGTCCCGGTCCAGCTCCAGGAGGGCGACCGCGTGCACGTCGGCGCCTGGACGACGATCACGATCCGGCGGGGATAGCCCCCTGCTCAGGCCTCGGGCAGGGGCCAGGCGTACGGCCCCGCGGGGTCGTCCAGCCAGGCCCACTGCCGGTCGCCGCTGACCGTCACCCCGAAGCGCTCCCGCTCCGGCCGCCGCTCGCGCAGCCAGAGCGAGAGCGCTTCGCGCCTGTCCAGGGCCTCGCCGGCCAGCCCCCAGAGGAAGCCGAAGCCCTCGTCCCCGGCCGGTCCGCGGCGCGGGACGCGGGCGGCGAGGCCCCGAAGCGCCACGAAGTACGCCGAGGTCGCCAGGAACCGGCCCTCCGCGTGCGTGCCGTCCCTGACCCGCAGCAGGACGAGGCCGGTGGAGAGCGGGGCGAGGACCAGGGCGTCCGGCCGGGCCTGCGCGAGCCAGGGGTACGGCACCGAGGGCACCGCGCAGGTCGCGACGATCCGGTCGTAGGGGGCGTGCTCCGGGCAGCCGCGGGCGCCGTCGGCGGTGACGACGGCCGGCCGGTACCCGGCGGCGGCGAGGTGGGTCCTGGCGGCCTCGGCGATCTCCTCGTCCAGGTCGACCGTGGTGACGTGCGCGTCGCCGAGCCGGTGGCAGAGCAGGGCGGCGTGGTAGCCGGTACCGGCGCCGATCTCCAGGACGTCGTCCCCGTCGCGTACGTCCAGGGCCCGGAGCATCAGCGCCATCAGCGACGGCTGGCTGGCCGAGGAGACCAGGTCGCCGTCCCGTACCCGGGTGGCGATCGCCGTGTCCCCGTACGCCCCGCGCAGCCAGCGCCGCCGGCGCCCGGGGTCGGGGTCGCCGGACCAGAGCCGCTCGTAGCCCCCGGACCCCGCGACGTAGTAGTACGGGACGAAGAGATGGCGCGGGACCTCGTCGAAGGCGGCCCGCCACGCCGGATCGGCCAGCTCTCCCGCCGCCTCCACCTCGCGTACGAGCGCCCGCCGCGCCCGCGCGGCGGCGCCGGCGAACTCGTCCCACGGCTCACCCATGCCTCCACTCTCCCGCCGCGGGAGGGGCCCGGCGAGCGCTCCGGGGGGTGGTCGTAGGCCTCCGGTCCTCGGCCGGGTCATCTGAGACGATGGAACGGTGAACGAGATTCCCGGGGAAACAGTGCAGGAGCAGACCTTCTACGAGCAGGTCGGCGGCGAGGAGACCTTCCGCCGTCTGGTCCACCGCTTCTACGAGGGCGTCGCCGGGGACCCGCTGCTGCGCCCGATGTACCCCGAGGAGGACCTCGGCCCCGCCGAGGAGCGGCTCACCCTCTTCCTGATCCAGTACTGGGGCGGCCCCCGCACCTACAGCGACCACCGCGGCCACCCGCGCCTCCGGATGCGCCACGCCCCGTTCACCGTCGACCGCGCCGCCCACGACGCCTGGCTCCGCCACATGCGCGACGCCGTGGACACCCTCGACCTCTCCCCCGCCCACGAGGCGGAGCTCTGGAAGTACCTGACCTACGCCGCCGCGTCGATGGTGAACACGGCGGACTGACGCTCCCTCACCCCGCCCCGGGCGCCTCGGCGGCCCGGCTCAGGCCCGGCCTGGCATGGACGGACACATTCCGGAGAGTGTGCCCCAAATAACGGTCACAATCGCATCAAGGTCGGTCTGCAAGCGGTTTCCAGCAGCACGTGCACTCTGAAAGCATCCGAGAGAAGTTCCGGGGGCGTTCGGCGAGTGTTCGACGTGCGTGCCGTGATCAGGGTGGCCAGGGGGACGGGTGACGGGGTTCGTATTTCTGCGCGTCAGGGCGCACCGGCTACTGCTCTCCGCGGCACTCCTCGCGGTGCTCCTGACCACCTCGGTGCTGGCCACGCTCGCGGCGTTCTCCGGCGCCATCGGGGACGCGGCGCTCCAGGCCGGCCTCCGCGGCCGGTCGGCGGCGGCCGCGTCGCTGCTCGTCACCGGCCAGGTGACCGAGGCGAAACGGGCGAGCGCCGAGGCCGCCGTCACCGACGGCATGCGCCGCACCTTCGACGGACTGCCGGTCACCGTACGGCGCCTGGAGCGATCGGGGCCGTACGCGCTGCCGCGGAACCTCCAGCCCGCGGCGGCCCGCAAGGGCGACCCCGACCTCACGCACTTCGCCGCCCTCGACCGCTCGCGGCTGGCTCTCGTCAAGGGCGCCTGGCCCTCGGCGACCCGGACCGCGGGCGTGGTCGAGACGGCGCTGCCCGAAGAGGCCGCCCGGCGGCTCCGGGTGGAGCCCGGCACCGTCCTCGACCTCGGTGACCGGCTCGACGACAAGCGGCCGGTGAAGACCCGGATCACCGGCGTCTACCGGCCCGTCGACACCGCCGACCTGTACTGGCAGCTCGACCCGGCCGGCGGGCGCGGCGTGCGGACCGTCGCGTTCACCACGTACGGGCCGCTGCTCGTCGACCCGGCCGTACTCGGCGCAGGGGCACTGAGCGCCGGCACCACCTCCTGGCTCGGCTCCGCCGACTTCACCGGCTTCACCACCGACCGGATCGACGCCCTGCGGGCCTCGGCGACCGCCGGACCGCAGGCCCTCGCCGAGAACACCGACGCGTTCGGGACGACGATCACCGCGTCCACCGCACTGCCGACCTCCTTGGAGCAGACCCAGCGCGCGCTGCTCGTCTCCCGCTCCACCCTGCTGATCGTCGCCGTGCAGCTGGTGCTGCTCGCCACGTACGCCCTGCTGCTCGTCGCCCGGCTGCTCAGCACCGAGCGCTCCGGGGAGACGGCGCTGCTGCGGGCCCGCGGCGGTTCGCGGCGCCGGATCGCCGGGCTCGCCGGCGCCGAGGCACTGCTGCTCGCGCTGCCTGCGGCCGTCGCCGCGCCCCTCCTGTCCGGACCGCTGACCCGGCTGTTCGCCGAGCGGTCCGCGCTCTCCTCGCTCGGCGTCCGGCTCGACACGACCCCCTCGCTCCAGGTGTGGCTGGTCGCCGCCGCCGTGGCCCTGCTCTGCGCGGCGGCCGTCGTCGCGCCCGCGCTCGCCGCCGGCGACGGCTCCGGCGTCTCGCTGCGCAAGGCCCGCTCGGCTTCACTGCCCGCACCCGTACGGGCCGGTGCCGACGTCGCCCTCCTCGCCATCGCGGCCGTCGCCTACTGGCAGCTCCAGCGGCCCGCCGCCGCGGGCGGCACCCTCGGCGCGGACGAGGACGGCGGCGGCTCCATCGACCCGGTGCTCGTCGCCGCGCCCGCGCTCGCCCTGCTCGCCGGCACCGTCCTGACCCTGCGTCTGCTGCCGCCCGCCGCCAAGCTGGCCGAGCGGCGCGCGGCGGGCGGGCGCGGCCTCTCCGCCGCCCTCGCCGGCTGGCAGTTCAGCCGCCGGCCGCTGCGCGGCGCGGGCCCCGTCCTCCTCCTCGTCCTCGCCGTGGCGATGGGCATGCTGGCCATCGGGCAGAGCGGCTCGTGGGAGCGGTCGCAGCGCGACCAGGCCGACTTCCGCACCGGAGCGGCCGTCCGCGTCCTCAGCGCCGGGCCCGGGGAGCCGACGGAGACCGAGCGGTTGGCCACCGTGCCGGGCGTGACGGCCGTAGCCCCGGTGTACCGCGCCGACACGGACGTCGCCGGGACGACCGCGACCGTCCTGGCCGTGGACACCCGCAACGCCGCCGACAGCATGCTGCTCCGCGCCGACCTCACCGGCACCCCGGCCTCCGCCCTCCTCGCCCCGCTCGTGCCGAAGGCCGTCGACCGGCCCGGACTCCGGCTGCCCGCAGGCACCCGCACTCTCGCCGTCGACCTGCGCGGCGTCGCGCCGGCCGGCACGCCCGAGGGCAAGGTCACGGCCGTCTTCGAGGACCCGAACGGCATCCCGTACACGCGGCTGTTGGGGACGCTGCCGTACGACGGCCGCACCCACCGGCTGACCGTCGACCTCGGCGCCCTGACCGCGGGTCCCGGCGCCGACGGGAGCCGCGGCTCCGGCGGTCTGCTCACCCTCACCGGCCTGGAGACCGAGGGCCAGATCGTCGACGGCGCCACGCACACGCAGTCCGTCCACGTCGAGCGCTTCGCCACCGTCCGGCCGGACGGCACCGAGCAGGCGCACTCCCCGGGGCGGGTCCTGGCCTCCTGGGCGCCCACCATCGATCAGACCGAGAACGGCGACCCGGGCGGCAGCGGCACCGCCCGCGGCACCGCCGGTTCCGCGGGCCCCGGCGGACGCCCCGCGCCGTACACCGTCCCGTTCGTCGTCACCGGCGGCGTCCCCGACGACAGCCACTGGGCGCCGGAGGAGTACACCCTGCGGATGAACGCGCCCAGGGCTCCGGCGCCCGAGCACCTGCCCGCCGTGGCCACCGAGGCCTTCATGAACGCGACCGGCGCCAAGCCCGGCGACCCGGTGGAGGTGTCCGTCGACGGCCGGCAGCTCGAGGTCTCCGTCGTCCGGGTAGTGAAGGAGCTGCCGACCACCGGCCCCGGCGCCCGGACCGTCTCCGCCACCACGCCCGTCGCCACCCCCGAGGACGGCGGCGCGGTCCTCGTCGACCTGGCTTCGGCCAACCGCCACCTCACCGCCGACCCCGAGCAGAGCTCGACCCTGCCGCCCACCGAGTGGTGGCTCACCGTCGCCCCCGGCCGCGCGGACGACGTCGCCGCGGCCCTGCGCGCCCGCCCCAACGCGGACCCCGCCCAGGTCCTCGTACGCGACGAGGCCGCCGCCGACCTCCTCGGCGACCCGCTCGGCGCCGGCCCCAACGCCGCCCTGATGGCCGTCGCGGCCGCCGCCGCCGCACTCGCCGCGGTCGGCTTCGCGGTCGGCTCGGCCGGCGCGATGCGGGAACGATCCGCCGAGTTCGGCGTCCTCCAGGCGCTCGGCACCCCGCGCAGCCGGCTCGCCCGGCTCATCGCCGCCGAACAGGGCATCCTCATCGGCATCGGCCTGCTCGTCGGCATCGGGCTCGGGACCGTCCTGGCCCGGGCCGTCGTCCCGCTCGTCGTCCTCACCGGCCAGGCCGCCCGCCCCGTCCCCGGGGTCCTCGTCGAACTGCCCCTCGGCCAGGTGGCCCTGCTCCTCGCCGGCGTCGCCACCCTCCCGCTGGCCATCGTCGCCGCCATCGCCCTGCGCCGCACCGACCCCGTCGTGACCCTGCGCCACCAGGGGGACCACTGATGCCCGCCGCGGACGACGACGTGACCGGCGGGCAGCCCGTCGAGCACCCCGGACCACCCACCGGAGCCACCAAGGCCCCCGCCGCACGCAGGAAGGCACCCGACATGTCCCCGTCCCGGTCCGACAAGCCCGCCCGCGCCGTGGCGCCCTGGGTGCGGACCCGGCTGCGGACCGCGCCCTGGGCCGCCGTGTCGCTCGCCCTGCTCGTGTTCGTCACCGCCTACCTCGCGGCGGCGCTGCCGCGCGCTGTGGACACGTACGAGACGGAGGGCCTGCGGCACGACATCCGGACCGCCGCGCCCCGCAACAGCGTCCTCGAACTGACCGCCGAGGCGCCCGGACTGGAGCTCCGTCAGGCCGAGCGCGAGGCGGAGCTGGCCCCCGACGTGCTCCGCGGGCAGCACGACCAGGTGCTCACCTTGCTCCCCGAGCCGCTGCGCGTCGACCCGCGGCAGACCGTCCACGGTGTCCGTACCGTCACCCGGGTCAAGGGCCTCGACCCGTGGCTGCCACGGCCCGACGGGATCTCCCCCGAGTTCCTCCTCTCCTCCCCGTCCGACGTGGCCGGCCACACCACGCTGCGGCAGGGCCGGGCCGCCGCCGGAACGGCACGCCACCCCGAGGCGGTGGTGACGGCGAAGACCGCCGAGTCCCTCCGGCTGAAGCCCGGTTCCGTCGTGCACGTGCCGGGCCGGGTCAGCGCCGAGCCGATCGCCGTGACGATCACCGGGATCGTCGAGCCGCGCGACCCCGAAGGCGCGTACTGGGCCGTCGAACCGCTCGTGCGCGCCCCCGCCCTCGCCACGCTCGTCGGCGACGAGATCAAGTACTACTGGCAGGCGGCACTGCTGGTCGCCCCCGAGTCGGCGCCCGCCCTGCTCGCCACCCTCGGCGACCCGGAGGTCTTCTTCCGGTTCATGCCGGAGGCCGACCACCTCACCACCCGCGACACCGACCGGCTCACCACCGTGCTCGACTCGGTCGACGGCGGACCCGAGCTGGTGAACATACGCAGGGTCATCGGGCCCACCGGCGCCTTCAGCACCGAACTCGACACGATCGTCGGCTCGTACCGCTCGATGCGCGACGCGATCAGCCCGGTCGTCGCCGTCGCCGTCTTCGGCATCGGCGCGGTCGCGGCGGTCGTCCTCGCCATGACCGGCGGCCTCTTCGTCGCCCGCCGGGACAGCGAGCTGGCACTGATCCGCTCCCGCGGCGCCTCACTCACCGGCATCGGCATGCGGCTGCTCGGCGAGACCACGGCGGTCGCCGTACCGGCCGCCGCCCTCGCCCTCGGCCTCGCGGTGGCGACGCTCCGCGGCCCGGACGGCGGATCGGGCGGCATCCCGCTCGCGCCCTCCCTCCTCGCCACCGTGGCCGTCGCCCTGATCGCGATGCTCGTGCTGCCCCTGCGGGCCGTCGTCGTGCACCGCACCCCGCGCCTGCACGGCGGCCGGGACGACCTGCTCACCGCCCGTCCCTCCCGGCGCCGCACGGTCCTCGAACTCACCGTGCTCGTACTGACCGTCGGCGCCGTCGCCTCGCTGCGGCTGCGCGGCACCGCCGACGGGGACCACCTGGTGAGCGCCGCCCCGGTGCTCGTCGGCCTGATCGCGGCCATGCTGCTCGTACGGATCTACCCCCTGCCTCTGCGGTGGGCGGCCCGCCCGGCCCGCCGGCTGCGCGGGGCCGTAGGACCGCTCGCCCTGGCCCGCGCCGGACGCTCGTCCTCGACGGGCACGCTCCCGCTGCTCGCGCTGGTCCTCGCGCTGGCCACGGCGGCCTTCGGCGGCTCCGTCCTCGCCGGTGTCGCCGACGCCCGCGACCGGTCCGCGCTCCTTGCCGTCGGCGCGGACGCCCGGATCGACGGCTCGGTCGAATGGACGCCGGTCCCGGCGGAGCTCACCGAGAAGGTGCGCCGTACGCCGGGGGTACGGGACCTGGCCCCGGTGCAGGTCGAGTACGGGGTGTCGCTGCCGTCCCTCGAGGGCGTCTCCGCACTGCCGATGACCGCGCCGCTCGTGGGCGTCGAACCCGGCTCGTACACCCGGCTCGCGCAGCGGACCGGCTTCGGTCCCTTCGCCGCCGGGCTGCTCGCCTCGACCGGGCGGGGCGGCCCGGGCGCGGTCGCGGACACCGACCGGGTGCTGCCCGCGATCGCCTCGCCTTCGGTCGCCGAACGGTTCGGCGAGAAGCCGCTGGAGATCGTGTCGGCGGCCGGCGTCTTCCGAGTGAGGGTGGTCGCGGTCCGGTCCACCACCCCGGCCCTCTCCGACGCCGACTTCCTCCTCGTCAACGCCGCCGACCTCACCCGCCGGGTGCCCACCGCCCTGCTCGTCACGGGGGCGCCGGACGCCACCGCGCTGCGCACCGCCGTGGCGGACTCGTCCGAGTCCGGCGACTTCCTCGTGACGACCCGCGGCGAGGAGCGGACCACCTACGTGGACTCGCCGCTCCAGTCGGGCGCCGAGGGCATCTACCTGGGCGCGATCGGCGCGGGCGCGGGCTACGCGATGGTCGCGGTCCTGCTCTCCCTCATGCAGAGCGCGCCGGAGCGGACCAAGCTCCTCGCCCGCCTCCGGACGATGGGCCTCACCCGCAAGCAGGGCCGGCGGCTGCTCGGCCTCGAAGCACTGCCGCAGGCGGTCCTCGCGGCACTCGGCGGCACACTGGTCGGCTGGGCGACGGTTCCGCTGCTCGCCCCGGGCATCGACCTGTTCCGGCTGGCGCTCGCGACGGCGCCGGGATTCGCCCGGCTGGACAGCGCCCCGCTGCGGGCGGACCCGTGGTCGCTGGTGCTGCCCGCGCTCGCCGTCGTCCTCCTGACGGGGCTGGCGGCCGCGGGACAGGCCTGGTGGGCGGGGCGCAGGGGCTCGATCAAGGAACTCAGGGCAGGAGACGCACGATGACCAAGACCGGGACCCCGAGTGGGACGACGCTGACCGACACCGGTTCGGACACCACCCTCGAAGAGCTGGAGCGGCGGGCCACGGCGCGGCGCGACCGGCCCTCGTACGGCCACGACGCGCTCATCGCCTGCGACCGCCTCGTCCGGATCTTCACCACGGACGGCGTCGAGGTGCAGGCGCTCCAGGGCCTCGACCTCCTCGTGAAGGAGGGCGAGCTGATGGCCCTGGTCGGCGCCTCCGGCTCCGGCAAGTCGACCCTGATGAACATCCTCGCGGGCCTGGACGTGCCGACCGCCGGAGCGGCCCGCGTCGCCGGCTGCGACCTGCTCGCCATGGACGGCAAGGCGCGCCTCCGCTACCGCCGCGAGGTCGTCGGCTTCGTCTGGCAGCAGACCGCCCGCAACCTCCTCCCCTACCTGACGGCCGCCCAGAACGTGGCCCTCCCCATGCAGTTGCGCGGCCGGTCCAAGCAGAAGGCGGAGCGGGCCGAGGAGCTGCTCGCCATGCTCGGCATCTCCGAGATCCGCGACCGGCGGCCGCACCAGCTCTCCGGCGGCCAGCAGCAGCGGGTGGCCATCGCGGTCGCCCTGGCCAACAACCCGGCCGTGCTCCTCGCCGACGAGCCGACGGGCGAGCTGGACTCCGCCACCGGCGAGCAGGTCTTCGCGGCCTTCCGGCGCGCCAACGAGGAGCTCGGCACGACGATCGTCATCGTCACCCACGACCAGGCCGTCGCCTCCGAGGTCCGCCGCACCGTCGCCATCCGCGACGGCCGCACCTCCTCCGAGGTCCTCCGCCGCACCGAGGTCGACGAGCTCGGCCAGGAGTCCCTCGTCGCCCGCGAGTACGCCATGCTCGACCGCGCCGGCCGCCTCCAGCTCCCCGCCGAGTACACCCAGGCCCTCGGCATGGAGCACCGGGTCGCCCTCGAACTCGAACAGGACCACATCGGGGTCTGGCCGGACGACGCGGAGCACTGAGCGGGGGGGGGCCGGGCCGCTGGGCTTCTGGCTCCTGGGCCGATGGGCTCGTGGGCCGCTGGGCTCGTGGGCCGCTGGGCTTGTGGGCTGCCGGGCCGCTGGGCTCGTGGGCCGTTGGGCTTGTGGGCTCCCGGCGCCCTGACTGCTGTGTCCTCCGGGTTCCGGACTCCGGAGTCCCGACGTCGGGGCTGGGGCTAGGACTCCCGTGCAACCGCGTACCCGTGAACCGGCGTCCCCGCCCACGGACCTGACCGCAGTCGACGTCCGCAGTCGACGTCACTCCCAGGGGGACCCATGGGGAAGGCCGTGGCGTACGCCGGGGCGCTGCTCGTGCCCGCGCTCGCCGGAACGCTCCTGTGGACGTGGGCGGACCGGAGCCTGCGCAGCCCGCACGGGCTGCCCACCGCGCTGGGGGTGGCGGGCGGCCTCGCGCTCACCGCGGCCGCGCTCCTGGCGCACAACGCGCTCTTCCGCGAGGGCGGCAGCATCGCCGCCGTCGTGCTCATGCTCGCGGGCCTCACGGCGGTCTGGGTGGAGGCCCGGGACTCCGCCGTCCGCGGCGCGGTCACCGACTGCGTGGTGGTGGGCGAGGTCAAGGTGACCCACCATCCGACCTTCGGCGAGGGCGCACCCGAGGCCAAGACCCTGTACCACCACACCCTGGACTGCGCCGGCGGCTACCCCACCGACTTCTCCGCCGAGGAACGCATCGGCTCCTCCGGCACCGCGGTCCGCATCGCCTACGACCCCGCTCACCGCATGGACCCCATCCTGGAACGCCAGAACAAGGCCCACGGCTCCCCCGTCGTCCCCGCGTCCCTGCTCGCGCTGTCGGCGGCCCTGTCGGCGGTCGCGATCTCCAGGGAGGGGCGCGGCGAGGACTGACCCGCACGATGGTGGAACGCCCGCCCTCCGCGGCTGCGGGCTTCGAGGCGGGGAGTCAGCCCGTCAGGTCCATGAGCCCGGCGGCGGTGGGCCGGAAGCCGCACCGCTCGTGGAACACGGCCAGGTGGGGCTCGTAGTCCACGTGCAGCCAGTGCGCGCCGCGCTCCCGGGCGGCCGCGGCGGCGGCGCGTACGAGGGCGACGCCGAGGCCCTGCCGGCGCGCGTCGGGGTGGACGGTGGTGTCGAGCAGGAAGGCGTGCACGCCTCCGTCGCCGACGACGTTCACGTACCCGACGAGCCGCCCGGCGCTGCGGGCGGTGACCCGGAGCATGCTGCGGGCGAGGACGGGACCGAAGTCGGTGTCCCGGTGCCCGGGCCAGGCGGCGTGGAAGAGCGTGTTGAGCTCGTCGCCGGTGAGGGGTCCGTCGACGCGTACGTCGGTCACCGGGGGGCGACCGTCAGGGACATCGGCGCGGTGCGCAGCGCGATCGAGCCGTACGGGGTGCGCAGCCGGAGCCACGGACCGGAGGCGAGGAGCGCGAGGGCGCCCCCCTGCTCCGCCGGGGGCAGGAAGCCGAGCGACTGGGCGGCGTGCACGGCGCGCAGGGGCAGTCCGGTGGTGCCGAGGGTGCGGGACCAGATGTCGTGACCGATCCGGTCGCGCTCCGCCCTGGTCCGGCGATCCTCGGGCAACTCCTCGTCGCGGGCGCGGAATTCGGCGACCGCGGCGGCGACCGCGCCCCGCATCTCGGCGGCGCCCGGCAGGCCTTCGACGGGCCGCCAGCCGGAGCGCGGCGGCAGGACGCCCGCCCAGGGCGGCCCGGTCACCGAGTCCGGGACGACCGCCTTGCCGGCCGACTCCTCGATGCCTTCGAGGAGTTCGCCGGCGGAGACGGTGACGTCGAGGTCCACGGCGTCGACGAGGCGGGCCGTGCGGATCGCCAGTACCTCGAAGGACGCCGGCCGCCCGAAGACGGCCAGCGCCCCGCCGCCCGCCTGGAGGCGGACGGCGGCGGCCCGGTCGTAGTGGACCAGCCGGGTCAGGAAGGCGGCGAGGGCCGCCGCCTCCCTGGCGTCGGCGAAGTGGAGCGGTGCGAGGACGGTCATGCGGCGGCGGACATCCCGTCGTCCACGAACTCCTCCAGGAAGCTCCGCTCCTCGGCGGTGATCCGCCGGGGGCGCTGCGCCTCCAGGTCGAAGGGCACGACGATCGTGGACGCGCGGACGTAGGTCACGTCCGGGTCCTTGATCTCGTAGGCGATCGTCAGCGACGCCGCGCCTATCTTCGTGACCCACGACTCGATGGTCACCGGCTCGTGCCGGTGGACCAGCGGCCGCACGTAGTCGATCTCGTGCCGGGCCACGACGGACCCGCCGGAGAACGAGGGGGAACCGTCCCCCGGCGCCAGCCGGAACATGAAGTCGATCCGCGCCTCTTCCAGGTACCGCAGGAAGACGACGTTGTTGACGTGCCCGAAGGCGTCCATGTCCGACCAGCGCAGGGGACAGCTGTAGATGTGCCTCGTCACGGACCTCAGCCTCGGGTCAGCTTCTTGTACGTGGCACGGTGCGGACGGGCCGCGTCCGCACCGAGGCGCTCGATCTTGTTCTTCTCGTACGACTCGAAGTTGCCCTCGAACCAGAACCACTTCGACTCGCCCTCGTACGCGAGGATGTGCGTGGCGACCCGGTCCAGGAACCAGCGGTCGTGGGAGATGACCACGGCCGCACCCGGGAACTCCAGGAGCGCGTTCTCGAGCGAGGACAGGGTCTCGACGTCGAGGTCGTTGGTCGGCTCGTCGAGGAGCAGCAGGTTACCGCCCTGCTTGAGGGTGAGCGCGAGGTTCAGGCGGTTGCGCTCACCGCCGGAGAGCACGCCGGCCGGCTTCTGCTGGTCCGGGCCCTTGAAGCCGAACGCGGAGACGTACGCCCGGGAGGGCATCTCGACGTGGCCGACGTTGATGTAGTCGAGCTCGTCGGAGACGACGGCCCACAGCGTCTTCTTCGGGTCGATGTTGGCGCGGCTCTGGTCGACGTACGAGATCTTGACGGTCTCGCCGACCTTGACGGAGCCGGAGTCCGGGGTCTCCAGGCCCTGGAGCATCTTGAACAGCGTGGTCTTGCCGGCGCCGTTCGGGCCGATGACGCCGACGATGCCGTTGCGCGGCAGGGTGAAGGACAGGTCGTCGATGAGGACCTTGTCGCCGAAGGCCTTCGAGAGGTTCTCGACCTCGACGACGATGGAGCCCAGACGCGGGCCCGGCGGGATCTGGATCTCCTCGAAGTCCAGCTTCCGCATCTTGTCGGCCTCGGCCGCCATCTCCTCGTAGCGCGCCAGACGCGCCTTGGACTTGGCCTGACGCCCCTTGGCGTTCGACCGCACCCACTCCAGCTCTTCCCGCAGACGCTTCGCCCGCTTGGCGTCCTTCTGACCCTCGACCTTGAGCCGCTCGGACTTCTTGGTCAGGTAGGTGGAGTAGTTGCCCTCGTAGGGGTGGGCGCGACCGCGGTCGAGCTCCAGGATCCACTCGGCGACGTTGTCGAGGAAGTACCGGTCGTGGGTGATGGCCACGACGGTGCCCTTGTACTGCGCGAGGTGCTGCTCCAGCCAGTTCACCGACTCGGCGTCGAGGTGGTTGGTGGGCTCGTCGAGGAGCAGCAGGTCGGGGGCCTCCAGGAGCAGCGCGCAGAGCGCGACACGGCGCTTCTCGCCACCGGAGAGGTTGTTGACGGGCCAGTCGCCGGGCGGGCAGCCCAGGGCGTCCATGGCCTGCTCGAGCTGGGTGTCGAGGTCCCAGGCGTTGGCGTGGTCCAGGTCCTCCTGGAGCTTGCCCATCTCGTCCATGAGCGCGTCCGAGTAGTCGGTCGCCATGAGCTCCGCGACCTCGTTGAAGCGCTTCAGCTTCCCCATGATCTCGGCGGCGCCCATCTGGACGTTCTCCAGGACGGTCTTCGTCTCGTCGAGCTTCGGCTCCTGCATGAGGATGCCGACGGAGAACCCGGGCGACAGGAACGCGTCGCCGTTCGACGGCTGCTCCAGGCCCGCCATGATCTTCAGAACGGTGGACTTACCGGCACCGTTCGGGCCGACCACACCGATCTTCGCGCCCGGCAGGAAGCTCAGCGTCACGTCATCGAGGATGACCTTGTCGCCGTGCGCCTTGCGCGCCTTGCGCATCGTGTAGATGTACTCAGCCAAGAGAAACCGTCCGGCAAAGAGTGAGTGGGCAGATACACCCCATCTTGCCTGACCGCCACCCCCGGGGGCGAACCAGTAGGCGGGGGGGCTCGCTGACCTGCACGTTCCCGGGTCACCCTCGTCGCCGACCTGTCACTGTTGGTCGCCGTCGGTCACTCCTGAGCCCCGTCGCACGGCTCACAGACGGCCCAGGTGCACTTCGGTCGGAAGACCCTCCCCGCCGATCCGGCAATCAGCCAGCTACCCCCGCCCCGCCAGAAGTAGCAGCGGCATCAGTGCGCACATACGGTGAATACGTGGCGAACATCTACAAATCCCGCGGTCAGCTGCGGCCATTGAGGCGGTGGCTCATCTGCTGGGGGTCGTGGGTCTTCGTACCCACCGCGATCATCTTCGTCGTTACCGGGTTCCTAGCTGGCTGGCACGTGGCCTACGAGGTGCTCGTGGGACTGACTTCCCCCGCACAGGTGCCGACACCGTTGGCGCCATGGCTTTTGTCCTTGGCGGGCTGGCTGATCGTCCCGGCCGCGATCGGCGGAGTAGTCGGCTACATGCTCTCTGCACGCATCGATAGTTACCGATCGACACCCATCCAAAACGTCCTGGACCGACTACGGGGCGTGAAGAATTCGGCGCCGCCAAGCGCAAGCGGAGGCGACCATGGGCTACCGCCTAATTCGCAAGCTGGACGAGATGGCGGACGAGTGGTGGAATGACGACCATCGGTTCGCCAGCCTGTTCTTGCGTGTTCATCAGCATAGGGGGAAGGCGCAAGATTGCTGGGAGAGCGCCGTTGAGATGGTGCTGGACACTGATGCGATGGGGGACCTACAGGGGTCTGCGGCCGTTGACAAAGCCGAGCTTCTAGCTATCCACGGTTTGTGGTCGCCGTTGCTGGAAAAACCTCCAGGGTGTGGACTTTGCGGAAAGGTGGGAGACGGTGGCTAAGACGAAGTTGACCTCTGTGTACGCGCAGTGGCTCGCCACGGCTTACCCCGAGGTGAAGGACACCGCGCGGATCAAAGAGGGTGCGGAATTCCTCGCAGATACGTCTTCCGAGGACGACCGAGTAACGACCGCAGAACGAGCTGAGATCGTCCGGAAGGAACTCAGCCACATCCTTGGTTGCCCAACCAGTCAGACCTCGAATCAGTGACTTGGTCCGTCCTGATGACACGGACAGGCCATGGGGAAGTCGCCTAGGACGACTCCCCGGGTGTAGTCCAACTGTCCCAGACTGCCCGCCATTGGGCACCAGAGCGCACCCGCTTACCGCCCGAACCGCATCCCAGCATTGCGCTCTCCCGCACCCCAGGCGGGTCGCCGAACACTCTGGCCCCGCTCCCATCCCGTCTGCCGTCGACCCACACACCGTGGAGCAAGCGCGGGTCCTGGCGTCCAGGTGGAGCGCGCCACTGTACGAACGACCTGGACGCCAGGACCCGTGTCTGCTCGGCTCTGCCTGGGTCGATGGCAGGCGGGATGGGAGCCCCCCACCTTCACCACGACGCTGCCGGCAGACGCCCACGGGCCCCCTCCATCCCGGAGCCTGAGCGCCCCCGCCGGAGGCATCGTCCTGTCCGGCACGTCACGCACTCGCCCCGGCCACGCCGTGGTTCTTCCCGCCCATCAACCCGAGCCGTCAGGCGTGCGGACGGCGGCCGGGCTGGAGCGGGGCGTAGACAGGAGCGCAGGCCCGGGCGACGGGCCGCGCGCGCCGCGCCGTGCGCGGCGGGTGCCTTGATGAAGTAGAGCAACTCTCACCGCACTCGTCCTGTGGCCAGTGGTGGGCCTGTTGAGGCTTCCGTTCGCCCTGCGGGCTCGGTCGGTCAAGGCTCCCCGGCCGGCGCCGACTCGGGTGCATTCCTGGTCTGTGCCCCAGGTCTTCGGGGTCCGTGCCGGCCTGCCCGAGCGCTTCCAGGCGATGGTGGATGTGGGTGCCGGGTGCGGGCTTCGGCAGGGAGAGATCTTCGGCATCTCCGTCGACAACATCGGGGATCTCGGCTGGCTCTATGTCCGGCAGCAGGTGAAGAAGGTGCGCGGTGGGCTCGTGTTCGCCCCTCCGAAGCGCGGGAAGCTCCGGGACGTCCCCCTCGACCCTGAGGTCTCGGCGGCCCTGCGCGAGCACATGAAGCGCTTCCCGCCGGTCGAGGTCACGTTGCCATGGCTGACGCCGAGCGGGCCGAAGGTGACTCACCGGCTCGTGTTTTCGGCACCTGCCGGAACGGCCCTGTGGAGCAATACCTTCAATGACCAGACGTGGAAGCCGGCGCTTGCCTCCGCCGGGGCACCTGATGCCGAGCAGCGAGACACGCACCCGGAAGGCCATCAGCGCGATGTACCGGGCTGCGGGTCACGCTCACGACGGCCTGGAAGCCATTCAAGCTGCGGCCTGAGACAGCCCCTCATCTGCGGGAAACTGCTGGTGAGGGGGTGCTTCGCGCTCTCGCTCGGCAAGTCCTCAAGCATGGGGCGGGGATGGCGCTCAGGCACGAAAAGGGCACCCACAGCCATCGCGCTGCGGGCAGGATGCCACTGACGTGATTCTTTCCATCAGTCAGGGGGTCCCATGGGAAGCGCGCTCATTGGGTTAGCTGCCGCTGTGGTCGGTGTGACGGGCACGCTCATCGCGTCTGTCCTGTCGCAACGCCTGCTAGGCCGCGTTCAATCGGAACAGTTCGAGCGTCAGCAGCAGGTGGCTGCAGCGCAGTGGCACCGCGAGCAGCAAGTAGCCGAACTGAACCGTCGGCGCGACGCCTACATGCAGGTCAACGCGTCCCTCCGACGCTATCGAACGCATCTCCTGAACTTCCTGTGGACCGTGCACAAAGGAGCTGTCACGCCGGAGGCTCGGGAGCTGGTCGAGGAGGCGCGGCGCGATCACCACTCGGTCTTCGCTGAGGCGCAGCTCATCGCGTCCGGAGCGGTGCTGGCCCAACTGGATGAGATGACGAAGGTCTTGTCTGAGGTCTACCGGCGGACCATGAGTCTGGAGGAGGGAAATCCTGATCCGGATGGGTCCTTCGACGACATAAGGGCCGACTTCGTTCGCCTTTGGGAGCGATGGGAGACGATGCGCAGTGTGATGCGCACCGACCTTGGCGTCGGGCACGGTGCGGGCGAGCAAGCAGCAATCGGAGCCTGACAGCTCCCCGCTCGCCTGCCTGACGGCCCAGAGACGGCCCAGGCTGCCTGAGACGGCCCCTCATCGGCGGGAAACCTGCTGGTGAGGGGCTGTTTTGTGCCCTCGGCCGGAGAGAAACACCCCATCTTGCCTGACCGCCACCCTCCGGCGGAAACCGGTTCGGGTGGAGCGGGGGCTCGGAGGGGGTCGTGAGGGGTGGGAACAGGGGTGTGACGTGCGACGACCCCGGGCGCGGATGCGGTCCGGGGTCGGGCGGGGGTGCGGGGTGAGCGCGTGTGACGTGGAGCACTCCGCGGGGTGCCGGGCGCGAGGGCCCGGCACCCGTGGCCGGGAATTACTGGCCGGCGGTCTTCTTCTTGCGGAGGAAGAACACCGCGCCGCCGCCGATCACGACGAGCGCGGCGGCGATGCCGGCGATCATCGGGGTGGCGTTGGAGCTGCCGGTCTCGGCGAGGTCGCCGCCGCCGGTGGTGCCGGCGGTGGTGTCACCCGTGGTGGCCGGGGTGGACGGGGAGGGCTCGACCGAGGGGGAGGTGGAGGGGGTCTCGGAGGGCTGCGGGCCGGGGGTGGCCGTCTTGCAGTCCAGGATGCCCTCGAAGGTCTCCTCGAAGCCGTTCGGGCCGGTGATCGTGAACTTGTAGGCCTCGTCCTCGGCGAGCGGGACCGCGATGGTCTTCTTCTCACCGGGGGCGACCGTGTACGAGGTGCCCTTCAGGTCGAAGGTCCAGGCCTCGTCGCCCGCGTTGGAGGCGATGACCTCCAGGCCGCCCTTGGCGCAGTCCTTGGCGACCGTGACGGCCGGGACGGCACCCTTCTTGGCCCAGGCGGCGCCGGCCTTGGCGGTGATGGTGGAGTCGCTGGAGCCGGCCAGGATCATCGTCTGGCTCTTGCCCTTGACGCTGACGAAGGCGCGACCGAGCGGGACCTTCGTGGTGGCCTCGGCCTTGACCTCGGCGGTGCCGTCGGTGGTGCCGGCGGGAACGTCGACGTAGACCTCGTCGCCGTCCTTGGCCTTGGTGACGGCCTTGCCGTCCTTGTCGACGACGCCGACACCGGCCGGGGCGCCCGGAACCATCGAGAGGACGGCCTCGGAGGCGTTGGTGCCGACCTTGATCGGGCCGAGACGGTCACCGGCCTTGCCCGCGACGGAGGCGGGGGAGAGGCTGAGGGAGGCCTTGGGCTCCTCGACCTTCGTGGCCTTCTCCAGCAGGTACTCGGTCAGCTCCTTGCCGTGCGCGTCCTTCGGCGTGGCGTCGACCTTGTCGGAGAAGTGCCAGATCGCGGCCTGCGTGGCGGCGGCGGCGGTCTCCTCGGTCAGGCCCTCGACCTTGGTCTTCTCGGCGAGGCCGGCGATCGAGACGTTCGGGTAGGAGTTCTCCAGGATCCAGAGGATCTTGCCCGCGTCGGGGTTGTTGTGGAGGGACGACTCGTCCCAGCCGACCTCCTTGTACTGCTTGCCCTCGCGCGCGCCGGTGCGGAAGTCGATGCAGTAGGTCTGCAGCTTGCCGCCGTTGTCGACCTTCATCTCGAAGAGGCCGGCGCCGTACTCCCGGACCTCGTCCTCGCCGTCGACCTTCTCGACGACCTTCACCGTGTCGGCGATCTTCAGCTGGCCGAGGGTGGCGGTGGCGCCACCGCTCGCACCCGGAACCTCATCGGCCGCGGCCGGTCCCGCGAGGGCTATCGCGCCGGTGGCGACGAGGCCCGAGACCAGGGTGGCAGCGGCAAGGCGGCGAACAGTGCCCCGCCCACGAACTGAAAACATTGGATTCCCCTCCGGGCGGCAGCTCCGCGAACTTGGTCGATTCACGTGGGGGGAGCGCACGCCAGCAGACTCACAGACTCGATGGGCTCACGTGCCACATGAGTACCCGGGAATCCTAGGGACGCGGAACCCCCGGGTGCCCTGCCATACGGTCAGATAACCATTCCGTCTCGGAATCGTTATCCACCAGGCGAGTTGGTCGACAAATCCCCACGACGCATGGTCAGGAGGCGGTTACCAGGCGCGTCGTCGCCTCGTCCGCGGCCACCGCCCACGGGTCCTGGTCCGGTCCCGGCGGCGCCCCCGGCGGCGCCCCCTGTGCGGTCCCGACCAGCGGCTGAGGCCCGCCGTCGGGGCGGAGTTCGGGCTCCGGCCGGGCCGCGCGGCGGAAGGCCGCGGTCCCGCGGCTCAGATCGTGGCCCACGGCGAGCGCCGCGACGTCCACGAAGGTCTTGCGCTGGCCGTCGCGCTCGTCCTCACGCACCTTCAGGCGGCCGTGGACCACGAGCGGTTCGCCGACCGACACGGAGGCGGCCAGGTTGGCGCCGAGCGAGCGCCAGGCCGAGACCGTGTAGAAGCTGGTGGGCCCGTCGGACCAGGTGCCCTGCTCGCGGTCCCAGCGGCGCGCGGTGACCGCGAAGCGGAACCTGGCCACCCCGCCCGCCGCCGTGTCCCGGTACTCCACCGCCGTCGCCACGTTGCCGACGAGCGTCACGGTCGTGTCGTTCATGTCCGCCCCCTTTTGTCTCGCGTTGTTTCCCATGTGGCCTGCCGTCGCCCGGCCGCTGTTCGCCGGCTGCCGTTCCCCCGGCCGTCCTGTCGCTTCGGCACCATGGTGGAGCGTCACGGGAAACCCCGTCGGGGCCTGTGGACGACCGGTCGTATGGGGACAACTCCCTCACCCGGAAGGCGGATACCGGGCAAAGTGGCAGGACGCGGGACCCGCGCTACCGACCCCGTACCCCCGTTCGCGTCGCACCCAGCCGGGCCGTTCCGAAGCGGCCGCCGCCGACGACCCGGGCCGCCGGGCGGGTGCCGACCACCGTGGCGTACTGCTCGCGCACCTCGCGGTAGCGCATCAGCTCCGCGGCCACCGGGTCGAGCACGCGGGCCCGGCCGCAGGCGGCGGCAGCCTCGCGCAGGCGGCGCTCGGCCTCCTGCCCGTAACGGCGCGCCGGGCCCTTCACGGCGCCCTCGCAGGCCCATTCGACGAGCGGGCCGCCGACGATGCCGGCGACCATCACGAGGACCGGCGGCAGGAGGCCGGGGGGTACGACGCCGACGATCTGGCCGACCAGCCAGAGCGCGCCGAAGATCTGCAGGAGCGTCATCACGACCTGGGCGAGGACGGCCGCCGGCCACCAGGCGGGCCGCGGCGGCCGGGCGGCCGGGTCGCCGATGGACACCGCCAGTTCGTCCAGGGCCTCGGGCAGCCCGTCCGCGCCGCGTTCCGCGGCCTCGCGCACGGCCTGCGCCCAGGGGACGGGCAGTCCCCGCGAGGCCTCGTCGGCGACGATCCGCACCGCCTGCTCCACGCGCTGGCGCGCCGTCAGCTCCTCCTCGACCGGGGTGGCGAGGCGCGGGTCGGTGGTGCCGTGCGCGCGCATCCGCTCGTACCGGCGGTAGAGCCGCAGCCAGGGGGTGCCGCAGGCGCGGATGGCGCCCCGGCTCCAGACCCGCTCGGCGGCCTCCCCCGCGGCCTGGGCGCCGACGGCGACGGCCAGCCGGTCCGTGAAGGCGTCCCTGGCCCGCTCGTCGAGGCCGGACCGTCCGTCGGCGACGTACGCCGGACGCAGCCGGGCCGCGGCCGCGTCGACGTCGGCGGCGAGCCGGCGCTCGGGGGCGGTGCGTTCCTGGACGAACCGGGCTACCAGCTCGCGTAGTTCGGGCACGCCCTCGCCGGTGAGCGCGGAGACGGGCAGCACGGTGGCGCCGGGTTCGCCGTGCTCGCCCAGGGCCACGCCGTCCTCGTCGAGGAGCCGCCGGAGGTCGTCGAGGACGAGGTCGGCGGCCTCCGTGCCGAGCCGGTCGATCTGGTTGAGGACGACGAACGTGACCTCGGCGTGCCCGGCGAGCGGCCGCAGGTAGCGCTCGTGGAGGGCGGCGTCCGCGTACTTCTCGGGGTCGACGACCCAGATGACGGCGTCGACCAGCCCGAGCACCCGGTCGACCTGGTCGCGGTGGGCGGTGACCGCCGAGTCGTGGTCGGGCAGGTCGATGAGGACGAGCCCCTGGAGTTCGGTGTCGGCGGCGCCGCCCGCGAGCGGCTTGCGGCGCAGCCGGCCGGGCACCGCGAGCCGGTCGAGCAGCCCCGCCGCGCCCTCGGACCAGCTGAGCGCGATGGGCGCGGACGTGGTGGGGCGGCGCAGCCCGGTCTCGGAGACGGGGACGCCCGCGAGGGCGTTGAAGAGCGTCGACTTGCCGCTGCCGGTCGCTCCGGCGATGGCGATCACGGTGTGCCGGGAGGACAGCCGCTGCCGCGCCGCGGCCTCGTCGAGCACCCGCCCGGCCTCGGCGAGGGCCTCGCCCTCCACCCGGGTGCGGGAGAGCCCGACGAGCTCGTGGAGGGCGTCGAGGCGGGTGCGGAGGGGACCGCCGTAACTCCCGCCGAGGGGCGGCAGCATGTCCTCCTCCCTGCCGTCGCCGACGTCCCCGGGCTCCCGGGCGTCTCCCCCGGGCTGTGCCTCCTTGGCGGCGGCCCGTTCGCTCGCGCGCCGCGCGATCAGCCCGTCGTCCCAGCTCCCCCGGCCCCGTTCGGCCGCCCCGTCCCGGTCCCGCCCGCGCCCCCGGCCGTCATCCGCCACGCCCCGGTCCCGCCCACGCCCCCGGCCGTCATCCGCCACGCCCCGGTCCCGCCCGCGTCCCCGGCCGTCGTCCGCCACGTCCACCACGTCACTTCTCCTTCTGCAGTACGGAGAGCGCGGCGATCAGCTCCGCCTGCGGCTCGGGGGTCACGTCGAGCGATTGGAGGGGGGCGAGGCGCCGGTCGCGCTCGGCGTGCAGGACCCGGTCGACGTACGAGAGGACCAGCTCACCGCCCTTGTCGCGCAGCCGCAGGGCGGCCTGGGCGCCGAGGAGTTCGGCGAGGCGCTCGCCGGCGGACCGGGCGCGCCGCCCGCCGAGCAGCGAGGCCGCCAGGAGGGCGGCGACGGTGTCTGCCTCGGGCACGGCGGTGCGGGCCGCGCGCGAACCGGAGGGGCGCTCGACGTCGCGCACCTCCTCCTCGGCCAGTTCTTCGAGTACGCGGCGCCAGCGCCGTACCTCCACGCCGATCCGCTCCCCCGCCTCCCGGTCACCGCCGCCGGTCCGCGGCGGAGCCAGGGCCTCCGAGGCGGGCTCGCGGCGCCAGGTGTCCCGTACGCGCTCCTCGGCGGCCGAGACCGCGCAGTGCAGGAGGGCGGCGAGGGACTCGGCGAGGGCGTCGAGGAGCTCCTCTGCGGTGCTGTCGCGCGGGTAGCCGCGCCAGCGCGTACGGGCGTCGCCCGCGAGGACGGCGCCGCGCCCCAACTGCTGCCGCACCCGCTTGCCCTGCTCCCCGTACGCGGTCTCGACGACCCCGCCGAGGCGGACCGCCGCGGCGTACTGGGCGGCCACCGCGCCGGCCAGTTCGGGGAGGCGGGTGTCGAGGGAGTCGATCACGCCGGAGGCCGTCCGGTCGGCGGCCTGCTGCCGGGCCGCCGGGTCCTCGGCGCGGTGCGCCAGCCAGCCGCGCAGGGCGGCGACGGCGCTGTCGGGCAGCAGGCCGCTGCCGCCGCCCGCCGACTCGGGCAGCTCCGGGATGGTGAAGCGCGGCACGTCGCCGAGCCCCGCCTTGTCGAGCAGCGCCTCGAACTGCCGGGAGACCTCGCCGATCACCTGGTGGGGGACGCGGTCGAGGACGGTGACGAGGGTGGCGTCGTACTCCTTCGCGGTACGCAGCAGATGCCAGGGCACGGCGTCGGCGTACCGCGAAGCCGTCGTGACCATCACCCAGATGTCGGCGGCGCAGATCAACTCCGCGGCGAGCAGCCTGTTCTCCACGACCAGCGAGTCGATGTCCGGCGCGTCGAGCAGGGCGAGGCCCCGGGGCATCGCGGCGGCGGTCTCGACCCGCAGCGCGTTCTCCTCGGCGGCGTGCTCTTCCGCCGGGTGGTCCTCGTCCGTCTGCGGCAGCCACACACGGGTGAGCTGCGGCAGCACCCGCATCCCCGCGAACCAGTGGTGGTCCTCGGGATGGCACACGAGCACCGGCGTCCTGGTCGTCGGCCTCAGCACCCCCGACTCACTGACCCGCCGCCCGACAAGGGAGTTGACCAGCGTGGACTTCCCCGCCCCCGTGGAACCCCCCACCACCGCGAGCAGTGGCGCGTCGGGATCCTTCAGCCGTGGCACCAGGTAGTCGTCCAGCTGGGCGAGCAACTCCGCCCTCGTCTGCCGGGCGCGCGGCGTGTCCGGCAGAGGGAGAGGAAGACGCACGGCGGCGACTCGGTCGCGCAGGGCGGAGAGTGCGTCGATCAGCTGAGGCCGTTCGTCCAAGGTCACCACATGCGAAGAATGCCCAATTTATGAGTGTTTTTGAAGCCTATTTGCGGCCCTGCGCGCCGAAGAAAGGGGTGACAACCGGAAGCCACGGCATAACGAGTGCACAACACCCGCCCCGAGCGACGTCAAAAGCGCTGCGCGAATCGCACCTGCCTGCGATTATCGTTCCGCTTCACCGAACCTCCACATCGTGCCACGCAGGTGAAGCAACCGGGCCAAGGCCACCGGAGCCCTATCCTTGTCCCGGCAGACCCCACCCCACCCACCCGGGCCTCCCGGCCCCACCATCCCCACCCGGCCCCCGTAGCTCAGTGGATAGAGCAGGTGCCTTCTAAGCACTTGGCCGCAGGTTCGAGTCCTGCCGGGGGCGCAAGGAAAGGGCCCTCCTTCGGGAGGGTCCTTTTTGCTGGTCAGGGGCGGGGGCGGGCCACCGGGGGAGGTGCCGGACGTACCCCCCGGTAGGGCCGGGGACATTCGGCGGCGTCCGACTCGTTGCGGGTTTCTCCGGGTGGAAGCGCGGCTGCGCGCCTCGCTCAGCCAGTCGCGAGTCGCCTCGGACGGCGATTTTCATTGAACGGTCATCTACTTGGCAGTACGAAGCTAACGTCATCGCCCTGAGATCACCTGCTGCCCGCCGCTAGCGGGCGTCGGTCCGCTACCGGCAGCAGGACAGTGCACGCAGGGGAGCGTGCATCTCACTGGAGCAAGGGGGGACCCGGACATGGCCCGAAACCAGAGACCTCAGCCGACCGCGGAGGACAGGAAGAACTTCCGCGTCGGCTGTGGATTGATGCTGGCCGCACTTCTCGTAGTCGGCGGATGCAGTGCTCTGTTCGACGACGACAACGACTCGTCGTCCACCTCGGCGTCTTCATCGACCTCGTCATCCGTTCAGGACGACGAGGCGGCGAGCGTCACCGTCGGGGACTTCGTCGGCATGGGGCTCCAAGCAGCCCAGGACGCGGCGCAGGCCGACGGCATCTACAGCCTCGAATCGACAGACGCCGCGGGTCTGGGCCGCCAGCAGTTCCTCGACCGCAACTGGACGGTCTGCTCTCAGGAGCCCGCAGCCGGCGCGACCATGAGCACCGACGAGACGCTCACGTTCGACACCGTCAAATCCAGCGAAGGCGAGACCTGCGACGACCCCACGGGGGCGGGCAGCAGCGACGAGTCCAGCACCGAAGACTCCTCCACCGTCTCCGGTACGGGGGACGACTACGGCGACGTCGGTTCCTCCACCGTTTCCGGCGCCGGGGACGGCGACGGCGACGACTCGGCCGGCAGCAGCTCCACTTCGTCGACCGGCTCCTCCTCATCGGGGAGTGACTCCAGCACTTCTTCGTCGCCAGAGGGCTCGCAGCAGGCGCCCACCGGAGCCACAGCTCAATGCAACGACGGTAGCTACAGCTATTCCGCGCACCGTCGGGGTACCTGCTCGCACCACGGTGGCGTAGCCGTCTGGCTCGCCAGCGTGCCTTCGTAGGGAGAAGTCGTCGTGATTCCTTGAGCGAGGCATGGTCGGCCTCGCGTGATGTCGACGGCCGGGGTAGGCGTTCGATCGGCCCGCGGGCGGCCCGGAGTTCGGGCCGGGCTCGGGTTTTCGGGGGCGTGGGGGCGGCGGGGGTCAGGCTGGTAGGGCGAGGAGGAGGAGGGGTTTGGTGGTGGGGTGGGGGGAGCCTTGAGTGGGTTCGAGGGTGAGGCCGACGGTGGTGGCGTCGGCGGGGTTGCCGGCGAGGGGGACGGTGCCGTCGGAGTGGATGAAGCCGGCGGGCTGCATGGTGCCGTCCTGGTCGAGCCAGAGTTGGTAGGTCTGGCCCGGCGCGGGGGTGGGGAGGCCGGTGGCGGTGAAGACGGCCTTGTTCTGGCGGGCGGAGCTGACGACGGTGGTGAGGGCGCCGTTGGTGGCGCGGCCGTGCGCGGTGCGGGCGTCGGGTGCGGCCAGGACGGTGCTGACCGCGTCGAGCTGCTGCGCGGACTGCTGGGCCTGCTGCTGGGCGTCCTGGCTCTCCTGGTACTGCCAGGCGGCGAGGCCGGCGAAGGAGACCGCGGCGACCAGGCTGGCGGCCAGGGCCAGGGGGGCGGCCTTGCGCCTCAGGACGTGGACGAGGCGCCGGTCGGGGCCGGTGGCGGGGACCTGGGGCGGGAGTTGGCGCACGCCGTCGATGGCGGCCATGGTGCGCTGCTTGAGGGCGTCCGGCGGGTCCTGGGCGGTGGCCCCGGCGAGCCGGGCGGCGGTCGCCTCGAACTCGGCCACGTCCCTGCGGCAGGCCTCGCAGTGCGGGAGGTGCGCGGCGAAGTCGTCCCGCTCGGCGGGGTCGAGGGCGTCGAGGGCGTACGCGGCCGCGAGGGTGTGCAGGTCGGAGCGGTGCTGGTTCATGTGGTCACCCCCATGCAGTCGCGGAGCCGGATCAGTCCGTCGCGCATGCGTGTCTTGATGGTGGGAAGCGGCGTGTGCAGGGTCTCGGCGACTTCACGGTAGGTGAGTCCCCGGTAGTAGGCGAGGGCGACGGCCTGGCGCTGGATTTCGGTCAGGCCGCGCAGACAGCGCCGTACCTGTTCGCTCTCCAGCCGGGTCTCCACCTGCTCGGCGACCTCGTCGAAGGCCGTGGTGTGTTCACGCGCCGCCTGCGCGTGCTCGCGGTCCGTGGCGGCCTGGGCCGAGCGGACCCGGTCCACGGCCCTGCGGTGCGCGATGGTGGCCGCCCATGCGGTGACGGACCCGGCGGTCGGCTGGTAGCGGGCGGCCTGCCGCCACAGGTCGATCATCACCTCCTGGGTGACCTCCTCTGACTGGGCACGGTCGCGCAGGACTCTCACCACGATCCCGAACACCATCGGCGCAAGAGCGTCGTAGAGGGCGGAGAACGCCTGCTGGTCGCCCTGGGCGACCTTTCGCATCACGTCGGCGAGGCCCTGGCGCGGGGTCGGGCCCGGGTCGTCGAGGGGAACGGGCCGGTTCACCGGGCGGGCTCCGTGCGTGGGGACCAGGCGCAGCCGTCCGGGACGGCCGGCCGGGGGCGGGGTGTCCATCGCATGCGGGTCCTTGATCGGAAGACGGGGCCGGCCACGGGGTTCGCGGACTGCGGCCACAGAGCCGGGGGGCGGCCTGTGCAGAGTCTTCGTAGCGGACACGCGTACGGATGGGAGGCCCTTTCGCCGCCTCCTCCGTCCGCCGTTCACCCGCACGAGTGAGACGGAGCCGCTCCGCCCATCCGGAGGGCCGGAGGCGCCGAACCCGCCGGGGAGGCAGACGCCCCGTTGCGGGGAGGCAGACACCCCATTGCGGGGGGCGGACGCCTTCGTTCCTCCGGCGGCCGGGCGGATACCTCGCGGGCCGCCCCCAGGTGCTCCGCGGAGGCGGTACGTCGGCAGAGCCGCTCGTACGGTGCCGACCGCGGTGCTGGATCCCGGCCCACCGTCGACGGAGACGACGGTGGCCGGTACCCCGCGCAGGACCCGGGCGGCGCGCCACGGCGGCGCTCGCCGCACGCAGAGCCGTGGTCCTGGGCGGGCGGGGCGCGGGGGGGCCCGGGGGGGGGGCGGCCCCGCCGGCCCAGGGGCCCGGGGCGCGCGGCCCCCCCCGGGCCCCCCGGGCCCCCCGGC
>NZ_JBFPNH010000076.1:0-151956 GCF_040815545.1 Streptomyces sp. LMG1-1-1.1 | reverse complement strand
GCGGGGGCCGGGACCCCCGCGCAGCCCCGGGGGGGCGCCCCCGGGCGGCGCGCGCCGCCCGCTGCGGCGGGGTCGGGGGGGGGGGGGGCGGGGGTGGCCCGGCTGGCGGCCCCCCCGCGCCTCCACTGGCCTCCGGCGCCCGCGCCTCCCGCAGCTCCCACGGGACCCCGCGAACCCGCAGCTCCCGACCCCCGGCTCTCTGCTCCCCACCCCGGCCGCCGGCCCCCAGCTCCCGGCCGCCGCCCCGGCTCCTGGCCCAGGCCCCACCCCCCGGCGCCTCTCTGCTCCCGGCCCCCAGCCCCAGCCCCAGCCCCCACCAGCACAACCCACGCCATCCGCCCCCGCGCCTGAACCGAATACGCGTCGAGAGACAGCCACGTGAAGAAAGAGGCGTTCGACATGGTCACTCTGGTGCTGATCGGGCTGCTGGGTGGGCTGATCACGGCGGTGTCGCCCTGCATCCTGCCGGTGCTGCCGGTGGTGTTCCTGGCGGGCGGTCCCGGTGCGGATGCCCCGGCGCCGCGGGACGTGGCCGCCGTCGCCGTGGGTGGGGCGGCGCGGGATTCCGCGCCGGGTGGGGCGCCGCCTCCGGTCCGGTCGGGTCGGAATCTGCGGCCCTATGCCGTGGTCGCGGGTCTGGTGGTGAGCTTCGGTTTCTTCACGCTGCTCGGCGTGACGATCATCTCCGCGCTGGGGCTTCCGCAGGACCTGCTGCGGTACGTCGGTCTGTCGCTGCTCGTGCTGATCGGCCTCGGGCTCGTGTTCCCGCCTGTCGAGCGCGTCCTGGAGAAGCCCTTCTCGCGCATCCCGCAACGGCAGGTCAACAGGGAGGGCAGCGCGTTCGTCCTCGGCCTCGGGCTGGGGCTCCTGTACGTCCCGTGTGCCGGGCCGGTGCTGGCTGCGATCACCGTCGCCGGGGCCCGAGGGGAGATCGACGGCGACATCGTGGTCCTCACGCTGGCGTTCGCCGTCGGGACCGCGATCCCGCTGCTCGCTTTCGCCCTCGCCGGGCGGCGCGTCGCGGAACGGGTGGCCGCTTTCCGTACGCGCGCCCGCAGACTGCGCGTCGTCTCGGGCATTCTCATGATCGCGCTCGCCTTCGCGCTCGCCTTCGACGTCACGACGGCCCTCCAGCGCGCGCTGCCCGACTACACGAGCGCGGCGCAGCGGCGGGTGGAGGACAGTGACGCCGCCCGGCAGAAGCTCTCCGGGCTCTACGACGACTCCAACGAGGAGCTGTCCCGCTGTGAGGACGGCGTCGACGAGCTCCGCTCCTGCGGGCAGGCGCCGCCGCTGGCCGGCATCGCCGGATGGCTGAACACGCCGGGCGGTCTGCCCCTCGATCTCGCCGATCTGCGCGGCCGTGTGGTCCTGATCGACTTCTGGACCTACTCCTGCATCAACTGCCAGCGCAGCATCCCCCACATCGAGGAGTGGGACCGCGCCTACCGTGACAAGGGCCTGACCGTCATCGGCGTCCACTCCCCCGAGTTCGCCTTCGAGAAGAACGCCGGCAACGTCGCCGACCAGACGCGAAAGCTCGGCATCACGTACCCGGTCGCCCTCGACAACGAGCTCGACACCTGGGACGCGTACCGCAACCGGTTCTGGCCCGCGAAGTACCTGATCGACGCGGAGGGCACCGTCCGGTACTTCACCTTCGGCGAGGGCCGCTACGCCCGGACCGAGAACCTCGTCCGCGAACTGCTCCGGCAGGCGGACCCGAGCGTCGTGCTCCCGCCGCCCACGGATCAGTCCGACGACCGGCTCACCGCGGACCGCACCCCCGAGACGTACCTCAGCACCCACCGCATCCGCGGCTACACCGGAACGCCCGAACTCACCCAGGACGAGCCCGTCGTCCACTCGTTCCCGGCCGGCGGCGTCCCCCTGGGCAAGGTCTCCCTGGCCGGTACCTGGACCGCGGGGTACGAGCACTTCACCGCGGGTCCCGACGCGCGGCTCGCCCTGACCTACCGGGCAAGGAACGCCAACCTCGTCCTCGCCGGCGAAGGCACCGTCACGGTCCTCGTCGACGGCGAGCGCACCCGGACCGTCGAGGTGCACGGCACACCGACGCTGTACCGGCTCACCGAGCACGACACCGCCCGCGAGGCCCGCCTCGAACTCCGGCTGACGCCGGGCCTGCAGGCCTTCGCCTTCACCTTCGGGTGAGACGGCTCCGCTCGACGGCCCCTCTCACGCGAGGGCGCACACTAGCTCGACGGCCCCTCTCTGGGCGAGGGCGCACACGAGAAGGGCGGTGCGTCACCGGTCCGGCCGGTGGCGCACCGCCCTTCGGCGGTCCGGGGACTACTTGGGCATGAGGACCGTGTCGACGATGTAGACGGTGGCGTTGGCGGTGGGCACGTTGCCGCAGACGACCTTCGACGAGTCGTTGACGGTGTACTCCTCGCCGGAGCCCTTGGTGGTGAGCGTGCCCTTCTGGAGGGTCTCGAAGGAGCCGTTCTCCAGCTGCTTCGGCGTGAGCTTCTCACCGACGACGTGGTACGTGAGGATCTTCGTCAGCTGCTCCTTGTCGGCCAGGGCCTTGTCGAGGTCGGCCTTGGGGATCTTGGCGAAGGCTTCGTTGGTCGGCGCGAAGACGGTGATGTTCTCGGCGTTGTTGAGGGTGTCGACCAGACCGGCCTGCTTGACCGCGGTGACCAGGGTCGACAGGTCCGGGTTGTTGGATGCGGCGGTGGCGACGGGGTCCTTGGCCATGCCCTCGAACGAACCGGCGCCCTCCTTGGGCACACCGGCACACGCGGGCCCGAACGGACCGTCGGACGCCGGCGCGGCCGAGGACTCCTGTGCCGCGGGCGGCGCGGCCTGCGTGGTGACATCGCCGGACATCGCGTCGCTCCCGGAATCGGAGCAGGCGGCGAGGGCGAACGGCAGGGTGGCGGCGGCGGCGACGGCCACCGCGGAACGACGGAAGCGCAGGGTGTTCATGGGGTGCTCTCCTGAGGTGTCGCGTTCGTGCTGAGGGCTGCGGAGAACATCCGGCGGCGACCGCTCACGGCACCACCCGGCAGCGGGCGGCGCAGGGTCGTCACGTCGGTGCTCATGTCCGGCATTCGGAGCCGATCCCTCGGCGGATGGGTGCCATCGAGCCGAGCCGTCGGGCGTGGGCTCCGCTGCCGATCTCCGTACGGACCGAGCCCTCGGGCGCGCCGGGCGGGTGGCGGGCCTCAGTCGCGGGTGGTGCGGGCGGCCGGGGTGGGCTGGGGGTAGGTGCGGGCGGGGAGGCGGTGGGGGGAATGGGGGGAGAGGGCAAGGGTGAAGCCGTGGTTGGCGGCGATGGCGCGGGTGTGGTCGGCGGAGAGGGAGCCGTGGCGTTCGAGGGTGAGGGTGGGCATGCCCGGGCGGCCGTAGCCGGGGGTGTGGTGGAAGGAGAGGACGGTGGTGGAGGTCGTGGCGTGGTGGGGGTGACGGCGGCGGGCGGCGGCGTCGTCGGCGTGGGCGAGGACGCGGACGTCGGGCTCGTGGCCGAATTCGGCGATGACGCCGTCGGCGCGCCAGTGGGCCGGTTCGTGGTCCGCGCCGGTGAGGTGGCGGGAGCGGTTGACCGAGGTGACGGAGAGGATTCCGGTGCCGGTGCGGTCCAGGGCCTCGGCGAGGAAGGCGTTCGAGGGGCAGGAGTAGCCGGGGACGATCAGTTGGACGGTGCGGACGTCCTGCCGGCGGGCCGTCAGGTGGGGCGGGATGTGGGCGGCGGCGGGGCCCCGCAGGCCGAACGGGCCGAGGTGGAGCAGCTCGTCGACGAGGTCCTCGACCTGGCGGCGCGGGAGCGGGGACGGCAGGCGGGTCCAGTCGAAGACCGAGCCGACGCGTTCGCGGACGGTCGTGACGCTGCCGACCTGGTCGGCCGGGCGGCCCTTCATCCGGTTCACGCGCTCGACGACCTCCCGGTCGGGGCGTGCCGTCAGGGCGTAGAAGTTGCCGAAGCCGTGGGCCACGGCGGCCCCTTCGTCCAGCGCCTCGGCCGCACTCCGTACGTCCTCGGCCTCGCTCAGGACCAGGTCTCGCGTCGCGCTCGTCCGCTGTCCGCCCACCGCATACCTCCGGGTGTCTTCGTTCGTTGGTGACCGGGCAACGATCCGGACTCCCGCCGGTCACCGGAGGGGCGGGGCCCGGGGGCGGGGCCGAAGTGCGTTCACTCCCAGTTCATTGCAATGAGAGCGGCGAGGACTGTTGCATTACCTTCAGAGTCGTTGCAATGAAATCGCTAGCCTGGCCTGCGTTTATTAGGCTTCTACGCAACGGGAGTGTTGCCAGAACTTCGAACGCAACGTAGCTTTTCCATCATCAGAAACGGCGAGCCGGTCGGGTGCTCGCCGAAGGAGAAGGAGAGAACGATGCAGAAGTTCGCCACCGCCGCCGAGATCGTCGCCGTCGTGGACATCGCCGCCGGGAACGTCCGGTTCATCGCGGGTGACAAGGGTGAGGCGACCGTCGAGGTCCGACCGGCCGACGCTTCCAGGGGCCGCGACGTGAAGGCCGCCGAGGAAGTGGAGGTCGGGTACGCCGACGGGGTCCTGCGGGTCGGGACCCCGGCCCCGCGGAACCGGGTGCTGGGCAGCTCGGGAATCGTCGAGGTCGAGGTCCGGCTGCCCGCCGGGTCGCGGGTCGAGGCGAAGACGGCCGCCGGTGAACTGCGGGGGACCGGCCGGCTCGGGGACGTGGTGTTCGAGGGGGCCGCCGGCACGGTGCGGCTCGAAGAGATCGCGGGCGGGCGGATCGTGCTGCAGGCCGGGAACGTCTCGGTGGGGCGCCTCGGCGGCACGGCCGAGATCAGGACGCAGAAGGGCGACATCGACGTCGCCGAGGCGGTGCGCGGGACGGTCACGCTGCGCACGGAGGCAGGCGGCATCACCGTCGGCGCGGCCCGCGGTACGTCCGCGACGCTCGACGCCCGCACCGCCTTCGGCCGTATCGCCAACAGCCTCGGGAACACCGAGGGGTCGGACGCCGGCCTGCACATCCACGCCGACACGTCGTACGGCGACATCACCGCCCGTTGCGTCTGACGGCGGGCGCGCGCATCGCCGTCGGGGCGCGGGAGCGCCCTACGCGTCTGACGGCGGGGCCGCATCGCCGTCGGAGCACGGGAGCGCCCTTCGCGTCTGACGGCGGGCGCGCGCATCGCCGTCGGAGCGCGGGAGCGCCCTTCGCGTCTGACGGCGGGCGCGCGCATCGCCGTCGGAGCGCGGGAGCGCCCTTCGCGTCTGACGGCGGGCGCGCACCTCAGTCGCAGCAAGGGGACTGCCCCCGGACTGCGGCACACGCCCCGCACGGCGGCCCCGTGACCTGCGGCGGGGTGCCGTGGAGGGGGGAGCGGGGGTGGCGGATAGCCTGCCGGGGAGCAACACCCGAACCATCGGAAAGAGGTCGACGGTGACCAATCTGGCCCTGAACCTGACTCGGACCGCGGCGGAGCGGCCGGACAGTACGGCGATCCGGCTGGACGAGGCGACGCTCGACTACCGGGCGCTGGACGAGCGCAGTGCCCGGATGGCGGGGTGGCTGGCGGGGCAGGGGGTCGGGCCGGGCGACCGGGTGGCGGTGCTGCTGCCGAACGTCCCGCACTTCGCGGTGGCCTACTACGGCGTGCTGCGGGCCGGGGCGGTCGCGGTGCCGATGAATCCGCTGCTGAAGTCCGGGGAGATCGGCTACGGCGCCGGCGACTGCGGAGCGAAGGTGATCCTGGCGTGGGGCCCCGCCATGGCCGAGGCGGGGACCGCGGCGGCGGAGCTGGGGATCGGGTGCGTCGACGTGACGGACCCGGACTTCGGGGCCGTGCTCGCCGGGACGGAGCCGCTCGGGGAGGTCGTGGAGCGGGGCGACGACGACCTCGCGGTGCTGCTCTACACGTCGGGCACGACCGGCCGGCCCAAGGGGGCGCGGCTGACGCACGGCAATCTGGGCTCCAACACGGCGACCGTGGCGCGGGTGCTCGGGATGTCGGCGTCGGACACGGTCTTCGGCGGGCTGCCGTTCTTCCACGTGTTCGGCCAGACCTGCGGTCTGAACGCGGCCGTGCTGACCGGCGCCCGCATCACGCTGCTGCCGCGCTTCGACGCCGCGAAGGCGCTGGAGATCCTCGCCCGGGACCGGGTCACGGTGATGGAGGGGGTGCCCACCATGTTCCTCGGGCTGCTCGCCGCCGCGGAGGCCGCCGGTACCACCGGGCTGACGGGCGAGGAGGGGCTGCGGCTGTGCGTGACCGGCGGGTCGGCGATGCCGGTGGAGGTGCTGCACCGCTTCGAGTCCGCGTTCGGCTGTCCCGTCGTCGAGGGGTACGGCCTGTCGGAGACCTCTCCGGTGGTCACCTTCGGGTCGCTCGAAGGCCCCCGCAAGCCGGGGTCGATCGGCACCCCGATCGAGGGCGTGCGGGTCCGGCTGCTCGACGACGAGGGCAAGGAGGTCGCGGAGGGCGGTGTCGGCGAGATCGCCGTGCGGGGGCCGAACGTGATGGCCGGTTACTGGAACCGTCCCGAGGCCGACGCGGCCGCCTTCACCGACGGCTGGTTCCGCACCGGGGACCTCGCGCGGCGCGACGAGGACGGCTTCTACTTCATCGTGGACCGCAGGAAGGACCTGGTGATCCGCGGCGGGTACAACGTCTACCCGCGCGAGATCGAGGAGGTCTTCTACGAGCACCCGGCGGTCGCCGAGGCCGCCGTCGTGGGCGTGCCGCACGAGGTGCACGGCGAGGAGGTCGCGGCCGTCGTCACCCTGAAGCCGGGTGCGGAGGTCACGGCGGACGAGCTGCGCGCGTTCGTGAAGGCCCGGGTGGCCCCGTACAAGTACCCGCGGATCGTCCGGCTGGTGCCTGGGCTGCCGAAGGGGCCGACGGGCAAGATCCTGAAGCGGGAGATCACGATCGAGGACTCGGCGGAGTAAGCGAGTCGCGGAGTGGGCGGATCGCGGAGCAACCGGGTCGAGGAGTAACCGAGTGACGGAGCAACCGAGTCACGGCGTAACCGGGTCGCGTAGCAACCGAGTCACGGCGTAACCGAGGCACGGAGTGGGCGGAGCGAAGCCGCGACGGGTCGGAGGCGGCCGGTAGTCGGTCGCCCGCCTCCCCCACCGGGAGCCGTGTGCGGGGGTGACGGCTCCGGTGGGCGGGGAGGCTCCTGGGGCCCGGGTCAGGAGGCGCGGGCGAGGCGGTTGGCGGCGAACTCCTCGGGGGACCAGGAGACGGACCAGACGTCCAGGGTGGGGTCGCCGGAGAGGATGGCCGTCTGGAGGCCCTGGAGGCGGGGGCAGGGTTCGACGCCGAGCTCGTGGTTGAGCACGGACCGGAGGCGGTGGAAGGCCTCCAGGGAGCGTCCGACGCGGCCGGCGCGGTAGAGGGCGATCATCAGGTAGGCGCAGAGGTTCTCGTTCATGGGGTTGCGGGCGACGACCCGGGTCAGCTCGCCGAGGAGGTCGGCGTGGCGGCCGAGGGCGAGGTCGGACTCGATGCGCCGTTCCAGGGCGCCGAGCCTGCTCTCCTCCAGGGACACCGCCTCGATCTCCAGGACGCTGCCCTTGCGGACGTCGACGAGGGCGGGTCCGCGCCACAACTGCAGTGCCTGGCGCAGCTCTTCCGACGCGCGGCGGTGGTCGCCGGCCTCGGAGGCGTTGCGGCCGGCGCGGACGTGGCGCTCGAAGACCTCCACGTCGGTGGTGCAGGAGCCGTCCTCCAGGAGGTAGCCGCTGTGACAGGTGCCGAGTATCTGGCGCACGCCGGGGCGGTCGGAGTCGGCGGCGGCCAGGGCGTTGCGGAGCTGGAGCACGTACGTCTGCAGGGTGGTGGCGTGGCTGCGCGGGGGGCGGTCGCCCCACAGTTCCTCGATGAGCGCCGGTACGGTCACGACCCGGCCCGCGTTCAGGGCGAGGAGTGCCAGTACCTGCCGCTGCTTCGGGGCGCTCGCCGTCACGGGGGTCCGGTCGAGATGCAGGGACAGCGAGCCGAGCAGTCCGATGCTCAGCGGTCCGGGCTGCTGACCGGCGTTGACGGGGTCGAACCTTGTAGGACCTTCGGACATTGTGTTCCTCCAGGCATCGCACCTATCGATCTCGGTCTCCAGCATGCCTAGAGCGCCGGGAGTTGCCCACTGAGCTGCACATCTCTCCCATGTGAAGAATTCACATGGGGAACGTGAATCGGTGCATGGCGGCCCTCGCCGGGGTCGCTGTTGACTTCGGGCACCGCAGCGACGAACCGGCTGCGGCAGGCGGCAGAGAGAGGCGACGTCATGCAGACCACTCCCGGCTTCGACGACCTGATCATCGAGAACCTCGACGGTTCCCCCTCCGACGGGGAGAACCCGAGCCCGTGGTGTTACACCCTGCCCGTCGACGCGGCGCGATAGAGCGGCGCCACCGTGCAGGCTGACGGACGGATAGGTTTCCGGCGCCACTTCCGCGCCGAGATCGTCCCGGGCGAGGCGGTCTACCTCGTCTCCCCGCGGGGCACGACGGCGCTCTCCGGAGCGGCGATCCAGAAGATGGCCCCGCTGCTCGACGGCTCGCTGACCCTCCCCGAGCTGCGAGAGGCCGTGGACATCCCCACCGAGCAGCTGGACGGCATGCTCGGCCGGCTCGCCTCCGCGGGCCTCGTCGGTTTCCACGCCGACCGCGCACAGGACGAGGCGGCCGGGGCGTACTGGGACCTCGCCGGTGTGGGCGATCCGGTGGAGGCCGGGGTGAGCGTCGTCGCGATCGGCGGCGCCGACGCGGCGGCCGCGGAGCGCGCCTGCCGCGCGGCGGGCCTGACGTGCGGCCCCGACGCGCCGTTCGCGCTGGTCGTCTGCGACGACTACCTCGACCCGGAGCTGGCCGTGTTCAACGCCGCCCGGATCGCGGACGGCCGGCCGTGGCTGCCGGCCAAGCCGTACGGCGCGCAGCTCTGCATCGGTCCGGTGTTCCGGCCGGGCGACGGGCCGTGCTGGTCGTGTCTCGCGGTACGGCTCCGCTCCCATCGGCGCGGCGAGTCGCAGGTGCGGCGCGCGCTGGGTCTGGACGGGCCGGTGCGGGCACCGGAGGCGTCGCTGGCGGCGACGCGCGAGCTGGGGCTGCAGACGGCGGCGCTCCAGGCGGCGAAGTGGCTGGCCGGGATGCGCGACGAAAGCCAGAACGCGGTGTGGTCGCTGGACACGCTGACGCTGAGCGCCGCCCACCATCCGGTGGCCCGCAGGCCCCAGTGTGCGGACTGCGGTGATCCGGGGATGGTCGCGGACCTGGCGCGGCGGCCGGTGCGGCCGGTGTCGCGGCCGAAGGGCGTCGCCGCGGGCAACGGGCACCGGGCGCTGTCGGCGGAGCAGATGTGGGAGCGGTTCGGGCATCTGGCGGATCCGGTGACGGGGATCGTGGAGCGGGTCGTGCGCGATCCGCGGAGCCCGTCGTTCCTGCACTGCTACCAGGCGGGGCCGAACCTGGCGTTCGCCGGGGCGGATCTGCCGTCGTTCCGCGCGGGGTTGCGGATGCAGAGCGGGGGCAAGGGGCGCACCGATCTGGACGCGCGGGTGAGCGGGTTGTGCGAGGCGGTGGAGCGGTACAGCGCGTCGCGGTTCGGTGACGAGGCGACGGTGCTGGGGAGTTACCGCGCGCTGGCGCCGGACGCGGTGCATCCGGGGACGTGCATGCTGTTCGACGAGCGGCAGTACCGGGAGCGGGAGCGGTGGAACGCGCCGGGCATTCCGTTCCAGTACGTGCCGGAGCGGTTCGACGAGGACGCCGAGATCGAGTGGACGCCGGTGTGGTCGCTCACCGAGGGGCGGCACCGGCTGCTGCCGACGAGCCAGTTGTACTTCGACGCCGGCGGTGTCGGTTCGGTCGTGGCCGACTCCAACGGGAACGCGGCGGGCGGGTCGCTGGAGGACGCGATCCTGCAGGGTTTCCTGGAGTTGGTGGAGCGGGACGCGGTCGCGCTGTGGTGGTACAACCGGACGCGGCACGCCGGGGTGGACCTGGAGTCGTTCGGCGACGCGTGGATCTCCGCGCTGCCGGAACGATTCAGCGAGCTCGGCCGCAGCCTGTGGGTGCTCGATCTCACCGCCGACCTGGGCATTCCGGTGATGGCCGCGGTGTCGCGCCGGACCGACGGTCCCGCCGAGGAGATCATGCTCGGTTTCGGCGCGCACCTGGACCCGGCCGTCGCGCTGTGCCGTGCGGTCACCGAGCTGGGCCAGCTGCTGCCGGCGGTGACGGGCGGGTACGCGAGGGGGCTTCCTGAGCACCTGCTCGACTGGCTGCGCGGGGCGACGGTCGCCGAACAGCCCTATCTGACACCCGACTCGGAGCTTCCGGCGCGGACGCCGGCGGACTACGCGCATGTGCCGCGGGCCGATCTGCGGGACGACCTGGAGCACCTCTGCTCGCTGGCGGCGGACCGCGGTCTGGAGGTGCTCGTGCTGGACCAGACGAGGCCCGACATCGGGCTGCCGGTGGTGAAGGTGGTCGTGCCCGGCCTGCGGCACTTCTGGGCGAGGTTCGCTCCCGGCCGCCTGTTCGACGTACCGGTGCGGCTCGGCAGGCTGAACTCCCCTACGGCGTACGAGGATCTGAATCCCGTTCCGCTGTTCCTCTGAGGCGTGCGCCAAGGGGGCAAAAGGCCCGGAAAGGAGGCCGGGGGCATCACCGCTGGTGGCGGTCGGGGCCCGTCGAAGAAGTCGGAAAAGTGCAAATTGCGCTCATGACAAGCCGTTACTTCCCAGGTATGATCACCGGCGGTATTCAGGGGGGTACTCGGGCGGTCGCCTGTGCTCTCGTCCACCGCTGGTCGGACTAGGAGGCGCGCGCTGATGCTCGACGCACCCCAGGGCGAGGACGACCCGCACGACGCGTGCGGGGTGCAGGCATCCCGCATGGCGCTCCAGGTGACGCTGGGGACGCTCGCCGGCCACACGGTCGTCACCGTGCTGGCCGTCCGCGACGAGAACCCGGGCCCCGCGCGGCTCGCGTTACTCGCCCTCGGGATGGCGGCCGTCCTCGCCCTGCAGTACGCCCACTCCACCCGAAGACCCCGCGACTGGCCCGTCCGCACCCGTGCGCTGACGCTGTCCGCGCAGGCCGTGGTCACGTTCCTGCCGCTCGTCTGGCTCGGGATGCCGTGGGGCGCCATGGCCGGACTGCTCGCGGGCTCGATCCTCCTCGCCGTTCCCGGCCGGCTGCGCTGGCCGCTGTACGCCTCCGTCATCGCCGCCATCGTGGCCGCGGTCGTCGCCATCGCCGGCCCCGACAAGGCGGCCTACGGACTCGGCGCCACGCTGCTCGCCAGCCTCATCATCTACGGGGTCAGCTCCCTGTCCGACCTGGTCGCCGAACTCCGCGACACCCGACGCGAGTTGGCCGGCATGGCCGTCATCCAGGAACGGCTGCGGGTCGCCCACGACCTCCACGACCTGCTCGGCTACAGCCTCTCGGCCATCGCGCTGAAGAGCGAACTCGGCTACCGGCTGCTGCCGACCGCCCCCGACCGGGCCAGGTCCGAGGTCGCCGAGGTGCTCGGCATCGCCGGCGAGGCCCTGGCCGACGTGCGGGTCGTCGCCAGCGGCTACCGCGACATGTCCCTGGCCGCCGAGGCCGAGTCCGCGCTGTCGGTACTGGCCGCCGCGCAGATCGAGGCCGAGGCCGACCTCGCCTGCGGTCCGCTGCCGCGCGAGGTCGACACCGTCCTGGCCATCGTGCTCCGCGAGGCCGTCACCAACGCCCTGCGCCACAGCAAGGCGCAGCACTGCGCGATCAGCGCGACCCGCGAGGGCGGCACGATCTCCCTGCTGATCCGCAACGACGGTGTCGGGGAGGGCAGTCCCGACACGCTCCCCGAGGGCGGCAGCGGGCTCGGCAACCTGACGACCCGGCTGCGCGGCATCGGCGGCGACCTGAGCGGCGGCCCGGCCGAGGACGGCTGGTTCGAGGTCGTCGCCCGCACCCCGGTCGTCCCCCGGCCCGAAGAGCGCCGCGCGGAACCCGAGCCCGAGGAGCAGCGCAAGGCCGCCAGGCCGTGGGCGCCGCGGATGGCGCGGGCCATGCTCCTGGCCGTCCTGGCCGGCTACACGCTGATCACCGTGATCAACGTGGCGGCCACCACCCCGTCCGGGGCCGCCTTCCTGACCTTCCTCGGCTGCCTCGCCGTCGTCGTGACCGTGCAGGTGCTGCTCTCGCTGCGTCCCGCGCACACCTGGCCGCCGTACGGGCGGGCGATCGGCCTGGGGGTGCTGGCCGCGGGCACCTACGCCCCGCTGCTCTGGCTCGGCGGGCCGTGGGGTTCGATGGCCGGCTTCCTTGCCGGATCGTTCCTCTTCACCGTGGGCGGGCGGCTGCGATGGGTGCTCTACGCGGCCTCGGTGGCCGTGATCGTGCCGGTGGGAGCGGCCGCCGGGGACTCGCTCTACGAGATGGTCTACGAGACCGACTCGTCGCTGATGGCGGGCCTGGCCGTCTACGCCTTCACCGCGCTGTACCGGCTGGTCTCCGAACTCCACGAGGCCAGGGGCGCGCTGGCGCGGATGGCCGTCGCCCGGGAACGCCTGATCGTGGAGCGGGAACTGCACCAGGTGCTCGGGTCGAGCCTCTCCGAGGTCACGATGAAGTGCGCGCTCATCCACCGGATGCTGCCCCGGTCGACGGGGCCCGCGCAGGAGGAGCTGACGACCGTCCTGGAGATCTCGCGGCAGGCGCTCGCGGACGTGCGGCTCGTCGCGCGCGGGTACCGCGGCCAGTCGGTGGTGCGCGAATCGCCGTACGCGGTCCTGCATTCGGGTGCCACGCACTGACGGTTGGCGGGTAGGTTAAGGCGCATTACATACCTTCAAGGAAGGTAAAAGGGGGATAAGTGGAGAATCGGGTGATCAGAATTCTCCTTGCCGAGGACATGCACATGGTGAGAGGGGCGCTGGTCGCGCTGCTCGAACTGGAGCCCGACCTGGAGGTCGTCGGCGTGGTGGACAGGGGGGACCTGATCGTCCCCACCGCGCTGGAGTGCCGGCCGGACGTGGCCGTCATGGACGTCGATCTGCCGAACATGGACGGGCTCACGGCCGCGGAGACGCTGCACGATCTGCTTCCGGACTGCCGGACGCTCATCATGACCGGGCTCGGACGCCCGGGTCTGCTGCGCCGGGCGATGGCAGCGCGCGTCTCGGGGTTCCTGCTCAAGGACTCCCCGGCCGAAGGGCTAGCGCAGGCGGTCCGGGAGGTGTTCGCGGGACGCAGGGTGATCAACCCGCAGATCGCCATGAGCGCGTGGGACATCGGGGAGAACCCCCTGTCCGAGCGCGAGACCGAGGTCCTCGGCATGGCCGCGCAGGGCGACGAACCCAGTGAGATCGCCGCGAAGCTGCATCTGTCGATCGGCACGGTACGCAACTACCTCACGACGACCGTGATGAAGCTGAACGCGCGCAACCGGCTCGACGCCGTCCGCATCGCCACCGAGGCCGGTTGGCTCGCCTGACGGCGGAGGCGGGCCGCCACCCGCGACCGGTCCTCGACCGGTGATCCAGCGACGCGCTCGAAGATGCCGACATACGGCGAGGTGAGAGCACCTCCGGTCGGCATGAGGAGTGCGAGATGCGCAAGGTCGTTTCCCGGGACGGCACGACGATCGCCTACGAGAAGGCGGGCGAAGGCCCGCCCATCGTGCTTCTCAACGGGTCGTTCCGCGACCACACGATCTTCGACGCCCTGGTGCCCGAACTGACGCCCCACTGCACCACGTACGTCTACGACCGCCGGGGGCGCGGCCAGAGCGGCGACGCGCCCGAGTACGCCGTCGAGCGCGAGATCGAGGACCTGGAGGCGGTCATCCAGGCGGCCGGCGGCGAGGCCGTGGTGTTCGCCGGGTCGTCCGGCGCGAACCTCGCGATCGAGGCGGCGCTCGCCGGTGCCCCGATCACCAAGCTCGCCCTGCACGAGCCCTTCTTCCGGGTCGACGGCTTCCCGAAGCCCGTGTGGAACTTCGCGAAGACCCTCCGGGTCCTCCTCACCGAGGACCGGCGCGACGAGGCGGTCGAGCACTTCCTCGGCGGCTTCCTCGGCTTCACCCCCGACACCATCGCGGAGTGGCGCAAGGGCCCGATCTGGGCGATGAACGAGGCGAACGCCCACACCCTCGCGTACGACACGCTGATCTGCGGCGACTACACCGTCCCGGTCGACCGGCTCGCGACCTACGAGACCGAGACCCTCGTCCTCAACAGCGACAGCACCAGCGCCTGGCTGCGTGCGGCGGCGCAGGCGACGACGGCGGCGCTGCCCAACGGCCGGGGCCTCGAACTGCCCGGCTCCTGGCACCGGATCGACATGGACGTGCTCGGCCGGACCCTGGCCGAGTTCGCCACCGCCTAGGGGAACGTCCTGCCGGGTGTCGCGAGCCGGCCCGATCGGCAGGACACGCCCTGGGTCCCGTCCGGAAAGCAGCACCTCACCTTCGGGGAGAACATCACCGTGACCACAGCTCACGTCCAGGAGGCCGGCGGGGACACCGCGGTCGCGGCCCGGGCCCGCGGTGCCACCGTGTGGCTGACCGGGCTGCCCAGCTCGGGCAAGACCACCCTCGCCCTCGCCCTCGCCGGCCGGCTGCGCGCCGAGGGGCACGAGGTCGAGGTGCTCGACGGTGACGAGATCCGCGCGTTCCTGTCCAAGGGGCTCGGCTTCACGCGGGAGGACCGGTACGCCAACGTCACCCGGATCGGCTTCGTGGCCGAGCTGCTCGCCTCCCACGGCGTGAAGGTGCTGGTACCGGTCATCGCGCCGTACGCCGACTCCCGCGCCGCCGTCCGCGCGCGGCACGCCGCCCGGGGCACCGAGCTCGTCGAGGTCCACGTCGCCACCCCCGTCGAGCTCTGCTCGGCGCGGGACGTGAAGGGGCTCTACGCCCGGCAGGCCGCGGGCGAGATCGCCGGCCTCACCGGCGTGGACGACCCGTACGAGGCACCGGAGAACCCGGAGCTGCGCATCCGGACGCAGGGCCGCTCGGTGGCCGAGTCCGCCGCCGAGCTGCACACCTTCCTGACCGAGAGGGGCCTGGCATGACGACCGCGACCCGGCGTCCGACCGAGGCGTCGGAGAACCCGTTCGCACTGTCGCACCTGGACGCCCTGGAGGCGGAGTCGGTGCACATCTTCCGTGAGGTGGCGGGCGAGTTCGAGCGGCCGGTGATCCTCTTCTCCGGCGGCAAGGACTCCATCGTCATGCTGCACCTGGCGCTGAAGGCCTTCGCGCCGGCGCCGGTGCCCTTCACGCTGCTGCACGTCGACACGGGGCACAACTTCCCCGAGGTCCTCGCCTACCGCGACCGGGTCGTCGAGCGGCACGGGCTGCGCCTGCACGTCGCCTCCGTCCAGGAGTTCATCGACGCGGGCCGGCTGCGCGAGCGCCCCGACGGGACCCGCAACCCGCTGCAGACCGTCCCGCTGCTCGACGCCATCGAGTCCCACCGCTTCGACGCGGTGTTCGGCGGCGGCCGCCGCGACGAGGAGAAGGCCCGCGCCAAGGAGCGGGTGTTCTCGCTGCGCGACGAGTTCGGCGCCTGGGACCCGCGCCGCCAGCGCCCCGAGCTGTGGTCGCTCTACAACGGCCGCCACGCGCCCGGCGAGCACGTGCGGGTGTTCCCGCTGTCCAACTGGACCGAGCTGGACGTCTGGCAGTACGTCGAGCGCGAGGGCATCGAGCTGCCGGCGATCTACTACGCGCACGAGCGGGAGGTCTTCGCCCGCGACGGGATGTGGCTGACCGCGGGCGAGTGGGGCGGCCCCAAGGACACCGAGACGGTCGAGAAGCGGCTGATCCGCTACCGCACCGTCGGCGACATGTCCTGCACCGGCGCCGTCGACTCGGGCGCCGCCACCAACGCGGACATCATCGCCGAGATCGCCGCCAGCCGCCTCACCGAGCGCGGCGCCACCCGGGCCGACGACAAGCTCTCCGAGGCCGCCATGGAAGACCGCAAGCGCGAGGGGTACTTCTAGCCGTGACCACGTCCGTGACCACCACTCAGGAGGCCCCCGCCGCCTCGCTGCTGCGCTTCGCCACCGCCGGGTCCGTCGACGACGGCAAGTCCACCCTGGTGGGTCGTCTCCTGCACGACTCCAAGTCGGTCCTCGCCGACCAGCTGGAGGCCGTCGAGCACGCCTCCCGCAAGCGCGGCCAGGAGGCGCCCGACCTGGCGCTGCTCACCGACGGCCTGCGGGCCGAGCGCGAGCAGGGCATCACCATCGACGTGGCCTACCGCTACTTCGCGACCGCCCGCCGCCGGTTCATCCTCGCCGACACCCCCGGGCACGTGCAGTACACCCGGAACATGGTCACCGGCGCCTCCACCGCCGAGCTGGCCGTGGTCCTCGTCGACGCCCGCAACGGCGTCGTCGAGCAGACCCGCCGGCACGCCGCCGTCGCCGCCCTGCTCCGCGTCCCGCACGTCGTCCTCGCCGTCAACAAGATGGACCTCGTCGACTACGCCGAGCCCGTCTTCGCCGCCATCGCCGAGGAGTTCACGACGTACGCCGCCGAGCTGGGCGTCCGGGACGTGGTGGCGATCCCGCTCTCCGCGCTCATCGGCGACAACGTCGTGGAGCCGTCCGCGCACATGGACTGGTACGGCGGCCGGACCCTCCTGGAGCACCTGGAGACCGTCCCGGTCGGCAGCGACCCGAGCCAGGAGCCCGCGCGCTTCCCCGTCCAGTACGTCATCCGCCCGCAGACCGCCGAGCACCCCGACTACCGGGGCTACGCGGGCCAGCTGGCCTCCGGAGTGCTGCGGGTCGGCGACCCGGTCACCGTCCTGCCGTCCGGGCGCACCACCACCGTCGCGGGCCTCGACGCCCTCGGCAAGGAGGCGGACACCGCCTGGGCGCCCCAGTCGGTCACCGTCCGGCTCGCCGACGACATCGACATATCCCGCGGCGACCTGATAGCCGCCGGCGGCCGGGCCCCGGTGCCCACCAAGGACATCGAGGCGAGCGTCTGCCACCTGGACGAGCGCCCGCTGCACGTCGGCGCCAAGGTGCTGATCAAGCACACCACCCGCACGGTGCGGGCGCTGGTGAAGGACATCTCGTACCGCATCGACATCGGCACCCTCGAACAGCGCTCCGGCGCCGAGGGGCTGAACGGCAACGACATCGGCCACGTGGTGCTGCGCACCGCCGAGCCGCTGGCGCTCGACAGCTACGCCGACAACCGGCGCACCGGATCGTTCCTGCTGATCGACCCGGCCGACGGCACCACGCTCACCGCCGGCATGGCGGGCGAGGCGTTCGGGGCCGCGGGCGCGGCCGGCGACCGGGACCGGTTCTGATGCGCGGGGGCTTGAGGCGGGCGGCCGCCCGGGCCGCCGTCGCGGTGCTGGCCGTCGCCGGACTGCTGTCGTCCTGCGGTTACGGGTCCCGCACCGGCGGCCCCGACCCGGCGGTGGAGCCCGTGGCGGGCACCGCGGGCCCGCGGCTCTCCGCCGACACCGTACGGATCGGCTACTTCGCGAACCTGACCCACGGCACCGCCCTGGTGGGCCTGCAGAAGGGCCTGTTCCGGAAGGAGCTGGGCGCGACCCGGATCCGTACCCAGGTCTTCAACGCCGGCCCGTCCGCGATCGAGGCGCTCAACGCGGGCGCGATCGACCTCGCCTGGCTCGGCCCCTCCCCCGCGATCAACGGCTACACCCGCTCCGACGGCAAGGCCCTCCGGATCGTGGCCGGTTCGGCCTCCGGCGGCGTGAAGCTCGTCGTGAACCCGGCGCGGGTCGCCTCCCTCGACGACCTGCGGGGCAAGCGGATCGCCACCCCCCAGCTGGGCAACACCCAGGACGTCGCCCTCCTCCACTACCTGGCGGGCCGGGGCCTGCGGGTGGACGCGGCCACCGGCGCGGGGGACGTCTCCGTCGTCCGCACGGACAACAAGGTCACGCCGAACGCGTACACCTCCGGCGCCGTCGACGGCGCGTGGGTGCCCGAGCCGACCGCCTCCCGGCTGGTCGCGCTCGGCGCGAAGGTGCTGCTCGACGAGCGGTCCCTGTGGCCGGGCGGCCGGTTCGTCATCACCCACCTCGTCGTCTCGCAGCGGTTCCTGGCCGCGCACCCGGACGTCGTCGAGGCCGTGCTGCGCGGCTCGGTGGCCACCCACGCGTACATCAGGGCCCAGCCGGAGCGGGCGAAGGCCGACGCGAACGCCCGGATCCGGCAGGACACCGGCAAGGCGCTCCCGCCCGCCGTCCTCGACCCGGCCTGGCGGAGCATCGAGTTCCTCGACGACCCGTTGGCCGGGACCCTGCGGGCCGAGGCCGGCCACGCGGTCACCGCGGGCCTGCTGGAACGGCCCGACCTGGCCGGGATCTACGACCTGACCCTGTTGAACGAGGTGCTGAGGACGGCGGGGCGGCCCGCCGTGCCGGACGCCGGGCTCGGCACGCCCAGGTAGCCCCCCGTACCCCACCATCCCGCAGGAGGTGTCCGGCATGACCACGGCACTGACCACCCCGCAGAACGCTCCGGAGGACGCCCCGAAGGGCTCCCCCGCCGGCATCCCGGAGACCGCTTCCGAGACCGCTCCGGAGACGGCTCCCGAGACCGCTCCCGAGGCGGATCCCGGGGGCGGCGCCGGGGCGGCGGCCGGGCGGCCCGCCGTCCGGCTCGCGCACGTCTCCAAGGCCTTCGGCCGCCCCGGTGCGGCCGCCCCCGTGCTCGACGACATCAGTCTGGACGTGGCCCCGGGCGAGTTCGTCACCCTGGTCGGCGCCTCGGGCTGCGGCAAGTCCACGCTGCTCAACCTGGTCGCCGGGCTCGACGAGCCGAGCTCCGGGACCATCGAGGTGCCCGGCGCCCGCCCGGCGCTGATGTTCCAGGACCACGCGCTGTTCCCGTGGCTCACCGCGGGCGGGAACATCGAGCTGGCCCTGCGGCTGGCCGGCGTCCCGCGCGCCGAGCGGCGGCCCGAGGCCGAGCGGCTCCTGGAGCTCGTCCGCCTGGGCGGCGCGCACGGCAAGCGGGTGCACGAGCTGTCCGGCGGGATGCGGCAGCGGGTGGCCCTGGCGCGTTCGCTCGCCCAGGGCGGCGGGGTGCTGCTGATGGACGAGCCGTTCGCCGCGCTCGACGCCATCACCCGGGACGTGCTGCACGACGAGCTCACCCGGATCTGGCGGGAGCGCGGGCTCACCGTCCTGTTCGTCACCCACAACGTCCGCGAGGCCGTCCGGCTCGCGCAGCGCGTCGTCCTGCTCTCGTCCCGGCCCGGCCGGATCGCGCGGGAGTGGCGGATCGACCTGCCGAGGTCGCTGCGCTCCGAGTCCGCCCCGGCCGCGGAGCTGACCACCGACATCACCGAGCACCTGCGTGGGGAGATCCGCCGCCATGTCCCGCAGTGACACCCTCCTCACCCCGCCCCCGGTGGACGACTCCGCCGGGGTCGGCGCCGGTCTCGACGCCCTGGAGACCGTGCGGGCGCCGCGCACCACGCCAGGCCGGGCGCTGCGGGAGAAGGTGCTGCCGCCGGTGCTCGGCGCGGTCCTCGTGCTCGGCGCCTGGCAGCTCGCGTACAGCCTGCGCCTGACCGGTCCCGACAAGCTGCCGAGCCCGGCCGCCGTGTGGGCCGCGCTCGGCGACCTCTGGTACCAGGGCACGCTGTTCTCGATCATCTGGACCAGCGTGTGGCGCGGGCTGTCCGGCTTCCTCGCGGCCGTCGCGATCGGCACGCCGATCGGTCTGCTGGTCGCCCGGGTGAGGCCGGTGCGGGCCGCCTTCGGTCCGGTGCTCTCCGGGCTCCAGTCGCTGCCGTCGGTGGCCTGGGTGCCGGCCGCCGTGATCTGGCTGGGCATCGACGACTCCGCCATGTACGCGGTGATCCTGCTCGGCGCGGTGCCGTCGATCGCCAACGGGCTGATCGCCGGCGTCGACCAGGTGCCGCCGCTGTTCCTGCGGGCCGGGCGGACGCTCGGCGCGACCGGGCTGCGCGGTGCCCGGCACGTCCTGCTGCCGGCCGCCCTGCCGGGCTATCTGGCGGGGCTCAAGCAGGGCTGGGCGTTCTCCTGGCGTTCGCTGATGGCCGCCGAGCTGATCGCGTCCTCGCCCGACCTGGGCCTGGGTCTGGGCCGGTATCTGGAGAACCAGCGGGAGTTCTCCGACATGGCGGGCGTGCTGCTCGGCATCCTCCTGATCTTCGTCGTCGGCGTCGCCGTGGACCTGCTGGTCTTCGCTCCCGTCGAGCGGCGGGTGCTGCGCGCCCGGGGGCTCCTGGTCGCCGCCGAGTAATTCCTGCGTTCCGGTCGAAAAGGGGCGGTTCCTTCGGGGAACCGCCCCTTTCACGTTGCCTCTTCAACCTCTCCAGCGGAATTCGATACACCCCCGACCCCTCCTTGAGGGACATCGCACAAGGTGGCGGTGGGTGGTTCCCGGCGAATGGAGATTGACATGGGCGCGAGGCTCAGATCCGCCATGCGATCCCTATCGAAGAACTTCGGTGAGGGCCTGATGTGGATGGGTTTTGCGTGGAGCGGAATGTATCCCCCCTACGACGGGAGGGACTTCGGGATCCCGCTTGCCGACCAGCCCTGCCTGCCACCGCTGTCGGAAGAGGAGCTCGCCGCATGGGCGGCACTGGTCAAGCATCTGCGATAGGCGCAGCAAATCATCGAGGAGGCGGTCGAATGCACAGCAATCTGATAGTGGCCAGAATGGATTCTCGTTCGAGTGCTGACGTGGCGCGGCTTTTCGCGGCTTTCGACGAGACCGACATGCCGCATCGCATGGGGACTCGGCGACGTCAGCTTTTCATGTACAACGGTCTTTACTTCCACCTTCAGGACTTCGACGACGACAACGGCGGCGAGCTCATCGAACAGGCGAAGAGCGACCCGCGCTTCGTCGGGATCAGCCAGGACCTGAAGCCGTTCATCGAGGCGTACGACCCGGCGACCTGGCGCTCGCCGGCGGACGCCATGGCGAAGCGCTTCTACACCTGGGAGTCGGCGTGACCGGCCGCCGCGTGGTCATCACCGGCGTCGGCGTGACGGCTCCGGGAGGCATCGGCGCCAAGAACTTCTGGAGCCTGCTCAGCGAGGGCCGTACGGCGACGCGGGGGATCACCTTCTTCGACCCGACGCCGTTCCGTTCCCGCATCGCGGCCGAGATCGACTTCGACCCGTACGAACACGGGCTCACCCCGCAGGAGATCCGGCGCACCGACCGGGCGGCGCAGTTCGCGCTGGTCACCGCCCGCGAGGCGATGGCCGACAGCGGTCTCGAACTGGGCGCGGTCGAGCCGCACCGGGTGGCCGTGGCGATCGGCAGCGCCGTGGGCGCCACGATGGGCCTCGACGAGGAGTACCGGGTCGTCAGCGACGGCGGCCGGCTCGCGCTCGTCGACCACGAGTACGCGGTCCCCCACCTCTACAACTACTTCGTCCCGAGCTCCTTCGCCGCCGAGGTCGCCTGGGCGGTCGGCGCCGAGGGCCCCTCGACCGTGGTCTCCACCGGCTGTACCTCGGGCATCGACTCGGTCGGCTACGCGGCCGAGCTGATCCGCGACGGCTCGGCCGACGTGGTCGTCACCGGTGCCACGGACGCGCCGATCTCGCCGATCTCCGTCGCGTGCTTCGACGCGATCAAGGCGACCACGCCGCGCAACGACGACCCGGAGCACGCCTCCCGGCCCTTCGACCTCACCCGCAACGGCTTCGTCCTCGGCGAGGGCGCCGCGATGTTCGTCCTGGAGGAGCTGGAGTCCGCGCGCCGGCGCGGCGCCCACATCTACGCCGAGATCGCCGGCTACGCCAGCCGCTGCAACGCCTTCCACATGACCGGGCTGCGTCCCGACGGCCGGGAGATGGCCGAGGCGATCCGCTCGGCGCTCGACGAGGCGAAGCTCGCCCCGGAGGCCGTCGACTACATCAACGCGCACGGCTCGGGAACCAAGCAGAACGACCGCCACGAGACGAGCGCCTTCAAGCGCAGCCTCGGCGAGCACGCCTACCGAACCCCCGTGAGCTCGATCAAGTCGATGGTCGGGCACTCGCTCGGCGCGATCGGCTCGATCGAGATCGCCGCCTCCGTCCTGGCCATGGAGAACCACGTGGTGCCACCGACCGCCAACCTGCACAAGCCCGACCCCGACTGCGACCTCGACTACGTGCCGCTGACCGCGCGCGACTGGCGCACCGACGCGGTACTGACCGTCGGCAGTGGCTTCGGCGGTTTCCAGAGCGCGATGGTCCTCGCCCGACCGGACAGGAACACGACGGCATGAGCACCCAGGTCGTGGTGACCGGTATCGGCATCGTCTCCCCCAACGGCTTCGGCACGGAGGAGTACTGGGACGCCACCCGTGCGTCCAGGAGCGGCATCCGCCGCATCACGCGCTTCGATCCGGAGCGCTACCCGTCCAAGCTCGCCGGCGAGGTGGACGGGTTCGAGGTCAAGGAGCACCTGCCGAGCAGGCTCATCCCGCAGACCGACCGGATGACGCAGCTCGCCCTCGTCGGCGCCGAGCACGCCCTGGGCGACGCCGGGGTGAGCACGGAGGAGGCGGACGAGTACGGCATGGGCGTGATGACCGCCAGCACCTCCGGCGGCTTCGAGTTCGGCCAGGACCAGCTGCAGAACCTGTGGAGCCAGGGCAGCCAGTACGTCAGCGCGTACCAGTCCTTCGCCTGGTTCTACGCGGTGAACACGGGCCAGATCTCGATCCGGCACGGGCTGCGCGGTCCGAGCGGCGTGGTCGTCAGCGACCAGGCGGGCGGGCTCGACGCCCTGGCGCACGCGCGCCGGCTGATCCGCAAGGGCAGCGATCTGATCCTGTCCGGCGGTGTCGACGCGGCCATCTGCCCGTGGGGGTGGGTGGCCCAGCTGACCACCGGGGACATGAGCACGGACGAGCGGCCCGACCGCGCATACCTGCCCTTCGACGCCGAGGCGTCCGGTTACGTGCCCGGCGAGGGCGGCGCCCTGCTGATCCTGGAGGACGCCGAGGCCGCGCGCCGGCGCGGTGCGACCCGGGTCTACGGGGAGATCTGCGGCTACGGCTCCACGTTCGACCCGGCGCCGGACAGCGGGCGGGAGCCGACGCTGCGGAAGGCGATCGAGGTCGCGCTCGCCGACGCGGGCCTGTCCGCGGGCGACGTCGACGTCGTCTTCGCCGACGCGGCCGGCACCCCGGAGCTCGACCGGATCGAGGCGACGGCGATCACCGAGGTCTTCGGGCCGCGGGCGGTCCCCGTGACGGCGCCCAAGACCATGACGGGCCGGCTCGGTTCGGGGGCGGCGCCGCTGGACGTCGCCACCGCCTTCCTGGCCATGCGGGACGGGGTGATCCCGCCGACGGCGAACGTCACCCTCTCCCCCGACTACGACCTCGACCTGGTGACCGAGGAGCGGGTCGCCCCGGTGACCACGGCGCTCGTGCTCGCACGGGGCCGCGGCGGCTTCAACTCCGCCGTCGTCGTGCGGTCCGTCGACTGGAACTGACCTCAAGCGCCGAAAGAGCCCAGAAGCCGAAAGAGAAGGAGACCAGGGTGAGCACCACCGGGTCGGCCACCGCTCATCCCCCCGTCCGGAAACGCCGCGTCCTGAGGCTGTTCCGGCCCTACCGGAGGAGCCTGCTGTTCGTCGCGTCGCTGGTCGTGGGCTCGTCCCTGGTCTCCCTCGTCAACCCGTTCCTGATCCGCGAGATCATGGACGTGGCACTGCCGCAGGGCCGGACCGGGCTGCTGTCCGTACTCGCCCTCGGCATGATCGTGGTGTCGATCGCGACGAGCACGTTCAACGTCTGGCAGACCCATGTGTCCGCCAAGATCGGCCAGCTCGTCATGCACGACCTGCGCACCGCCGTGTACGGGCACCTCCAGCGGATGTCGCTGGCGTTCTTCACCCGGACCCGGACGGGCGAGGTGCAGTCGCGCATCGCGCACGACATCGGCGGGATGCAGGTCACCGTGACGACCACGGCCACGGCGCTGGTGTCGGACGTGACCATCGTCGTCGCCACCACCACCGCGATGGCACTGCTCGACTGGCGGCTCACGATCGCGTCGCTGGTGATCCTGCCGGCGTTCGTGTGGGTGAGCCGGCACGTCGGCGACGAGCGGCGGACCATCACCCGGGACCGGCAGCGGCAGTTCGCCGACCTCTCCTCGATCGTGCAGGAGTCGCTGTCGGTCAGCGGGATCATGCTCGGTCACACCATGGGGCGTTCGCGGTCGCTGACGGACAACTTCGCCCGGCAGTCCCGCAAGCTCACCGAGATCGAGGTGCGGGCGAGTACGTCGGGCCTCTGGTACCAGTCGACGATCTGGATCGTCATGGCGTCCATGCCCGCGATCATCTACTGGGTGGCGGGCCTGACCGGGAGCGGCGGCCACATGGCCATCACGATCGGTGCGCTGGTCGCGTTCACCACGCTCCAGCAGGCCCTGTTCCGGCCGGCGCAGCGGCTGCTGACCATCGGGATCGACATCCAGAGCTCCCTGGAGCTCTTCGGCCGGATCTTCGAGTACCTCGACCTGCCGGTCGACGTCGCCGAGCCGGAGCGTCCCGTCGAGCCGAAGGAGCTGCGGGGCGAGGTGCGTATGCGGGGCATCGGCTTCTCGTACGCGTCGGCGGAGCGGCCCACGCTCGACGGGGTGGACGTGACGGTGCCCGCCGGGCACAGTCTCGCGATCGTCGGGGAGACCGGTTCGGGCAAGACGACGCTCAGCTACCTCATCCCGCGGCTCTACGACCCGACGGCGGGCACGGTCACGATCGACGGGGTCGACGTGCGCGACCTGTCGTTCGCGACGCTCGCCGCCACGGTCGGGGTGGTCTCTCAGGAGACGTACCTGTTCCATGCGACGGTGGCCGACAACCTTCGGTTCGCGAAGCCGGAGGCGACCGACGAGGAGCTGGTCGCGGCGGCGCGGATCGCGCAGATCCACGACTACCTGATGTCGCTGCCGGACGGCTACGACACGGTGGTCGGCGAGCGCGGGTACCGGTTCTCCGGCGGGGAGAAGCAGCGCCTCGCCATCGCCCGCGCCATCCTGCGCGACCCGCCGATCCTGGTGCTCGACGAGGCCACCAGCGCCCTGGACACCCAGACGGAGCAGGCCGTTCAGGGTGCGATCGACGCGGCGAGCGCCGGCCGTACGACGATCACGGTCGCCCACCGGCTCTCGACGATCCGCGACGCGGACGAGATCGTCGTCCTCGACCGGGGGCGGGTCGCGGAGCGCGGCACCCACGACGAACTCCTCGCCCTCGGCGGCCACTACGCGACGCTGGTCAACCGGGACACCGAGATGGCGGTGGCGCTGCGGTAGCGGATGCCCTAAACACAAGCGGAACAGGTTTGGCCGGAAAGCTGCAGCCGAACTCGAGCACGACGTGAGCGGACGTTCCTAGCTTCCCCGCATGGAACCGACACATCCCGAAGGAATCGACCTTCCCGGACCGAACCGGCGTACCGTGCTCCGCTACGGCTCCGCCGCCGGCCTGGCCGCCATGGTCGCCGCGGTCCCCGGCTTCGTCAGCCCGGGGGCCGCGGCCGTAGCCGCCCCCGGCGAGCCCGAACCGTCCGCGGACGGGCTGAAGCTGACCAAGTTCAAGGACCCGCTGCGCATACCGCCGGTGCTCCGCCCCCGCGAGCGCGGTGACCACGACGAGCTGACCGTGCGCATGCGCACCGCCGACGTCACCCTGCACTCCGAACTGCCGCCGGTGCCGATGTGGACGTACGAGGGCGTCTACCCGGGACCGACGATCGAGACGGTCAGCGGCCGGCCGCTGCGGGTCGCCTGGGAGAACCACCTGACCGGCGACATACCGGTGACCGCCGTCGACTTCGGCCAGGCCAAGGGCCCGATGGCCGAGCCGCTCTCCAACTACCCCGGCGCGGAGGGCTGCCAGGAGGTTCCCGGAGTGGCGGCGATGCCGCCGTGGGGCGCCGCGCACCTGCACGGCATGCTGACCGGCGGCGGCAACGACGGCTGGATGGAGAACCTGATCGGCCCCGGAGACGTCCAGCTGTCGGCGTATCCGAACGACCAGGCCGCCACGACGCTCTGGTACCACGACCACACCCACCACCTCAGCCGCTTCAGCGTGTACGCGGGGCTCACGGGCCTCTTCCTCTCGCGCAACGCGGAGGAGCGGGCGCTCGGGCTGCCCAAGGGCGCGCACGACGTGCCGCTGGTCCTCACCGACCGCAACTTCGCGACGGACGCGTCGGGCGCCCTCACCGGCCGGCTGCTCCACAAGGTGGAGATGGTCGGCGCGCAGCGGCTGATGCGCCCGCACGCCGCCCCGTACACCCTGGTCAACGGCGTGATCTGGCCCTATCTGGAGGTCGATCCGCGCTGGTATCGGTTCCGGATCGTCAACACGGCGAACTCCCGGATCTACCGGCTGATGCTCCTCGCGGACGGCCTGCCCGTGCCGGGCGCGTTCCAGGTGATCGGCACCGACCACGGCCTGATCGACCGGCCGATACCGGTCGACGGCCCGATCAACCTCTCCCCCGGCGAACGCGTCGACGTGCTCGTCGACTTCAGCGCCTTCCGCGGGAAGTCCCTGAAGCTGGTCAACACGCTCCAGGGCATCGCGCCCGGCGCCTCCGACAAGCGCAACGACCTCCTCGAACCGGACGTCATGCAGTTCCGCGTCGCCGACCGGAAGCCCGTCAGGAAGTTCACCCCGCCCGAGGTCCTCTCGCCCAGCTTCAAGCGGCTCACCCACGACGACCTGCCGCACGACCACGGGCACCGGTGGATCGTGACGGTCGGCCCCGGCACGGGGAACATGCCGGAACTCTGGGAGATGGAGGAGATCGACCCGGCGGGCCTGACCTTCCCGGCCGCCGGCGTCGTCCAGGTCCGCGACGCCGAGGGCGCCGTCACCACGCTGCGCAGGACGTCGATGGCGTACGACGACGGCAACACGATCACCACGGCGCACGGCGGCACCGAGATCTGGAAGTACCTCAACCTGACGGCCGCGCCCCACCCCATGCACATCCACCTGGCGCACTTCCAGGTGATGTCCCGGGAGAGCTACGACATCACCGGCTTCGACCGGATCGCCCGCGGCTCGGCCCGGCCGATCGCCTTCAAGGCGACGTCGGCCCTGGAACCGCACGAGCTCGGGGAGAAGGACGTCATCCGGGTCGGGACGGCGGGCCAGATCGTGCCGGGCCCGAACGGCACCCCGGGCGAACTGGTCACCGTGGCGGTCCGCTTCCCGGTCGTCGGCCGGGGCGTGCACCACTGCCACATGCTGGAGCACGAGCAGCACATGATGCGGCCCCTCGTGGTGACCCCGGCGGCCCATCTGCACGGCGGCGGCCACCACTAGGCGGCGGTTCGGCGGGCGCGGGGCCCGCCGCGGACATGCCGGTGCCCGCGCCGGGGGAAGGACGCGGGCACCGACGGACGGGGACGGCTCAGGGGTTCAGGACCCAGGCCGACTGGTGGGCGGTGAAGCCGATGTGCGGGTAGTACTCGGCCGCCGCGGGCGCCGACAGCAGGACGATCTTGGCCGTCGGCGCCTCCTTGCGGGTCGCGTCGATGAGCTCGCGGCCGATGCCCGAGCGCTGGTGGTCGCGGACGACGGCGATGTCGGACAGGTAGGTCACGTAGGAGAAGTCCGAGATGCTGCGGGCGATGCCCACGAGCTCACCGTCGACGCGGCAGGTGACGACCAGGTTCGCGTTGCGCACCATGGCCGCCATGCGCTCGGTCTCCTCGATCGGCCGGCGCTCGCCGAGGCCCGACTCCCGGTAGACCCGCAGAACGTCCCCGAGGTCGAGGTCGGGGCCGTTCTCCCGCTCAATGCTCCAGCTCACGAAGGTTCTCCAACCGCTTGTAGATGACGTCGTGGTGTACCAGGTAGCGCTCGGGCCCGACGGGATCGGCGTCGATCCCCTCGGTCCTGAGCAGGGTGAAGAAGTCCTCGCCGTTCGCGGCGTCCTGGATCATGCGGTAGGTCTTCTCCCGCTCGCTGCCGCTCTCCAGGAGGTCGGCGAGGACGGCGGAGCTGTACGCGAGACCGTTGGTCTGGTCGATCGCGGACCGCATCCGGTCCGGGAACACCTGGAGGTCCCGGACGAGGTCGGCCGCCGCGGTCACCTGGTAGTGCGCGATGGTGAACGCGTCGGGCAGGACGACCCGTTCGACGGACGAGTGGGACAGGTCGCGCTCGTGCCACAGCGCCACGTTCTCCAGCATCGTCCCGGCGTATCCGCGCAGCAGCCGGGCGAGGCCGGAGAGCCGCTCGCTGGTCGTCGGGTTCCGCTTGTGGGGCATGGCGCTCGACCCCTGGTAGGCAGCCGTACGGGGCTCCTCCACCTCGCGGACCTCGCTGCGGGACAGCAGCCGGACCTCGACGGCGATCTGCTCGACGCAGGCGCCGAGGGTCGCGATCGCCTGGACGAGCTGGGCGTGCCGGTCGCGGGCCACGACCTGGCTGGGCGCCGGCTCCACGCCGAGGCCGAGCGCCTCGCACACGTGCTGCTCGACGAAGGGGTCGATCAGCGCGTACGTCCCGACGGAGCCGGAGATCGTGCCCACCGCGACCTGCTCCCGCGCGTCCACGAGACGCCGGATCGACCGGTCGACCGCGAAGGCGAAGCCGGCGATCTTGTGGCCGAAGGTGGTGGGTTCGGCGTGCATGCCGTGGGTACGCCCGATGCACGCCGTGTCCCAGTGCTCGACCGCCTTGTCGACCAGCACTCCGCGCAGCCGCTCCGCCGCGCCGATCAGGAGGTCGCAGGCCCGGGCCAGGGTGTGCCCGAGCGCCGTGTCCACCAGGTCGTAGCTCGTCATCCCGAGGTGCACCCAGCGGGCGGAGTCGTCCGGCAGGTCCTCGCAGAACGCGGACAGGAAGGAGAGGATCTCGTGGTCCCGCTCCCGCTCCAGCTCCGCGACGCGCGCCGCCGCCGGCACCCGGGCCCGCCGGATGTCCTCCAGGGCTGCCTCGGGAACCCGCCCGAGCAGCGCCTGGGCCTCCGAGGCGAGCACCTCGACCTCGGCCCAGGTGGTGTAGCGGGCCTGGTCGGACCAGAGCTCCGCCATCTCGGGCAATGCATAACGAGCGATCACGACCGTGTACCTCCTTAGGAATGGCCGCGGGCCCGCCGGTGGCGACGGCGCGGCGCACCGGATTTCAGGCGACCTTGCGGACGATCTCCACGACGCCGGAGTCCACGAGGGTCCGGATGTCGGCGTCGCCGCCGGCGAGGGCCAGGTCCATGTCGTGGAGGCGCTCGACGATGGAGTGGACGACCTTCTCCGTGTGGGTCTCCTCGGTGCCCTCCCAGATCAGGTCCGGGAATACGGTCAGATACACCTTGTCGTTGCCCTGCGTGTAGATGTTGACTTCCATGATGTCCCGGAGAGCCATTCGGGCGTTGTAGATCAGCGTGTTCATGGGGCCACCGACTTTCTGTATCCGCTTTTTAAGAGGCTTTCTCGCCTGCACGTCCTGACCATATGGTGGTCAGGACCCGGTGCGGCGGCAACAGGGTCGAGTGTTCACCGTGTTCAACTGCGCGGAATCCGCAATCGAACGCTCTCGCCTTCGATAAGGATGTTTGACAGGAAAAGCGCGCGCTGTGGAACATCGGTGCTGTTCACAAATACGTCAGGCCGCGTCTCACGAAAAGCATCCGGAGTGCCATGAAAATCCTGTTCATCACCACGGGCAGCCAGGCCACCTTCTACGCCGCCGCACCGCTGGCGACGGCCGCACGGAACGCGGGACACCAGGTCATGCTGGCCGCCCACGAACCGTGGGTGGATACCGCGGAGGCCATCGGAATTCCCACGTTCTGCTACACGGTCGACCCGATCCGGCACTTCATGCGGATCACGAACCCCGGCAAGGGTCTGCGGTTCCCCCGCGAGCTCGGTGACGAGGAGATGTTCGGTCAGGGCCGCGGCTTCGCCCGCATGGGTCTGGCCGGCGTCGAGTCCCTCCTCGAACTGTCGAAGGACTGGACCCCCGACGTCATCGTCGGCAGCTCGCAGAGCTACGCGGCGATGCTGCTCGCCGCGCACCTCAAGGTCCCGTACGTCCGCCAGGTCGAGTACCTGGGCATCCCGCTCACCGGCATCGACCCGGGTGCGGAGGCGGAGCTGCGGCCCGAGCTGGAGCGCCTGGGCGTGGACGGGCTGCTCAAGCCCGACCTGCTCCTCGACTCCACCCCGCCGTCGCTGCGGCCGTCGCACGACCCCACGGCCCAGCCGATCCGCTGGATCCCCAGCAACCCGCAGCGCCGCCTGGAGCGCTGGATGTACACGAAGCCCGAGGGCCGTCGTCGTGTGCTCGTCACCTCGGGCTTCCGCAGCCTGATGTTCCGCGACCCGGGCTGGTCCATGCCGCTGCTGGTCAGCGAGCTGAACAAGCTGGGTGCCGAGGTGCTCATCGCCGCCTCCCCCGGTGCCGCCGAGCGCTTCGGCGGGCAGCTGGGCGACGCCCGCGTCGGCTGGATCCCGATGGACGTCGCCGCGTCCACCTGCGACCTGGCGGTCCACCACGGTGGCGCGACCACGGCCACGACCCTGATGGCCAACGGCGTGCCGCAGCTGATCATCCCGGAGAACCCCCCGGAGTTCCCCCCGAACTACCACCGGGAGTCGATCGCCAAGGCGATCACCGGTTTCGGCGCCGGCAAGACGCTGTGGCCGGTGCAGGAGCAGCCCGACCAGGCGCCCGGCGCGACGATCGCGGCCGCCTGCAAGGAGCTCCTGGAGAACCCGAGCTACACCGAGCGGACGCAGTTCCTCGCCAAGGAGATCTCGACGCTGCCGACGCCCGCCGAGATCGTGCCCAAGCTGGAGGCCCTCGTCTCCCGCTAAGACCGCCGCCCGGCGGACGCGCATCGCCCCGGGACCACGGAGAGCCCCTCTCCACGGTCCCGGGGCGATGCGCGTGCCCGCGCGTGCCCGCGCAGGGAGTCAGGGGGTACGCGGAAGGGGAGTCCGGGGTACGCGGAGGGCCGGACGGAGGTACGCGGAAGGGCCGGACGGTCGTGAGACCGGCCGGCCCTTTCCGTGGTGCGGTCAGGCGGCGACGAGCGCTTCGAGGTCGCGGAGGACCTCGCCGGGGGTCGGCAGCGAGGCGGACTCCGCGGCGAGGAGCCGGGTCCGCTCGGCGTAGCCGGGGTCCGAGAGGATCGTCCGGCACGCCTCGGCGATCACCTCGTCGGCGTCGCGTCCGGCGAGGCGGTGCTTGTCGACCATGAGGGCGGCGCCGAAGCCCGCCACCGACTCCGCGACGGCCTTGCCGTACCCGTTGTCGGGGATGATCACCTGCGGCACGCCCGCGTTGATCAGCGTCATCGCGGTGGTCGCGCCGCCGTGGTGGACCGCCAGGTCGCAGGTGGGGGCGACCACGTCGAGGGGCAGCCAGCCGATGCGTACGTCGCCGAGCTCGGCACCGTACTTCTCGGCGGCTTCGGGGAGCGCCGCGATGAGCACCTCGGCGCCGGTCCCGGTCAGCTCGTCGACCAGCTTCCGCAGCGAGCTGCCGGGGGTGTCGAGCATGAGGTTGCGGGTGCCGGCGGTGATGAGCACGCGGCGGCGGCCCTCGGGCTTCGTGTACATCCACGGTTCGAGGCGTCGCTGGCTGACCCGGGGGACCCAGCGCATCGACCGCGCGGCGGGGGCGCCCTCGGGGCGGACGGACGGCGGGCAGAGGTCGATGAAGAGGTCGGGGTCGGGCAGTGCGGCCAGGCCCAGGCGCTCCAGCTCCGGCTGGAGTTCGGCCACGGCGGTGCGGTCGCGGCGGGCCATCGGGGCGATGTGCCAGATGTGGCGGACGTAGGGGACCTTCAGCTGTGCGGCGAGCAGCCGCGGGACGTGCGAGAGGCCGCCGACGACCAGGTCGGGCGTCCAGGACCCGGCGAGCTCCAGGAGGGCGTCGAGGCGGACGGCGGCGGTCATGGCCTCCTGGCCGTACCGCATGCGCTCGGGGGTGATGCAGACGGCGGGGAGGCCGACGGAGGCCGCGGCCGCCATCAGCGGCTCGTCGGCGGCGAGGAGGATCTCGTGGCCCGCGTTCCGCGCGGCCGAGGCGAGGGGGGCGACGCCGAAGACGGCCGCCTGGCTGCCACCGACGGTGAACAGTATTTTCATGGAGGTCGAACCTCTTCCGTGAGAATGCGGATCAGTTGGTTCCGGGGCCCGTCCGGTCTCTTCCGGGCCCTTTCGGGGTCAGCCCGCCTCGGCCATTTCCATGATGTAGCGGCCGTAGGACGACTTCGCGAGGCGGCTGCCCAGTCGGTAACAGGTCTCGCGGTCGATGTAGCCCATGCGCCAGGCGATCTCCTCGAGGCAGGCGATGCGCACGCCCTGCCGGTGTTCGAGGACCTGGACGTAGTCGCCGGCCTCCATGAGCGCGTCGTGGGTCCCGGTGTCGAGCCACACGAAGCCGCGGCCGAGCGGGATCAGCGTGGCCTCGCCCCGCTCCAGGTAGACGCGGTTGAGGTCGGTGATCTCCAGCTCGCCGCGCTCCGACGGCTTGAGCTCCCGGGCGATGTCCACGACCTGGTTGTCGTAGAGGTAGAGCCCGGTGATGGCCAGGTTGGTCTGCGGCTTGGCGGGCTTCTCCTCCAGGGCGATCAGCCGTCCCTGGGCGTCGAGCGTGCCGACGCCGTACCGCTCGGGGTCGCGCACCGGGTAGCCGAAGAGGACGCAGCCCTCCAGGTCCTGCGAGGCGCGCTGGAGCATGGGGCCGAACTCGTAGCCGTGGAAGATGTTGTCGCCGAGGACCAGGGCGACGGAGTCGTCGCCGATGTGGTCGGCGGAGACGAGGAACGCGTCGGCGAGCCCGCGCGGCTTGTCCTGCTCCGCGTAGGTCAGGTTGATGCCGAGCCAGGAGCCGTCGCCGAGCAGCCGGCGGAACATCTCCTGGTCCTCGGGGGTCGTGATGATCTCGATGTCGGTGATCCCCGCCAGCATCAGCGCCGACAGCGGGTAGTAAATCATCGGCTTGTCGTAGACCGGGAGCATTTGCTTTGATACACCGAGGGTGATCGGATGGAGCCTCGTACCATTGCCGCCGGCCAGGATGATGCCCTTCACCGTGGCGCCTCCTCAATCTATTCGGTGCCAATTTGGCGGATGCCCGCACTTTATATCGGGAGAACGCACAGCCGAAAGACACCTCACTCGGGGCCGGGAAGAGTCAATACCGGTGGCATTGACGAACAATGCGCCGCTTCTCCATGCTGACCTCATCCCGGTTCAGGCACGCGAATTCCTCTTGTCGTTTAGGTGGATCTGTGAAAATGGAAGCTCTGACACCCGTTCAGGAATCCGATCGGAAGCCCGGCGTCGGCATCGGCATCATCGGGTGCGCCGACATCGCCGTGCGGCGGGCCCTCCCGGCGATCCAGGCGTCGCCGTTCCACCTGGTGGCGGTCGCGAGCCGTTCCCGGGAGAAGGCCGAGAGCGTCGCGGCCCCGTTCGGCTGCGAGGCCGTCGAGGGGTACGAGCGGCTGCTCGAACAGCCCGGCGTCGACGCCGTCTACATCCCGCTGCCCAACAGCGAGCACGCCGAGTGGGCGCGCCGGGCGCTGAAGGCGGGCAAGCACGTCCTGATCGAGAAGCCGGCGGTCTCCACCGAGGAGACGGCGCGGGAGCTCGTGGCGCTCGCCGAGGAGCGCGGACTGCTCGTCATGGAGAACTTCGCGTTCCTCCGGCACCCCCAGCACGATCTGGCGCGGTCCCTGCTCGCCGACGGGTCCATCGGCGAACTCCGGTCCTTCAACGGCGTGTTCGGCATTCCGCCGACCGACCCGAACGGGATCAAGTACCAGGCGGAGCTCGGCGGCGGGTCGCTGTGGGAGGTCGGCTGCTACCCGGTGCGCGCGGCCCAGGAGTACCTGGGCGCCGCGCCGACGGTGCTGGGGGCCGGCCTGGAGTTCGCCCCGGAGCTCGGTGTGGACGTGTCGGGCGTGGCGCTGCTGCGCGACGACGCCGGCGTCACCGCGAACTGTTCCTTCGGCCTGTCGCACAGCTACCGGTCGACGTACGACCTCTGGGGCACCGAGGGGCGGCTGACCCTGGAGTGGGCGTTCACCCCGTCGCGGGACGCCCGTCCCGTGCTGGTGCTGGAGCAGCGGGACCGGGTGACCCGGATCGCGGCGCCGGCCTCGGACCAGTTCCTCGGGGTGCTCTCGACGTTCCACGACGCCGTCGTCGATCCGGCGGCGCGCGCGGCGCACCACCAGGACCTCGTGCGGCAGGCCGAGTTGATGGCCCGGATCCGCGCGCACGCCTCGGCCGTCGCCGCTCGCTGAGCGGCCGGCGGGGCCGGAGGACGAAAGAACGGCAGTCGGTGTCCGCGGACACCGACTGCCGTTCTTTCGTGCGGGCGGTCCTACCTGGGGGTGATCTTGACGATCGGGTACTGCCGCTCGGACTTGCTCTGGTACTTGATCATCCGGGGCTGCGCGGTGGAGATGAGCTTCCACGCGGCCTCCCGCTCCTCGCCCGTGAGCTTGACGGGCGTGACCTTCACCGGCGCGCTGCCGGGCAGTTCGACCGTCGCCCGCTCCGGGTTGGCCATCAGGTTGGTGTACCAGTCCGGGTTCTGGGTGCCGCCGCCGGAGGCGATGCTCAGCCAGGCGTCCTTGCCGTCACCGAACCAGGCCACCGGGGTCACCCGCGGCTGGCCGCTGCGGCTGCCGACCGTGTTGAGGATGAGCACGTCCATGCCCATGAACGTGGCCTTGCCATCGCGAACCTTGCGGATCATCCGGGCATTCATCCGCTTCTGCATCCACCGGGAGAACGCCCCGGGCGTACCCGGCTTGCGCTTGGTCTCCGCCATCTCCACCTCCACACATTTCCCGCGCCTCACGGCGCGATATCAAATCCGAATTCTTGCGTTCATCCGCCGCGCCCGCTACCCGAATCCGTTCAGAGGGCGAGAAAGGGGCGCGGCAGGCACTGCTCGTAGGTCGGCAGCAGGCCGGCGGCCGCGGCCTCGGCCAGGGTGGGGGCCACCGCGTCCTTGTCCGAACGGATGGGGGGTTCCGTCAGGTCCCACGGCAGTGCCAGTTCCGGATCGAGCGCGTCGACGTCGATCATCGTCCCGGGCACGTACTCCTGCGAGCAGAGGTAGCTCATGCACGTGTCGTCGGTGAGGGCGAGGAAGGCGTGGCCGACCCCGTCCGGCAGGTAGACCGCCGTTCCCGACTCCGGGCTCTGATAGGTGACGTCGTAGTGGCCGAACGTCGGTGAGCCGACGCGGAGGTCGACGGCGATGTCGAGCGCGCTCCCCCGGACACACGTGACGAACTTCGCCTGGCCGGGCGGGACCTTGGTGCCGTGGATGCCGCGGAGGGTGTTCCGCTTCGACACCGAGTAGTTGACCTGGCGGACCGAGAACTCCCAGCCGCCGGCCTCCAGCAGGGCGCTGGTCTTCACCGACTCGAAGAAGTACCCGCGCCGGTCGCTCAGCGGCTCGGGTTCGACGCGGTACGCGCCGGGGACCGACATTTCCGTGATCAACACCGCTTGCTCCTCGCTGACTCAGCCGGCGGAGACCGGGCCGGCTCCGGCCGCCGCGGCGATCCGCTGCCGCATGGCCGCGGAGTCGTTGGCGTGCGGGAACTCCTCCTGGGGGACGTCGACACCGAGGAAGGCGCACAACGGCTCCCACCCCTGCTTCACGTCGTAGACGAGGACGTTGTCCGCGCCCAGGACGCGCACGACCTCCTCGTTGTGGCGGTGGTACGCCGCGATGGCGTGGTCCTTGTCCTCGAACCGGCCGTCGAAGACGCCGTCCCACACCATCGTGCGGGTGACGTTCAGCAGCCGCGCCTGCCGGGAGCCGGGCTCCGGCGGGTGCTCGGCGCTCTTGAGCACGAACTGGTAGAGCGTGTCGTACGTGCTCTTGTACCAGCCCTCGGCGTCGCGCACCGTGAGGATGACCTTGGCCTCGGGGAAGGCCTCGCTGATCTGCCGGTAGTAGACCGCGCAGGGTCCGTCCACCGCGGAGGTGTACCCCTCGTACAGGGCCGGCCAGTCGGCGGCCTCGCCGCCGCAGACGATCTTCTCCCACTGTTCGAGCCGCCGCTCGTCGCCGACGATGTCGAACATGTGGAAGCAGGGGCCGAGACCGAGCCGGTCCAGGGCCACCTGCAGGGACGTCGTGCCGGTCCTGCCGAGACCGGCGTTGATGAGCTTCAGCACGGTGCCGTGTCCCCTTCCTCAGCGAAAGGCCGCGGGTTCCTGGCGGGTGGCCACGTTCACGCGGTTCCAGAAGTTGACCAGGCCGATGTGCATGACGATGGCACCGAGCTGCTCGTCGTTGTAGTACTTGGCGGACTCCTCCCAGACCTCGTCCGGCGCCATGTCCACCGGGTCCGTCATCAGGGTGACGGCCTCGGCCATCGCGAGGGCGGAGCGCTCGGCGTCGTCGAAGACGGTCTGGTTGCGCCAGTCGGACACCTTGGCCAGGCGCTTGTCCGCCTTGTCCGCGATGTCCTCAAGGGTGTAGACGCGGCCGTTGATCTCGCTGACCAGCAGCCGGACCAGGTCGAGGGTCGTCTGCGGCACGCCGACGTTGCCGATGACCTCGGTCAGGTCGAGCAGGGGCTGCAGGGCGCCGGGAACGACCAGCGAAGGGTTGTCCATCCGTGGACTCATCGGGTCTTCTCCTGTGCGATTAAGTAGCGTGTGAGTGCGTGTCAGTACGTTGAATTACCTCGGAAACATGCTGCTCTCCGGCCTTCCCCTTCGCAAGAAATCCCGTTCAAGTGCGGAATGCAGCAGATGCAACGCCGAGACAATCCGTAAGTTGCCAGGAATTCAGACGATGACTTGTAGTGGTCTCGTGTCAGAGTCCACCGCAACGAAGAGCAGGCAGCCGATCTGCCACGGCATTCAGGAAACACGCCAATTACTTCTCGAAGGTCGTTCCACGGTCGTCGGGCACGTCGAGGACGTGCTCGGCGCCATCCGCGGGACGGACCCGGAGCTCGGTGCGTACGTCGAGGTGGCCGAGGCCCGTGCGCTGCGGGAGGCCGCGGCGGCCGACCTGCTGGTCGCCCGGCTCGGCCCGGCCGCCTTCCGCGGCAGGCCGCTGCTCGGCGTCACCGTGTCGGTGAAGGACCTCATCCAGACCGAGGAACTCCCCACCCGGCGCGGGTCGTTGCTGCCCAACCACCGTACCGCCGCCGACGCGCCCTCCGTGGCGCGGCTGCGCGCGGCGGGCGCGATCGTGGTGGGGAAGACGACGACCTCGGAGTACGGGTGGAGCGCCAGCACCGTCGGACGGCTCGGCTCCGCCACCCGTAACCCCTGGGCGCTCGACCGGACGGCCGGCGGTTCCAGCGGCGGTTCGGCGGCCGCGGTCGCGGCCGGACTGTGCACCGCCTCGCTCGGCACCGACGGTGCCGGGTCGGTGCGCATTCCCGCCGCGTTCTGCGGTGTCGTCGGCTTCAAGCCGTCGTACGGGCGGATCCCGTACGTGCCGGCGTGCGCCGAACGGCTCTCCCATGTCGGGCCGCTGGCGCGGAGCGTGGCGGACGCCGCCGAGATGATGGCGGTGCTCGCGGGGCCCGACCCCCGCGACCCCGACTCGGGGGCCGCGCCGCCCGCCGCCCCGGCGGCGCTCGGCCCGCTGCGCGTGGGCTGGATCGAGTTCCCCGGGACGTCGGGGCCGGTCCGCGACGTCACCGAGGGCGTCCTGCCGGTCCTCGCGGCGCTCGGGCACCGCGTCGAGCGGATCGAGGTCCCGTTCCCCGACCCGTACGGCGCCCTGGTCGACATCCTCGCCGCCGCGGACGCGCACGGCACGGCGACGCAGGACGAACCCTGGTGCGACGAGGGCCGGTTGGCGGTCGTGCGGTACGGGCGGTCGCTGACCGGCGCCGCCGTGGCGCGCGCCGAGGCGGCCCGGCTCGCCCTGCGGACCCGGCTCGCCTCGGTGATGGAGACGTACGACCTGCTCGTCATGGCGACCGTGCCGATCGAGGCGTTCGCCGCCGAGGCCATCGCCCCGGCGTGGGCCGCGGACCCCGCGGACCTGCGGTGGCTGGCCTGGGCCCCGGCCGCGTACCCCTTCAACCTCACCGGTCAGCCCGCTCTGTCGCTGCCCGTCGGCCTCACGCCGGCCGGGCTGCCGGTCGGGCTCCAACTCGTGGGCCGCGTCGGCGACGACGGCCTCGTCCTCTCGGCCGCCGGCCTCCTGGAGACCGCGCTCGGCCTCACCCTGACTCCCCCCGGCAGCACGACGGAAGGAAGACGACCATGACGCCCAGGACGCTCGACGACGACCTCATGATCTCCGCCGCCGCACTCTTCGGCACGGCGCTCGCCGCGCTCCCGAAGGACGTCGGGCGCTCTTCCGCCGTCCCCGTCGCCGGGCCCGCGGCCCCGGCCGACGACGACCTCTTCGCCCTCTCGGCCGCCGGGCTCCTGTCGACGGCGCTCGGCCTCACCCTGACCCGTCCCGGCGTCACAGCGAAAGGCAACTGATCATGGTTTCGAGATCGTGGTCCCGGATCGGCGGCGAGAGCGGCGTCGGACGCCCCTCGTTCGTGGCCGAGTTCGGGCTCTGGGACGACCGGCAGGCCGCGGCGGCCGAGCAGGTCGAGCTCCAGCTGGCCGACGTCGACCTCGTCCGGGTCGTGTTCTGCGACCCGCACGGCCTGGCCCGTTCCAAGACGGTGCCGGCGGACGTCTTCCGCTCGGTGCTGCGCAACGGCATGGACTTCAGCGCCGGGCCGTTCCTCTTCGACACCGGCCACGCGGTCGCCGTCGAGTTCCTCGCCGACGCGGGCGTGGGCGTCGGCGAACTGCTCGGTGCGGGCGACTTCGTCCTCGTCCCCGACCCGCGCACCTTCCAGGTGCTGCCCAGGGAGGGGGCCAGGACCGCCTGGGTGCTCGGCGACGAGTACCTGCGCGACGGCACCCCGCACCCGCTCTCCGCCCGGAACGTGCTGCGCCGGGTCTGCGCCGCGTACGAACGCGAGGACCTCGCGCCCGTCATCGGGCTCGAACTGGAGTGGTACCTCACGAAGTTGACCGGAGGCCCGGTCGGGAACGCCGGCAACGGCTTCGGCCTCCAGGGCGCGGCGCCCGAGGTGGCGGCCGTGAACCCCGGCTACCAGTTCAACCTCGACAGCGCCTACGACTCGGTCGCCGACATCGCCGACCCGCTCGCCGCGATGCTCGTCCGGCTCGGCCTGCCGCTGCGGTCGTTCGAGCACGAGTCGGGCCCCGGGCAGCTGGAGACGACGTTCAACCCGATGCTGGCGCTCGACGCCGCCGACGCGATGCTGCTGCTCCGCACCCAGCTCAAGCAGGAGTGCCGGCGGCGCGGCCACCACGCCTCGTTCATGACCCTGCCGCGCCTGGAGGGCTTCGACCCCAGCGGCTGGCACCTCCACCAGTCGGTGAGCAGCACCAAGACCGACGTCAACCTGTTCGCCGAGGGCGACGGCCTCCAGGACGCCATCTCCGCCGAGGGCCAGGCCTACATCGGCGGCCTGCTGTCCCGGGCCCGCGAGTTCTGCCTGCTGTCCGTGCCGACCGTGAACGGGTACCGGCGGCTCTCCCCCGAGTTCGCCCTCGCCCCGACCTCCGTCGACTGGCGGTTCGAGGACCGCAGCGCCATGGTCCGGGTCCTCAGCGGCGGCAGCTCGACCCACGTCGAGAACCGCGTCGGCGAGCCCTGCGCGAACCCGTACCTCGCCATCGCCTCCCAGCTGCACGCGGGCCTGGAAGGGATGCTCTCCGGCGTGCCCGCCGACCGCGTCCCGCGGCCCCCGTTGCCCAGGTCCCTCCCCGAGGCCGTCGAGGCCTTCCGCGCGAGCGAGAGTGCCGAACGGCTGCTCGGCGCGCCTCTCAAGGAGTGCCTGGCGAAGCTCAAGGACAGCGAGGCCGCCCGCTTCGAGGCCTGGTGCGCCGGCGAACTCCCCGGCGGCCCCGCGGCCGAGGTCACCGAATGGGAGCACCGCGAGTACTTCGGCGCCTACTGACCGGCCGCCCCCGGACACCCCGCACGCCCGACCCGCACGCCCGCACGCCCGGCATCCGATCCCCATCCGAAGGAGAAACACCATGTCGCGTTACGAATGGAATGGCACCAACCCGGCCATCGAGACGCTCAAGGGCGCCATCGAGCCGGCCCGCCGGAAGGTCCTGAGCCACCCGATCTACCACCAGCTGGACTCGGTGGACGCGGTCGTCACCTTCATGGAGCACCACGTCTTCGCGGTGTGGGACTTCATGTCCCTGCTCAAGTCCCTCCAGCGGCAGCTGACGTGCGTCGAGGTGCCGTGGCTGCCGTCGGCCTCCACCGGCAGCCGCCGCCTCATCAACGACATCGTCCTCGTCGAGGAGAGCGACGAGCTCGGCGAGGGCTTCATCAGCCACTTCGAGCTGTACGTGGACGGCATGCGGCAGGCGGGCGCCGACACCACGCGCATCGACGCCTTCATCGGGCTGCTGCGCGCGGGCCGTCCCGTCCCGGCCGCCCTCGACGAGGCGGGCGTGCCGCGTTCGGTGGCCGAGTTCGTGGGCACGACCTGGGACTTCATCGACCACGCGCCGGTGCACTGCCAGGCCGCGGCCTTCGCCTTCGGCCGCGAGGACCTGATCCCGGACATGTTCGACCAGGTGGCCGCGCTCGACGCCGGCCACGGCACGCTGTCCACCTTCGTGGACTACCTCCGCCGCCACATCCAGGTGGACGCCGAGGAGCACACCCCGATGGCCATGCAGATGCTGGCCGACCTGTGCGGCGACGACGCCGCCAAGTGGGCCGCCTGCGAGGACACCATCGACCGCGCGCTCGCGGCCCGGACCCGCCTGTGGGACGGCATCTCCGACGCGATCACCGCGAACACCCGCTGAGGGTACGACTCTTGTGAGGGGAGCACATTCATGGCGAGGGTGAAGGACACTCCTTCCGTCACCACCACCGGACGCGCCGAGCGGATCGCTTCGCGGACCCGGGACGAGAACTGGAAGAAGGCTCCGCGTCGCATCGAGACGTCGGAGTGCATCACGTGCGACACGTGCCTGCGGAGCTGCCCGTCCGAGTTCGGGGCGATCTTCGACGACGGTCTCAACGTCGTCATCGTGCCCGAGCTCTGCTCCGGCTGCCCCGTGTGCGTGATGGTCTGCCCCGTCGACTGCATCTACGTGGACGAGGACTGGACCGCGACCGAGGCCCGCATGTGGGAGCACGTCGACCTGACCGCGGGAGGGACGGCATGACCTTCCCCACCGAGCGGGACGGCACGCTCCCCCGCCGGGCGGCGCTCGCGAAGGCGCGGCAGAGCCGCCGGCCGAGCCGGCTCGGCCGGGCGGCCGGGGCCGCGGACGAACCGGACTACAAGGTGCCGGAGGACGCCGGGTTCCCGGCGCTGCTGCGGCAGACGTGGCAGCGGGCGGTCGACGCCCCCGACCTGGCCACGGCCGTCGACACCCTGCTCACGCTCGCCGGGCACGTCCCGGCGGACATCCAGCTGCGGGCGCTGCCCGTGGCGGACGAGACCGCGCTGAAGGTGCTCGTCGGCCGGTCGTGGCGGGACGACGGCCGGGCCGCCGAGCGGTCCGGGGACGCGGCGACCGCGTTCCTCGGCGAGATCGGCCTCGACCGGAGCGGCCGGCTGGTCGTCCGGGTCCCGTCGAAGGGCCCGCTGGGCGGCGAGGTCCAGCTGGTCGACGGCGTCCTGCGGGTGCCGTGGACCGCCGAGGACCTCGCGGACTACCAGGTCGAGCTGGCCCTGGCCGACGAGCGGTGGCACGCCTCGGTCGCCGACTGCCGCCAGTACCTGCTCGCGGCGGGCTCGGACGGCCGCCGCGAACTGCTCGACGACCTCACGGAGGCGGCCCTGCGGACCGCGCCGTTCATCCTGTACGCGGGTGAGCGGCAGTACACCAACTTCCGTGACCGGAACACCCTGACGGGCAAGACGCTGCGGCCTGGGCACCCCGACTGCGCGCTGAGCACCCTGGCCGCGGTTCCGCTGGAACTGTGGTCGGACAGCGACGTGCTGCTCGTCGTCTGCCTGACGCTCCTCGTCCGCTCGTCCGGGTACGGCCGGATCGAGGAGGCCAACGGGACGCAGCTCACGCTCGACCACGTGGCGCTCCTCTTCGAGCGGACGCGGACCGCGTACAACGCGGCCGACACCACGCTGCCCCCGGTGCCGGCCCCGGCCTCGCACGGGGTGGCCGCGCTCGGCGCGCTCGCCGACGCGCTGGCCGCCCGGCGCCGGGAGCTCATGGGGAAGGTCCGGCTCTACCGGGAGATCTACGGCCCGCTCATGCACAAGATCGAGCGGGTGGCCGGACCCGTCAAGGACGACGCGGAGCAGCTGGAGGCCGCGCTCTGCGCGCGGGTGCGGGAGCGGCTGCCGGTCGGCGGCTCCACGCTGGCCGAGCTGACCGCGGAGCTGGCGGCGGCGCCCGGCTGGCTGGCCGAGCCGCACGGGGAGTTCGGCTCGGGCCTGGAGTCCCTGGTGTACGAGACCGTGCGGGCGGCGACGGCGGTCTTCGACGCCGACTTCGCGATGAGCCGCGGGATGCGTTCGCTGCCGGCGCTGATCGAGGCGCTGCGCGCGGAGGAGTTCCCGAAGATCGCCGCGTGGGAGATCCCGCACTTCTTCTGCTGCGTCGTGCCGTCGCCGGAGTCCCGTCGGCTGTTCGGCGGCTCCGCGTCGCATCTGGCGGACACCGCGTGGGCCATCTCCTCGCGGATGCAGTACAACTCGTGGCACTTCCTCGTCGGGAACCTGCCGAAGGTGCCCGAGATCGCGGCCCGGGACCACTTCGTGCCGCCGGCGATCCCGGACATCGCGTACTACTCCGACCAGCACCACAACGGCCATGTCGCGGCCAAGGTGCGGTTCACCGTGCGCAGTCCGCAGGCCGTGGAGGTGCTGGGCCGGAGGTTCAACGGGTTCATGGACCTGCGGCTGCTGCGCTGCGAGGGGCTGCCGTTCGACGAGCAGGACCTCCTCGCGGCGGACCGGGTGTCCGCGTTCATCGCGCGGGCGACGAGCCTGGCGGCGGCGCTGGTCGCCGGCGGCGCGCACATCGAGGTCGCGTCGTTCGACTCCCAGTGGCACTGGGACAAGATCGCCGCTTAGCGCGGAAGCACCGGAAACCACGTGGGGCCCCTGGCGAAAGCCAGGGGCCCCACGTGGTTGCGGCGTCTCGGGGGTCAGACGGTCGCGGGCTCCGCGGACCGGGTGTGGACGGCGCGGTAGCTGTTCCAGTCGATGCTGGTGATCAGCGAGTACTGCTTGCTCTGGAAGGCGCTGCGGGCGGCGGACCAGTCGGCCTCGGCCTGGTTGCGGTGGGTGTCGTACGCCTTCTTGTCGGCCCACTGGGAGTAGACGATGACGAAGTCGTTGTCGGTGCCGACGGTCGCCAGGGTGCCCTCGCCGCCGTCCAGGTTCCGGGAGCGGATGCCGCGCAGCACGCTCTGCGAGCGGTAGCCGGGGACGTCCACGAGCCAGTCGTGGGCGGCGCCGAGGGTCTTGACCAGGGCGCCCTGCTGGGCGGGCTTCACGCCGAGGATCTCGACGACGGTGTAGTCGTCGCGCTCCGGGGAGACCTCGGTGGCGTCACCGAGCTCGGGGTGGCGCTGGGTGAACTCCACCTCGTTCTGCATGAGGCGCACGTAGGTGGTGATCTCGCGGAAGACCGGGACGGTGTGGTGCTTGAACTCGCTGTCGTTGTAGCGGGACTCCAGGTCGTCCATGCCGCGCCACTGGATGAAGTTGAGGGTGCCCGGGTTCTGCTCGCCGCGGTGCACGGTGCTGGAGATCCAGCCCGGGTAGGCCGCGACGTCGACGATCTTCTTCATCTCCGTGACCAGCGTGTCCACGCGGTCGCGGGAGTCGGTCTTGAACAGGTTGAGGACGGTCAGGTGCCCGGCCTCGGGGCTGATGATCGGCATGGTGGCTCCTTGGGTAAGAAGGGGGGACGCCCCGCGGCGCGGGGCGTCGGGGTGTCCTAGCGGGCGTCGCCGGGCGCGCCGAACCAGCGGTTCAGGGCGTCCGTGAGGCCGGCGGCCCCGTCGGTGGCGATCCAGGCGGTGTAGCCGTCGGGGCGGACGAGGACCGCGTCGACGTCCGCGAGCGCGCCCTCGGGGCGGGAGGCCGCGGTGACGACGTCGACCCGGTCGCTCCACGGACCGGCCGCGGCGGCCGTGGCGGCGTCGCCGCTCAGGTCGAACAGGACGGCACGCCCGCCGTGCAGGGCCCGGTACGCGGTCGTCTCGCCGGCCGGGCCGGTGAGGGCGAAGTCCGGCAGGCGGCGGCCGAGCAGCGGGTGCTCGCCGGCGCCGGCGTCGTACGTGATGTCGAGGCCGGTGACCATGCCGACGAGGTGCTTGCGGACGTCGTCGTAGGCGAGGAGCTCGGCGAAGACGGCCCGCATCGGGTCCATCTCGGGGCCGCCGAGGTACAGGCTGCGCTGGGTGAGCGTGTTGGCCAGGATGCGGGCCGCGACGGTGTGCCGCTCGGTGTGGTACGTGTCGAGCAGGCCCTCCGGGGCGGTGCCCTTGATCTCGGCGGCGAGCTTCCAGCCGAGGTTGACGGCGTCGCCGAGGCCCGCGCTGATGCCCTGCGCGCCGATCGGCATGTGGGTGTGCGCCGCGTCGCCGGCGAGGAAGACCCGGCCCTTGCGGTACTGGGCGGCCTGGCGGCTGGAGTCGGTGAAGTAGCTGAGCCACACCGGCTTGCCGGTGCTGATGTCGTCGCCGGTGACGCGCTTGAAGGCGTCCGCCACCTGCTCGAAGGTGGGCGGCTCGGTGGTCGGGCGGACGCCCGCGCCGCGCTCGAAGACCACGACGCGCGTGGTGTTGGGGCCGACGGGGAGGACGACGACCATGCCCGCGTCGCCGAGCTCGCCGGTGGGGCGGAGCCGCACCTGGACGTCGGTGACGTCGGCCATCAGCATCTCGATGGTGGCCTCGTGGCCGGGGAAGTCGATGCCGGCGAGCTTGCGGACGACGCTGCGCCCGCCGTCGGCGCCGACCGCGTGACGGGCGCGCAGGGTGCGCGGGCCGTCCGGGGTGTCAGCGGTGACCTCGACGCCGTCGGCGCCCTCGGTGACCCCGGTGACCTCCCAGCCGCGGCGGATGTCCGCGCCCAGGCCGGCCGACCACTTGTGGATGATGGCCTCGGTGAGGGCCTGCGGCACGCCGCGGACGCCGAAGTTGCCGCCGGGTATGACGGTGTAGTCGAGCGGCATGCCGCCGAAGTGGCCGAACGGGATGACGCCCATGTCGCCGAACGCGCCGAGGAGTCCGCGCTGGTCGAACTCCTCCATGGTGCGGGCCGAGAAGCCGAGTGCGCGCGACTGGCGCATGGGCTCGGTGAGCCGCTCCAGTACGACGGCGTCGACACCCGCGAGGCGCAGTTCGCCCGCGAGCATGAGCCCGGTGGGGCCCGCTCCCACGATGATCACGTCAGTGTCAAAGTCCTGCGCTGTCACTGTCTTTCCCTGCCTTCCATGCGTATCCGTACTTCCCGTGTGTTCTTCAGATCCAGTGGTCGAGGTTGCTCGCCCTCGCCGTCAGGTGGGCGCGGACCCGGTCGAGGCCGATCAGTTCGGAGAGCACCGTGCGCAGCGGCTCGATCCCGGGGCCGTCGAGCATCAGCTGTTCCTGGGCCGCGACGTGCTGGAGCACCCGTGCGCCGACGGGGTGCCGGGTGTCGTGGTAGGTGTCGAGGGTCTCGGGCGCGGCGCCGTCGTGGACGGCGGCGGCGAGCCGGGGGCCCAGGTCGACGGCGTCCTGGAGCCCGGTGTTGAGGGCCTGGCCGCCGACGGGCGGGTGCCAGTGGGCGGCGTCGCCGGCGAGGAGGATCCGGCCGTGGCGGTAGGTGTCGGCTTGTCCCTTGGCGTTGTCGAAGGCGTCGAGCCAGACGGGGGTGCCGGTGGAGATGTCCTCTCCGGTCACCCGCCGCCAGGCGTGGACGACCTCGTCGAAGGCGGGCGGTCCGGAGCGTGCGGCGGGTCGCGTGCCGAACGCGTGGACCATGACGCGGGTGACGCCGTCGCGGGTCGCCGCGACCGCGAAGCCGCCGGGGAGGCGTTCGAACCGGCGGTCGCGGACGGTCAGGCCCGTGACGTCGGCCCGGAGGAGTTCCTTGGTCGCCGGTGTGGAGGTGGCGGGGATGCCGGCGAGGCGACGGACGGTGCTGGGGGACCCGTCGCAGCCCACCACGTACGCGGCGCGCAGCGTCAGGGGCCCGTCGGATCCCTGGACGCCGCAGCGGACGTGGCCCTTCTCCTCGGTGAGGGTGGTGAGTTCGTGGCCGCGGAGCACGGTCGCGCCGAGCTCCGCCGCGCGCTCGCCGAGGGCGGCCTCGGTGCGGTACTGGGGCACCTTCCAGTTGCCCCCGTACGCGCTGTCGACCGGGGTGAGCGCGAACCCGAGCCCGCCGAAGTGGGTGCGCGGCTCGTGCGCGGCCCCGGCGAGCAGCGCGTCGAAGCCGCGCTCGTGGAGGAGTTCGGCGGTGCGCGTGCTGAGCTGGCTGGCCCGCGACTCGGTCATCGGCCGGGCCAGCCGCTCCACCACGACCGTCTCGACCCGGGCCCGCCTCAGCTCGCAGGCCAGCAGGAGCCCGACGGGGCCCGCGCCGACGACGACGACCCGCGCGTCCGCCCGGGGCGGTCTCACTGCGCCGTGCGCCCGCCGCCGACGCCCTCGGCGTACGCCTTGGCGAGGCGCAGGGTGGCGAGGCTGTTGCCGCTGAGCGCGGTCTGGACGTACTCCCGCGCGGTCTGGACGGTGACGCCCTCGCCGAGCACGGTGGTGATGTTGTCGGTGTTGATCCGCACGGTGTGGCGCGAGGTCACGGTGACGCCGCCGCCCGGGCGGTCCTCGATGAGCCAGCGGCCGGTGTGCAGGGTCATGAGCGCGGGCAGGACGATCTGCTTGTACACGATGGTCGTGGCGCTCTTGCAGACGCGGACGGACTTGGTGGTGTGGGTGGAGCCGTCCTTGGTGCGGGTGTCCATCTCCAGGATCTGGAGGCCGGGCTCGTCCTCGTCGAGGGTGACCCGGGCGACGTGCGGGAGCCGCTCGCGCCAGAACTGGGCGTCGTTGAGGAACTCGTAGACGTCCTTGCCGCTGCCCTCGACGGTGACGGTGTCGTCGAAGACGAGGAGGTCGTCGGGGCCGGCGGCCTCGGCGCTCGCCTTCAGGGCCTGGAGCTCCGAGGCGCTGTTGCGGTCGACGGCCTGGCTGATCCAGTCGAGGTCGGCGGGGTCGTCGGTGGCCGCGTGGAAGTCGTGCAGCAGGCGGACCCGGCAGGAGTCGGCGGTGACGGGCTCCACGATCCAGGCGCCGCCCATGCCGCCGACGGGGTGCTGCGAGCGCTCCTGGCGGAACGTCACGCTCTGCTTCGCCGCGTCGTGGACGCGGCGGGAGGTCCAGGTCTTGGCGGTGCCGTTGGCGGTCGCCCAGAGCCGGATGAGCTCGTCGTCGCCGTCCCGCTCGACGACCTCGGCGTGCACGGTCGGGGGGAAGGTCTCCGGCCACCGGGTGACGTCCGCGATCAGTGCGTACACCAGTTCGGCGGGGGCGGAGACGGTGATCTCGTGTTCCGTTTCACGTACCGCGTTCTCGGTCACGTTTCTTCTCCTCTCGGTAAGGGGCCTCTAGCGGGCGTCGCCGAACCAGCGGCGCAGGGCGGCCTGGAGGTCGCCGCCGTCGGGGGCGGTCCAGGCGATGTAGCCGTCGGGGCGGACGAGGACCGATTCGGTCGGGGCGCCGGCCTCCTCGGGTCCCGCGGGGAAGCCCGTCACCCGGACCACGTCGACGCGGTCGGACCAGCCGGCGGCGGTCTTCGCCGCCGCGCCGGTGGCGTCCGCGGTGATGAGGACGCCGCGGGCGGCGTGCAGCAGCCGGGCGGTCCGGTCGTGCCCGCCGTCGGCGAGCTCCAGCTCGCGGTCGGCGAGGCGGGTGCCGAGCAGCGGGTGCGCCGCGTCCTCGGCGCCGGTCGCGTACCGGATGTCGAAGCCGCTGACCATGCCGGACAGGTGCCGGGCCACCGGCCGGAGCGCGACGAGCTCGGCCATGACGGCCCGCATCGGCTCGACCGACCTGCCCGTGAGGTTGAGCGTCCCCTGGGCGAGGGTGTTGCGCAGGAGCCGGGCCCCCACCGGGTGGCGTTCGGCGTGGTACGTGTCGAGCAGGTCGTCGGGGGCGGTGCCCTTGACGGTCGCGGCCAGCTTCCAGCCGAGGTTGAAGGCGTCCTGGACGCCGACGCTCAGCCCCTGCCCGCCGGCCGGCAGGTGGATGTGGGCGGCGTCGCCGGCCAGCAGCACGCGGCCGCGCCGGTACTCGGTGGCCTGGCGGGTGGCGTCGGTGAAGGCGCTCACCCAGCGGGTCTCGCCGTGGTGGATGGAGTCGCCGGTGAGGCGCTGCCAGGCGTCCGCGACCTGCGGGAAGGTCACCTCGCGGCCGCGGTCGGGCGACGCCCCGTTCTCGCAGACGATGATGCGGGTGTAGCCCTCTTCGAGCGGAGCGGCCATGACCATGCCGTTGGGGCGCAGTTCGCCGATCATGCGGGGCTTGATGTCGCAGCCGCGCACGTCGGCCAGGTACATCTCGCGGGTGGCGTCGGAGCCCGCGAACTCGAAGCCCGCCTGGCGCCGGACGGTGCTCCGTCCGCCGTCGCAGCCCACCAGGTAGCGGGCGGAGTGCTCCTCGAAGCCCTCCGGTCCGCGCACGGTGACGGTGATGCCGTCCTCGTCCTCGGTGAAGCCGGTGAACTCGTAGCCGCGGCGCAGGTCGGCGCCGAGCTCGACGGCCCGGTTCTCGAGCATCTCCTCGATCTTGTACTGGGGTGCGCCGCGCACGCCGAAGTGCGAGCCTTCGAGCACCCCGTAGTCGATGGGGAGGCCGCCGAAGTGGCCCTGCCGGGTGACCTCGATGTTCTCCAGGCGTTCGAGGATCCCGCGCTGGTGGAACATCTCGGTGGCGCGTGCGGTGAAGCCGATGCCGCGCGACTCCCAGCTCCGCTCCCCCCGCTGTTCGAAGACGACGACGTCGGCGCCGCCGAGGCGGAGTTCGGCCGCGAGCGTCAGTCCCGCGGGCCCCGCACCGATCACGATCACATCGGTTTCCATGTTTTCCTGTCCTGAGCCTCGACCTCTGCGATGGGGGGAAGCGGCGGTGCGCGGAATCAGACCGCGATCGCCTCGATGATGGAGATCGGCGCGCTGGTGGGGACGGCGCGGGTGACCTGGAAGCCGGCCTTCGCGAACAGCTCGGTGTACTCGGCGAGCGTGCGGTCCTGGGCGCCCAGCATCAGCATCAGCCAGAGGTCGATGGTGTGGCCGAGGTGGTTCTCGTTGTTCTCGGGGAGCACGTACTCGATGACGAGCAGCTTGCCGCCGGGGGCGATCGCCTCGCGCGCGTTGCGCAGGGCGGTCACGGCGTCCTCCTCGGAGAAGTCGTGGATGATGTGCTTGAAGACGTAGGCGTCGGCGCCCGACGGCAGCTTGTCGAGGTAGCCGCCGTGCTCGATGGTGAAGCGGTCCGCGACGCCGGCCTCCTCGAAGAGCGACTGCGAGTCGACGGTGGCGACCTCGGAGTCGTACAGCACGCCCTTGGTGTCCGGGGCCTGCTGGAGGATGCCCGCGAGGAGGTTGCCGCGGCCGGCGATGACGTCGACGACGGTGCCGAACTGGGTGAAGTCGTAGGCGTCCAGGATGGGACCGGTCTCCGAGAGGGAGAGGCCGCCGAAGGCCTGGAAGAAGACGTTCGCGTACTCGGGGGTGGCGTGGAAGAAGTCGAGCGCGCCCATGCCGCGCAGCTTCGGAAGGTTGGGCTCGCCGGTCTCGACGGTGGTGGCGAGGTGGCCCCACTCCTCGTGCAGGAGCGGGTGGCTCATCAGGACGGCGAAGCCGCGCATCGAGTCCGGGGCGTCCTCGCGGAGCTTGTCGGAGAGCGGGGTGTTCTCGTAGCGGCCGTCCGCGCCGACGGCGAAGACGCCGTGGCCGGCGAGCGCGCGCAGGATGCGGTGGGTCGCCTTGGCGTCGGCGCCGACGCGCCCGGCGATGTCGCCGGCGGACAGCGGCCCGTCGGCGAGGACGTCCGCGACACCGAGCTTGGCCGCGACGGAAATGGCCTGGGTAATGACGGCACCCTGGATCAGGTTGAGCAGGGCGTACGAGTCGGACTGGTCGCGGACCTCGGTCTTTTCGGACATGACTTTCCTTCCGGAGCGCCTATTTCGTGGATTTCCCGACGATAGGTCGGCGCTTCTCGGGCCCGCAACCAGACACTTTTGAAATTGTTGACTCGAACGTTCAACCGGAGAATCTGTGCGGTTGAACGGCGAGTGACCTCCACCGCTCCTCGACCGGGATTCGGGCCCTCCTTGTCAGATTGTCACGGCCCCACATACATCCCGAGAAGGAGCAGGCGGAATGGCCGACAACGGACAGCAGGTAGCGCTGATCACCGGCGGGACGAGCGGCATCGGCCTGGCCGTCGCCGAGAACCTCGCGAGCCAGGGGCACAAGGTCTTCCTCTGCTCGCGGAGCGAGGAGAACGTCCGGGAGACGGTCGCCAAGCTCCGGGCCGCCGGTCACGACGCCGACGGCCTGGCCGCCGACGTCCGCAAGCCCGCCGACGTCGAGCGCCTCGTCGACGAGGTCGTCGAGCGGTACGGCCGGGTCGACATCCTGGTCAACAACGCCGGCCGCAGCGGCGGCGGCGAGACCGCCGAGATCGCCGACGAGCTCTGGTACGACGTCATCGACACCAACCTGAACAGCGTCTTCCTGATGACGCGCGCGGTCCTGAAGAAGGGTGACCCGGTCGGGCGCGGATGGGGTCGCATCATCAACATCGCCTCCACGGGCGGTAAGCAGGGTGTCGTGCTCGGCGCCCCCTACTCGGCGTCCAAGCACGGTGTCATCGGTTTCACCAAGGCGCTCGGCCTGGAACTCGCGAAGACCGGTGTCACGGTCAACGCCGTCTGCCCCGGCTACGTCGAGACCCCGATGGCGCAGCGGGTCCGCCAGGGCTACGCGGCGCACTTCGAGACGTCCGAGGCGGAGATCCTGGAGCGCTTCGAGGCGAAGATCCCGCTGGGCCGCTACTCCACCGCCGAGGAGGTGGCCGGCCTCGTCTCGTACCTCGTCTCCGACGCGGCGGCCCCCGTCACCGCGCAGGCCATGAACGTCTGCGGCGGCCTCGGCAACTACTGATCGCGCCGACGGACACGAGCACGGACACATCGAGGAGCCGACGTTGCCGCACACCACCCCGACCCCGGTCGACTTCTGGTTCGACCCGACCTGCCCCTGGGCGTGGCTGACCTCCCGCTGGATCCACGAGGTCGCGCGGCACCGGCCCCTCGACGTCCGCTGGCACATCATGAGCCTGACGGTGCTCAACGAGGGGCGCCCCGACCTGCCCGAGCGCTGGCACCGGGACCTGGCCCTGCGCATGGAGCCGGTCCGGGTCCTGGCCGCCGCCGAGAAGGAGTACGGCCCCGAGGTCCTCGGCCGGCTGTACACCGAGCTCGGCACCCGATTCCACCTGGGGAAGGCGCCCAGGGAGCGGGCCACCTACGCGGCGGCGCTGGCCGCCGCCGGCCTCGACCCGGCCCTCGCCGAAGCGGCCGGGTCCGACGCGTACGACGCCGCGGTGCGGGCCTCGCACCAGGACGGCATCGGCCGCGTCGGCACCGATGTGGGGACCCCCGTCGTCGCGGTGGGGGACGTGGCGTTCTTCGGTCCCGTGGTGACGCCGACCCCGCGCGGCGAGGCCGCCGTACGGCTCTGGGACGGCGTGCTCGCGGTGGCGGGGACCGACGGGTTCTTCGAGCTCAAGCGCACCCGTACCCGCGATCCGATCTTCTCCTGAGAGCCCCGCGAGCCATGTCGTCAGCGTCGGGCCCCCACGAGGGGAGCGGTCCAGTTGTCGCTCAGCCATGCCTCCAGGGAGACCAGGTCAGGCCTGATGCGGCGGAGTTCGGGCAGGTCGGCGTGGTAGCCGTCGCGCTCGAACCAGTCGAACATGTTGGCGAGGTCCTCGCGGTGGGCGCGCAGCGGCTCGATGGGCAGCTGCTGGTAGCGGGTGGGCACCCCGGACGCGGCCTCGAACGCCGCGGCCATCTGCGGTCCCGTCAGGTCCTCGCCGGCGATCTCGACCACCCGGCCGAGCCAGGCCTCCGGGTTCTCGAAGGCCTCCCCGGCGAAGACGCCGATGTCGCTGGTGGCGATGAGCTGCACGGACGTGTCCGGGTCCAGCCACATGGACAGGACGAGCTCGCCCTCCACCGGGCGCGGGGCGATGTCGAGGAGGATGTCGTGGAACATGACCGGCCGCAGCACCGTCGTCGGCAGGTCGAGCGTCCGCAGGTACTCCTCGACCTCCAGCTTGCTCTCGAAGTGCGGGACCCGGGTGTCCCGGTCCGCGCCGCCGACCGAGCTGTAGACGAAGTGCCGCACGCCGGCCTCGACCGCCGCGTCGGCGACCGCCTTGCCCTGCCGCACCTCCGCCTCGCAGCCGCCGGGGCCGCGGAAGGTCTGGACGCTGAAGACGCCGTCGACGCCCTCCATCGCCGCGAGCAGCGACGCCGGGTCGTCCAGGTCGCCCCGGACGAGGACGGCGCCCGCCTCCGCCAGGGCCCGCGCCTCCTCCTTGCCCGGGTCGCGGACCAGGGCGTGCACGGTGGCGCCGCGCCGCAGGAGCTCGCGGGCCACCGCCCCGCCCTGCCGGCCCGTACCGCCGAGCACGAGGATCGTTCCTTCAACCGCCACTGTCTTCCTCCGTGTGTGTCGCCCGCCGGGTCCCCGCCCGGCGTGACGTTCCGATGGGGTGGCCGCGAGCGGCCGCGATCCCGCGCGGGATCAGGCCGCCGACATGACCTTCAGCTGGAGCAGCGAGTTCACGAACTCGACCAGGTCCCCCGCGGTGTTGATGAGGCCGATCTCGTCCTCGTTGAGCTCGATGCCGAAGTCCCGCTCGATCCGGCTGTACGTCTCCAGGAGCGCGAGGGAGTCGTAGCCAAGCTCGTCGAAGGGGCTGTCGGGCGCCTGGTCGAGCGGCAGCGCGTCCTCGGCCTCGCCCGCGCACTGGCGCATGATGGTCTGGAGGTCGCCGATCGTTATCTGCAGCACAGCCGTTCCTCTTTCTCTGTGGGTGACTCTCGGTCGGAGCCGTGCCGCGCTACCACGGCACGGTTCCGTCGTCCGCCAGGCAGGCGCCCGACGGGCCGGCGTCGTCGAGCAGGGCGAGCCGGACCGCGATCCCCGCGCCCTCGGCGGGTGTGCGGTGGCCGCGGTGATGGTTGATGTCCGTCGCCACCACTCCGGGGAGGGCGGCGTTGACCTTGATCGGGGTCCCGCGCAGCGCCTTCGCGTAGGCGACGGTCAGCGCGTTCAGCGCGGTCTTCGAGGACTGGTAGGCGATCATGTCGAGGCCCGCGAGCGGCGAGCCCGGGTTCGAGTTCAGGGTCAGCGAGCCCACGTGGCTGGACAGGTTGACGACGCGGCCCGCGTCGGAGCGGCGCAGCAGCGGCAGCAGCGCGCGGGTCACCGTGACCACGCCGAAGACGTTGGTCTCGTAGACCTCCCGCAGGTCGGCCGCGGTGGCCTCGTCCGCCGTGCCGGTGAAGCCGCCCGCGACGCCGGCGTTGTTCACCAGGATGTCGAGGCGGCCGTACCGCCGCTCGATCTCGGCGGCGGCCTCGGCCACGGAGGCCGGGTCCGTCACGTCGAGGCGGAGCGGCACCGCCGTGACGCCGTCGGCGACGAGGGCGTCCGCGGCCTCCTTGCCGCGGACCTCGTCGCGGGCGCCGACGAGGACGGTGACGCCCTGCTCGCCGAGCTGCCGTGCGACGGCGAACCCGATGCCCTTGTTGGCGCCCGTGATGAGCGCGATCTTCCCGTCCGGCACGTCATTTCCTTTCATGAGGGGCGTTCCACGTGAGGCGCGCCGAATTGCTCATGCATTGACGTTAGTAAGAGGCAAAAGCCGGGAGCACCTCCGACATTGCCATTCGGCTCCGGCGTTCAACCGTTCAATAGCGGCGTTCAAGCACGCTCATTCCGCGGTTGAACGCCGCACCCGCGCGCCCGCATTCCTTTCATTGCAGTCGAACACGGCGCTGAGTAGCTTCACCCTGGCCAACCATTGCCACTGCGCAGAGGGTCCAAATGATGAAAACAACCGATGTCATCGTGGTGGGTGCCGGGCCCGTCGGCCTGTTCCTCGCCGGAGAACTGCGGCTGGGCGGCGCGGACGTGGTCGTCTACGACAAGCTGCCCGCGCCGAGCGGGGAATCCCGCGCCCTCGGCTTCAACCGGCGGGCCGCCGAGACCCTGGGGCAGCGCGGAGTGCTGTCCCGGCTCGGCGAGTTCCGGTGGGGCCCGATGGGGCACTTCGGCGGCGTCCGCTTCGACCTCGGCATGCTCGACGAGGACCACAGCGGCGTCCTCGGCCTGTCCCAGGCCAGGACCGAGGACGCGCTGGCCGGCTGGCTGGCCGAGCTCGGCGTCCCGGTGCGCCGCGGTCGTGAGGTGACCGGACTCCGCGAGACCCCCGAGGGCGTCGTCGTCGCGTACGACGGTCCCGGGGGCGCCGGCGAGGAGACCGCCGCCTATGTGGTCGGCTGCGACGGCGCGGGCAGCACCGTCCGTACCCTCGCCGGCATCGCCGCCCCCGGCTGGGAGGCCACCCGCGGCATGTACACCGCGGAGATCACCGGCGTCGCCCTGCGGCCCCGGCCCATCGGCGAGCGGCTGCCCGGCGGCCGCATGGTGGTGTGCACCCCGGTGGGTCCCGGCCGCCTCAGGATCGTCGTCCACGACCCGTCGCTGCCCGCCCGCCCGACGCCGGGCGCGCTGACGTTCGCCGAGGTCGCCGCCGCCTGGCTTCGGCTGACCGGGGAGTCCATCGACGACGCCGAGCCCCAGTGGCTGTGGGCCACCGGCAACTCCGCGGCGAACGCGGAGGAGTACCGGCGCGGCCGGGTGCTCCTGGCGGGCGACGCGGCGCACGAGATCCCGCCGCTGGCCGCCTGGGGGCTGAGCGCCGGCCTCCAGGACGCCGCGAACCTCGGCTGGAAGCTGGCGGCGACGGTCAGGGGCACCGCCCCCGAGGGCCTGCTCGACACCTACCACGCCGAACGCCACCCGGTCGGCGCCGAGTTGATCCGCAACGCGCGAGCCGCGCAGAAGGTCTACCTCGGCGACGACGCCATGGACCCGATCCGCGAGGTCATGGGCGAGCTGCTCGCCCACAAGGACGCGGCGGAGCAGGTCGCCGGCATCGTGAGCGGCCTCGGCATCCGGTACGCGGTCGGCGACGGCACCCACCCGCTGCTCGGCCTGCGCCTGCCGCCGCACCGCGAACTCGCCCTGACGGACGGCACCCGCGCCCGCGTCGCCGACCTGCTGCGCACCGGGCGCGGCCTGCTCGTCACCACGGACGGCGGCCCGGCGGCGGAGCACGCGGAGGGCCTGACCGACCGGGTCGACGTCGTCACCGGCACCTGGATCACCGAGCCGGACGCCGGCGCGGGCACCGACGCCGTCGCCTCGCTCGACGCGGTCCTGGTCCGCCCCGACGGCTACGTCGCCTGGACCTCCCCCGGCAGCGCCGACGGCCTCGCCGAGGCGCTCGGCCGCTGGTTCGGCACCGCCCGCGTCCCCCAGACCGCCGGCCGTTGACCGGCCCCCTCGACCCAAGGAGCTTCCGTATGCCCAGGGACACAGCCCGGGATGTCATCGTCGTCGGCGCCGGGCCCGTCGGGCTGATGCTGGCCGGCGAACTCGGCCTGCGCGGCGTGGACGTCGTCGTCTACGAGCGCCTGCCCGCCCCGGCGCGCGAGTCGCGCGGCGCGAGCTTCACGCAGCGCACCGCCGAGTGCTTCGACCAGCGGGGCCTGCTCGGCGGGCTGGGCGCGACCGAGCCCGCCGACAGCCACTTCGGCGGGGTGCCGATCGACCTCTCCGCGCTGGCCGAGAACCACTACGGGCACCGGGGCATCTCCCAGTTCCGCACCGAGCGGATGCTGGAGGAGTGGGTGACCGGGCTCGGCGTGCCGATCCTGCGCGGCTACGAGGTGACCGGCTTCGAGGAGGACGGCGACGGCGTCGTCGTGGCCCTCGACGGTCCCGAGGGCGCCGCCGAGGCCGCCGCCCGGTATCTCGTCGGCTGCGACGGCGGGCGGAGCTCCGTCCGCAAGCTGGCCGGCATCGACTTCCCCGGCACGCCCGGCGGGCGCGGCTTCCTCACCGCCGACGTCACCGGCATCGAGACCCGCAAGCGGCGCATCGGCGAGAACCTGCCGGGCGGCAGCATGATCATGGCGATGGACCTGGAGAACGGCGTCACCCGCGTCGTCGTCCACGAGGCCGGGACGCCGCCGCGCGACCGCGACTCCCTCACGTTCACCGACCTCGCCGACGCCTGGCAGCGCCTCACCGGCGAGTCCCTGCACCACGGCGAGTGCCGCTGGATCAGCTGCTTCACGGACGCCTCCCGGGCCGCCGCCGCGTACCGGAGCGGCCGGGTCTTCCTCGCCGGCGACTCCGCGCACATCCAGCCCCCGGCGATGGCGCAGGGGCTCAGCGTGGGCGTGCAGGACGCCGTCAACCTCGGCTGGAAGCTGGCGGCGGCGCTCCAGGGCACGGCCCCCGAGGGCCTGCTCGACACCTACCACGCCGAACGCCACCCGGTCGGCGAGCAGTTGGCGCGCAACGCCCGGGCGGCGATCGAACTGCGGCTCACCGGCGAGGACATGGACCCGGTCCGCTCGATCATGACCGAGCTGGTCTCCCACCCGGACGCCGCCGAGCACCTGGCCGGGATGCTGAGCAACCTCGGCGTCCGCTACGACCTGGGCAAGGGCGACCACCCGCTGCTCGGCCTGCGCATGCCGCCCGGCCGGGAGGTCGACCTGCCCGACGGCACCCGTACCCGGATCGCCGACCTGCTGCGCACCGGGCGCGGCCTGCTCGTCACCACGGACGGCGCCCCGGTGCCGGCCGCGGCGGGCCTGGCCGACCGGGTCGACGTCGTCACCGGCACCTGGGCCGCCGCGCCGGAGCCCGCGCTCGACGCGGTCCTGGTCCGCCCCGACGGCTACGTCGCCTGGACCTCCCCCGGCAGCGTCGACGACCTCACCGGGGCCCTCGCCCGCTGGTTCGGGACCGCCGAGCGGTCCTAGGCGCTGCCGGCCAGGACCTAGTCAAGCCGCACTCGACCGGGGGTCCGGGACGCCCGGTCAGACTGCCGAAGCCTGCCTCGGCGCCGACCCGTCGGCGCCGGGGCGGGTCCTACGACACCGTATGCATCATTCATCAAGGAGCTGGTGGAATGGCCGGGAGCGAACGGGATCAGGCGAGCGGAAAGCCCCACGTGGTCATCGTCGGGGGTGGTATCGCGGGCCTTGCGGCCGCGTTCTACCTGCGGAACGAACCGGTCCGGGTGACGCTCCTGGAGAGCTCGGACCGGATCGGCGGCAAGCTCAAGGTCTCCGACGTGGCCGGGGTGCCGGTCGACGAGGCCGCCGAGTCGCTGTACGCCAACCGCCGCAAGACCACCGGTCTGATCAAGGAGGCCGGGCTCGGCGAGCGGATCATGTCGGCGGGCGTCACCGCGTCGGCGATCCTCACCAAGGACGGCATACGGCACCAGCCGGACCGTCAGTTCATGGGCGTGCCCTGCGACATGGACGACCTGGCCCGGTCCGGCGTGCTGTCCGCCGCCGGGCTCGACCGGGCGCGCCAGGACCTGGCGCTGCCCTCCTTCGACCGCGAGGGGGACGTCTCGGTCGCGTCGTTCGTCGGCGGGCGGCTCGGCCAGGAGGTCGTGGACCGCCTCGTCGACCCGTTCCTCGCCGGCGTGTTCTCCGGCCGCGCCGAGGACCTTTCGTTCGAGGCGACCCTGACGCCGCTGGCGATGGCGGCCCGCAACCACGTGTCCCTCTCGGACGCGGCGGGCTCGCTGACGCCGGTGCTCGCGGAGGGCGAGAAGCCGCCGCCGGTGAGCGTCGCCACCCTGGAGGGCGGCTTCGGCTCCCTGCCGCCCACGCTGGTGCGGGAGGTGCTGGCCGCCGCTCCGGACGCGTCCCTGCGCACCGGGGCGTCCGTCCGGGAGCTCTCCCGGACCGCCGACGGCTGGCGGCTGGCCGTGGGCCCGGTCACGGACCCCGAGTACATCGACGCCGACGCCGTCGTCGTCGCCGTGCCGGCCGGGCCCGCGGGCCGTCTGCTCTCCGGCGTCCCCGGCGCCTCCGCCGCGGTCTCCGCGCTCGCCGAGGTCCCGTACTCCAGCGTGGCGACGGTGACGCTCGCCTACCCGCACGCGGCGTTCACCGGCGGCGGCCTCCACGGCCGCGGCTACGCCGCCTACCGGGTGCCGGCGACGGAGGGGAAGCTCGTCAAGGAGGTCACCTTCACCACCGTGAAGTGGCCGCACCTGGCCGGCGAGGTGGAGATCGTCCGCTGCGCCCTCGGCCGGTTCGGCGAGGACCACCTGCTGCGGCGCGACGACGCCGACCTGGTCGCGGTGGCGGCGGCCGAGCTCGCCGAGGCCATCGGCGTGACCGGGGTGCCGGTGGCGAGCCGGGTGAGCCGCTGGGACGACGCCCTGCCGCAGTACACGGTCGGGCACCTGGACCGGGTGAAGCGGATCCGCGAGTCGGTCGCGACCCAGCCCGGCCTCGCGGTGTGCGGCGCGCTGTACGACGGCGTGGGCGTCGGCGTCTGCATGGCCACCGCCCGCAAGGCCGCCGACCAGGTCCTCGGCTTCCTGAAGAAGGAGGCCGCCGAGCGCGCGGTCGCGGTCGGCGTCTGACCCGGCCCTTCCCGCCCTGACGGCGACGAGAAGGGGCCGTGCCCGATCGGGCACGGCCCCTTCTCGTCGTTCCGGGAGCGGGGTCAGCGGTCCAGGACGGCCGCGAACACCTCGGTCAGGACCTGCTCCGGGTCCTCCGCGGCCTCCGTGGCGCGGTAGGCGACGTGCCCGTCCGGGCGGACCAGGAGCGCGCCGCCGCCGGTGATCTGCCGGACGGCCTCCCATCCGCCGTCGACGTCGTCGTAGTCGCCGCCCTCGCCGATGCGGGCCGTGACGAGCGGGACGGAGTACTTCTCCGCCACGCGCTCGGCCGCCTCGGTCCACGGCGTCCCCTCGGGGCCGGTGATCAGCACGTAGCCGCTGGTGCCGGTGAGGTCGATCGTCGAGAGGAGTTCGCCGTCCCGGCTGATCCAGGCGTGCGGCAGCCGGTGGCCGGGGCGGGACGTCGGCACGTGCACGTTCCGCATCGGGACGCGGGCCGGCCGCTCGGTGCCGTCGGGGACGAGCGCGCCCTCGTCGTAGCCGAAGCCCACCTCCATGTCGAGCGACTGGCAGCCGCCCCGGTGGGTGTGGAAGATCTCCAGCGCCCGCGCCCGCACGGTGTCGCCGTTCGGGGACGGGTCGAAGTACGCCTCCAGGCGCTGTCCGCGACGGCCGGCCGGGATGTTGTGGCCGGCGCCGATGGCGTCGATGACCACCTGGTGGTGGCTCGCGGCGGACACGGCCCAGTCGACGTTCTCGCGGCCCACGGGACGGCGCTCGGCCTCGTAGGTGTCGATCAGGCTGTCCGGCGAACCGCCGTTGACGACGGCGGCCAGCTTCCACGCCAGGTTGTGGGCGTCCTGGATGCCGGTGTTGAGGCCGAGTCCGACGGCGGGCGGCTGGCGGTGCGCGGCGTCGCCGGCGATCAGCACGCGGCCGACGCGGTAGCGGTCGGCGAGGTGGGCGTGCACGATCCAGTCGGTCACCTTGTGCACGGTGATCTCGAGTTCCGGCAGGCGCAGCAGCTCGCGGATGCGCGGGATGACGGTCTCGGCGTCCCAGCGTCCGGGCGGTCCGGGCGCGAAGTGCAGGCCCCACTGCTCGCAGGCCTTGCCCCAGCTCGGCCCCATCTCGATGAGGTTGCTGGAGAGGTCGGGGTCCTCCGGGCTGAGGAAGTGGGTGATGAGCGTGCCCTCCTCCCACCACTCGGACAGGTCGGCGGAGAAGTACGCGGTGGTGGTGTTGACGAGTCCGGGCGGGCCGTCCAGCTTGATGCCGACCTCGGGGCCCACGAAACGGCCGCCGTCGGCGCCTATCAGGTACTGCGCCTTGACGGTGGTGACCTCGCCCGTCTCGACGTTCCGCACCTCGGCGCGGACGTGGTCGCCCTCGTCGGAGAAGGTGGTCAGCTCGTGGTGGAAGAGGATCCGGCCGGGGCTGCGGTTCTCCGCGTGGCGGCGCAGGATCGGCTCCAGCCACATCTGCGGCAGCTTGGCCGGCAGGACGGGGCCGACCTGCTCGTAGCTCTCGCGCAGTTCGCCGCCGCCGAAGGCGTCCATCTCGTGGATCAGGCGGCGGTCCATGGGGCCGTCGCCCGCCAGCGTGGTCTGCCAGCGCACCTTGCCGAACATCTCCAGCGGTGCCGCCTCGGCGAGGACGTCGTCGGCGATGCCGTGCTGCCGGAAGATCTCCATCGTGCGCTGGTTGAGATAGTGCGCCTTCGGAATCCTCGACGTGTCCGGGTGCCGTTCCACCAGCAGATGGTCGACGCCCTGGTCGGCCAGGAAGACGGAGGCGGAGAGACCGCATCCGCCACCGCCCACGATCAGGACCGGAACCTCGATTGTCCCCATGTTCGCCCTTCCAGAAATATCGACGGATGCATTGCCGTCGCAGCCTGGCAAAAGGCTCTTCAGGGCCGGTCAAGAACGACTGGACCCGGCCCGCGCGCACGGCCGCCGGCCGGTCACGGGGGTGACCGGCCGGCGGCGGGGGTGTCGCGGTCGCGCGGGTCAGCCGAGCCAGACCCCGTCGCGCATGAGGCCGCGGCCCGCCAGCTCGTTCGCCTCCCGCCAGGCCTGGGTGCGCTGCGGGCGGATGCGGAAGTACTGGTAGGGCTGGTCGAGTTCGCGGGGGTCGAAACCGGTCTTGGCCGCGAAGGCGTCGCCGGCCTCCTGGCCGAGCGCGGCGACGTCCACCGGCTCGGCGACGCCGTCGACGATCACGACGTCGCGCGTCGGGCCGAGGCCGAGGCGGACCCGGCCGTCGGCGAGGAGGTTGCGGCCGGTGATCGAGGCGCGCGGGGTGGAGATCAGGAACGCGGTGCCGTCCCAGAGGTACGAGAGGGGGATGAGGTGGACCCCGCCCTCGGCGCCGGACGTGGCGACCCACAGGTCGACGTCGTTCTCCAGCCTGGCGCGCGTGTCCTTGAGCCGCTCCTCCAGTCCACGCGGTGGCACGTCGGTCATGGTTCCTCCATCGATGTCACGGAGCCTCCCCGTCGGGGGAGGGCTCGTTCGGTTGTCGGTCCGGCCCGGTGGGCAGCGTGGCCGCCACGGCCGCCAGCGCCCTGACGGCCGCGCGCACACTGATCATGTCGTGTGACCGGTGCGCCACGAAGCGGACATGGCCGTTCGGCAGGGGAAGAACGCGAACTCCGTGTCCGGCGAGGAGCGTTGCGCAGTCGTCGGCGGCGAGGCCGGCGAGGCGGGCCATGACCATGTTGGTCGGTCGCGGGGGGCGCATCACCTCGGCGCCGGGCACCGCGGCGAGGCCGTCGGCGAGCACGGCGGCCTTCTCGTGGTCGGCGGCGAGTTCGGGCAGCCGTCCGAGTGCGACGAGGGCGGGTGCGGCGACGATCCCGGCCTGGTGCAGGGAGCCGCCGAGCCAGGTGCGTGTCTCCCGTGCGTGCGCGAGGTAGGCGTGGGTGCCGCAGAGGAGTCCGCCGACCGGGCCGCCGAGTCCCTTGGAGACCGAGAAGGAGACGCTGTCGGCGGGTCCGGCGAGTTCGGCGGGCGGGACCCCCAGGGCCACGGCCGCGTTGGCGAGGCGGGCGCCGTCGAGGTGGAGGTGTGCGCCGTACCGGTGGGCGAGGTCGGCCACGGAGCGGGTCGCGGCGGCGTCGATGGCGTTGCCGGAGCGCATCATGCTGGTGTTCTCCAGGCACACCACGGTCGGCCGGTCCCCCGCGCCCGCGGCGAGCAGCGCGGTCAGGGCGTCGGGGTCGGGCAGGCCGTCGGGGTCCTGGGCCACCGGCACGAGGTCGACCCCGCCGAAGCGGCGCAGGCCGTCCGCTTCGAGGAAGGCCATGTGGGTGTCGGCGCCGGCGATCACCCGGGGCGGCGGCGATCCGGGCGGCCCGGCGGCGGCGAGCGGGGCGACGAGGTTCGCCATGGTGCCGCTGGGCATGAGCAACGCGGCCTCGGTGCCGAGGAGTCCGGCGACCGTCTCCTCCAGGAAGGCGACGGTGGGGTCGTCGCCGTACACGTCGTCGCCGACCCTGGCCCCGGCCATCGCGGCGCGCATCCGGGCGTCCGGCAGGGTGCGGGTGTCGCTGCGGAAGTCGAGCCGCGGCGAGGTGGCGGTCGCCATCGCCCGCTACCTTCCGGGCCGGTGGGCGACCCAGACGGCGCGGGGGCGGGTGTAGCCCTCGACCGCGTGGAGGCCCAGTTCGCGCCCGTATCCGGACTGCCCGATGCCGGAGACGCTGACGGTCTCCTCGGTGTCGCCCCAGGTGTTGGCCCACACCATGCCGGCGCGCAGGTCGCGGGTGAAGCGCTCGACCCGGTCGGCGTCCGACGTCCACACGGAGGCCGACAGGCCGTACGCGGTGTCGTGCGCGAGGGCGAGGGCCTCGGCGTCGGTGTCGAAGGCGGCGACGGACAGCACGGGGCCGAAGATCTCCTCGCGCCAGGCCCGGCTGTCGGAGGGGACGTCGTCCAGGACGACCGGGTGGACGTGGAACCCGCCGTCGAGGTCGTGGCGGACGCCGGTGGCGCCGGGCGGCAGGAGGACCCGCGCGCCCTTCGCCGCGGCCTGCTCGACCACCTCGGCCGCGCGGTCGGCGGCGGCCCGGCTGATCAGGGGGCCGAGGTCGGTGGCGGGGTCCCCGGGCGGGCCGACCCGCAGGGCGGCGGCCAGTTCGGCGACGCGGGCCACGAACCGGCCGTGTACGGCGCGGTCGACGACGAGGCGGCTGCCGGCCACGCACATCTGGCCGGTGTTGCCGGTGAAGCCGGTGACGACGGCCCGGGCGGCCGCGTCGAGGTCGGCGTCGCGGAAGACCACCACGGGGCTCTTGCCGCCGAGTTCGAGCGAGACGGGCTTGAGGGCGTCGGCGCAGCGGCGTGCGACGTCCCGCCCGGCGGCCGTCGAGCCGGTGAACGACACCATGCCGACGGCCGGGTGCGCGCAGAGCAGTCGGCCGGTGTCGGCGCCGCCGTACACCCCGGTGAGCACTCCCTCGGGGAGCAGGTCGCCGGCGCGGTCGACGAGGCGCCGCAGCGAGAGCGGTGTCTCGGGCGCGGGCTTGACGACGACGGTGTTGCCGTACGCGAGGGCCGCGGCGATCTTCCACACGGCGAGGAGCAGCGGGTAGTTGTTCGGCGCGATGGCCGCGCAGACGCCGACCGGCACGCGGTCGGTGTACGTGCGCATGCCGGGGCCGGACGGGTGGGTCTCCCCCACCGGGTGGCGGGCGGCCGCGGCGAACCAGTCGAGCACGCGGGCGGCGAAGTCCACTTCCCCGAGCGCCCGTGCCGTCGGCTTGCCCGCGTTGCTCCGCTCCAGGGCGGCGAACACCTCGCGCTCGTCGCGCAGCAGGTTCCCGAGGGCCCGGAGCAGGTCGCCGCGGTGGCCGGGCGTGGTGTCGGCCCATTCCCCGCGGAAGGCGGCGTCGGCGCAGGCGACGGCGTCGTCGACGCCGGGCCCGTCGGTGTCCTTCAGGCGGGCGAGGAGGCGCCCGGTCGCGGGGTCGAGGACGGCCCGCCCGGCCCCGGTCATCCGAGCACCTCGGCGTTCCCGGCGAGGCGGAGGTCCGCGTCGACGGCGGCGACCAGGCCGAGGAACGTCTCGCGGCCGAGGCCGGTGCCGGCGCTGCCGAGGAGGCGGAGGTCGTAGCCGTCGGGGTGCTGCCACCAGGCGTCGCAGGCGCCGTACTCGGCGTCGACGTAGCCGAGGTGGAGGGGGCGGCCGCCGAGGTCGTGGAGTTCGTCGGCGGCGGGGTGCTTCTCGCGGGTGGGCGGGAACTCCAGGCGGCCGCCGCCGGTGCGCTGGGCGGTGAGGCGCAGTTCGGCGCCGGCCGGCGAGGCGTAGACGACCTCCAGTTCCCGGACGGCGGCGCCGTCCCCGAAGGTGGCGGCGCTCTCGGCGCGGAATCCGCCGGCGGTCACCGGCACGCCCTGTGCGGTGAGGAAGGCGGTGACGTCGGCGGTGGGGATCCAGTCGCCCTCGTGCCGCTTGTCGCGCCGGTGGAAGGAGAAGACGCCGGTGGGCACGGACACCATGTCGGGCCGGTGCCTGGCCCAGTAGCTCAGTTCGGCGAAGGGGGTGGCGAGGATCCGTTCGGCGGCCTCCGGCACGGCCGGGCGCAGCGCGGCGAACAGGGCGACGAGTTCCTCGTCGGTGAACTCGCCTTCGAGTACGGAGAGTTCGACGGTGGTACGGGCCATCCGGGCGCTGCCGGCGGGGTGGCCGAGGTAGTCGGTGCCGAGCCAGGCGACGCGGCCCCCGCCGATCTCGTACGGCCGGGTCTCGCTGCCCCACAGGCAGGGGTGGTCGGCGGCGGGGAAGGCCCAGTCGTAGTGGAACTGCTTGAGGCGCAGTCGCCGGCCGCCGCCGGAGATCTCGGTGCGGTAGCCGGCCGGGTTGGCGTCGCTCCAGGGGGTGCGGCCCTCGGCCTCGACGCGTCCGGGGGGAGCCTCGCGGCGGAGGGTGCCGGTGCTGGTGTCGCAGCCCGCGGGCAGGGCGGACGGCTGCCACACCACGAAGTTGCACCCGTCCTGGGCGTCCGCCTCCGTGAGCACCGGCGGCACCGGGTCAAGGTCGGCGGCGCGCTCCAGGATCTGCCAGCGCCACTGGGGTACGGGACGGTTCACCATCACTCCTCGGTTCGGTTCTGATCTCCGCGAGGTGGTCGAGCCAGGCGGCGGAGGACGCGAGAAACATCCATTCGCCGACGCCCAGTTCGGCGCGGAGGGCGTCGGGCAGCGGCGGCAGCCCGAAGGGGGTGCCGAGTCCGTCGGCGAGTTCGGTCAGCCGCCGGACGTAGCGGGGGTCGGTGGGGGTGGGGAAGCCCTGCTTGCGGCGGTGCCGTACGGACTCGGGCATCAGGTCGGCGAGCGCCGACTTGAGCAGGCCCTTGTGGGTGCCGGGCTTGTTGCTGTCCTTGAGGTGCTCGGGGCAGCGGAACGCCAGCTCGGTGAGGGTGACGTCCTGGAAGACGGGCCGGTCCTCCAGGGTGAAGGTCGACGAGGTGGCGTCGACCATGTCGTTGACGTAGACGAGGAAGCGCCGCATCAGGTGGTGCCGGCCGCGCTTGAGCGGCGACGCCGTCTTGAGCGCCCGGTACTCGTCCATGGTGCGGGCCCACACCTGGTCGGTGACGACGCTCATGTCGACGTCGAGCTCGTGCGCCATCCAGCTCACGAGCCGTGCCCAGACCGGGCGTTCGTCGGCGTGCAGCCGGTGGGTGAGGTAGTGCCGGCCGTGGATGTACGTGGGGGCGAGCGGGTCGACGACGGGGAAGTAGCGGCCGTCCTGGTATCCCCAGAGCTCGTCGGCGCCGTGGCCCGAGTAGACGACCACCTTCCGGTCGCCGGCGATGGTGCCGTAGAGGTGGTGCATGGCGAGTTCGGCGCCGTGCAGGAGTGGCCGCATGAGCCGGGTGGGCAGGACGGGCACCAGGTCGGCGGCGGCGTGCCGGTCGAGGTCGCAGACGGTCAGCTTCACCCCGAGGTGTGCGGCGACCTCGGTGGCGTAGGCGACGTCGTCGCCTGAGCCGCCGATGCCGTCCTGGTAGCGGAGCACGTATCCGTCGAGGGGCACTCCTGCGGCGGTCAGGCCGGCGGCGATGGCCGTGCTGTCGACGCCGCCGCTGAGGACCGCCGCCCGGGGGACGTCGGACACGGACCGCTGCCGGACGGCCCGGTCGAACGCGGCCCTGATCTCCTCGGGTTCCACCAGGCCGTCCACGGACGCGGGCCGCCAGTAGCGGTGGGTGCGGGTGCGTCCGCCGTCGGCCACCAGGTACTCGGCGGGCTGGAGGGACCGGACGCCGCGCAGCCAGGTGTGGTCGTCGGCGGCGTCCATCCGGATCCACGAGCGCAGCAGGTACTCCTCGGCGTCGACCTCGGGGGTGATCAGGCCGGTGCGGAGCAGGACCTGCTGCTCGGAGGCGAACAGCAGGCCGCCGTGGGTGAGGGCGTAGAACAGCGGCTTGACGCCGAAGTGGTCGCGGGCCAGCACGACCCGGCCGGTCGTGGTGTCGTGCCAGGCGAGCGCGAACATGCCGTCGAGGGGCCGCAGCGCGTCCCCGGGGTCGTCCTCGCGGCAGACCTGCTGGAGGGCGAACTCGGTGTCGCAGCTGGTGCGGCGCGGCCACAGCGGCGGGGCGGGCGAGCGGGAGCCGTAGACCTCGCCGTTGTGGACGAGCACGACGCGTCCGGTGGGGTCGGCCATCGGCTGGTCGCCGGCGTGGCTGCGGTCGCGGACGGCGAGCCGGGTCGCGCACAGCATGACGGTGCCGCACGCCGAGATGTACGGGGCGCAGGCGCCCTCGCCGCGGTGCGCCATGGCGTCGGTCATGGTCCGGCCCAGTGCGTCGAGCCAGGCGGCGTCCCGGCGGCCGTCGAAGCTGATGAAACCCGCTATACCGCACATATGCCACCCACCCCGCCCGGCTGACGTGTCCGGCCTTCCGGCGTCCTGGCGCGCTCCGCGGGGGCTTCCGGCTCCCGCCACACGCGCCAGAGGCCGGCCAGGGCCTCGGTGAAGACGTGCTCGATGCCGTGGTGCCCGCCCTCGTGCTCGCGGTAGACGTGCGGGACGCGGTGCGCGTCCAGGGCGGCGTGCAGGGCGCGGACGCCCCAGTGCATGCCGTACTCGTCGCGCTGTCCGACGTCGAGGTGGAGCAGGCCGAGCCCGGCGAGCCGGTCGGCGTACCGGGGCAGCATGCGCACCGGGTCCAGGGTGAGCCAGCGCTGCCACACGTCGTCGCGGAACAGGCCGGTCCCGGGGTCGCACGGCAGCGCGTCCGAGGGGATCGTCCCGGGCTTCTCGGCGTAGCACATGCCCATCGCGACGATGCTCATCGCGACCATGAAGGGCACGTCGTGCGGGCCGCCGGACCGGCGGGCGAGCAGCCCGTCGAGGCCGCCGGCCGCCCGTAGGGCGTCGAGGGTGCCGGGCAGCAGCGGCAGGTAGCAGTGCTCGAAGCCGGCGTCGGGCGAGCAGGCGACGACCGACCCGAACAGGTCGGACGTCATGCCCGCGACGAGGGCCCCGTAGCCGCCGCTGGACTTCCCGCCGACGGCGCGCCAGGCCGGTTCGGGCCGGGTCGCGAAGCGCCGGTCGACCTCGGCGACGACCTCGGCGAGGTAGCCGGCGTACTCCCCCGAGGCGGCGGAGTCGAGGTACTGCGAGCCGCCGTAGGCGGTGGTGCAGTCCGGCACGACGAGCAGCGCGGGCGGCACCCGGCCGTCCTCCATCGCCTGCCGCAGCCGGTCGGCGACGGACGCGCCGAAGGCGAGCGCCCGTCCGGTGAGGCTCGGGTGGGCGCCGAAGCCGGGCAGCCAGTACACGACCGGGAAGCGGCGGACGCCGTCGTACCCGGGTGGCAGGTGCACCTCGATCCGGCGCCGGTACGGGTCTCCCAGCGGGTTTCCGCGCAGGCACGCGCTCTCGTGGTCGACCAGGACGGTGGCCGGGCCGGGGACGCCGGGGCCGCTCATGAGCCGGCCCCTTCCCGCAGTGCCCGGTCCACGTGCCGGGTGTAGAACGACGGGTGGTGGAAGACCGCGGACAGCAGGACCCCGTCGCTGGCCCACAGGCCGAAGGAGCTGCCGAACAGCAGGTCGGCGCCGAGCATGGCCTCCAGGGTGCTCGCCGCGATCTCGGTCCAGCCCTCGCCGCCGGCGACGTGGCTCCGGGCCGGTCCCGGGCCGAGCCGGGTCACGCGGCCGGCCACCGGGTCGAGCAGGAAGGCGGTCTCGCCGCCGGCCCCGGCACCACGCCCGTCCCCGGCCGCGACCTCGTTCCCGTCCTCGTACAGCGAGACGACGTGCCGGCCGGCGCCGTCGTCGAGCGCCCGGTACCAGTAGTCGGTCGCCACGAGCCGGTCGAGGACCTCGCGGAGCAGCTCCTCGGCGGGGCGGGTCTGGCTGCCGTACCGGTCGAGCGAGGCGTCGAACGGCGGGACCGGCGTGCCGGGTTCGAGCCGCACCTCGGCGTAGACCTCGTCGAAGTCGTACGCGTCGGGGCCGACGGGCCCGTCGGTCAGGACGGCCTTGCCGTCCGCCACCTCGATGACCTGGCCCGGGCCCCACAGCAGGCCGTCGCGGCCCAGCTCGTCGAGGCGCGCGAGGGCCTCGGTCGGGGTGAAGGGGAACATCGTCCGGTTGCACCAGGAGTAGTCGCGCTCGCCGTCGCCGCTGACCCGCCAGCCGAACGAGGAGGGCACGGTGACGGTCGCGGGCAGCGTGCCGACGTACCGGTCGAAGTTGGCGACGGCGCGGGCGCGGACCGCGTCCGGGTCCGTCAGCGGGCGCCGTTCGGTGAGCACGCCGGGCGGCGAGACGCTGTGCGCGGGCACGAACACGGCGTCGAGGCGCGGCGCGTCGTCGCGCTGGAAGGCCGCGACGGTCGCCTCGTGCAGGAGGGCGTCCCCGCAGAGCATGACGGCCGCGTCGGCGGTCTCCACGAGCACGCTCATCTCGGGGAACGACACGGCCGACGGGAACGTCCTGAGGGTCGCCCCGCCCAGGGTGACGGTGTCGCCCGGCGTCACCGGGTGCAGGCGCTCGAAGCCGAAGCGGCGGAGCGTCCAGGCGATGGCCTGGTGCCCGAGCCCGGAGGCGGTCAGCTGCGGCGGCACCGGGCCGGCCGGATAGACGCAGGTGACGCCGGAGCTCTGGCGCGGGCTGTCGTCGAAGTCCACGTCGGCGCCGTCGACGAGCCGGAGCAGCGACGGGAAGTGGTGGTGGTCGTAGTGGTGGTGGCTGAGGACCACGTAGTCGACGCCCTCGTCGAGCACCTGGCGTACCAGGCCGTCGGGCAGCGGCGGGTGGTGCTCCCAGAAGCGGTCGAGGCGCTGGGTGAGCCACGGGTCGAAGAGGATCCGCTCCGTCCCCGTCTCGACGAGGACCGCGGCGTGGCCGAGCGAGGTGAGGCGCATCAGCCTGCCGCCTCGTACACGCAGCGGAAGCCGACCTCCATGTGCCGGTCGGTGATGAGGTCCTTGCCCCGGTAGAACGTGGTGAGGCAGGCCGGCGGCGACGTCCAGGTGCCGCCGCGCAGGACGTGGAAGGCGTCCTTGCGGTTCATGAAGTCCAGCGGGTGGCGGCCCTTGAAGAAGGGGTCCATGTCCTCGCCGGTGTAGAAGTTGGTCCGGGTGAGCTCCCAGACGTTGCCCGAGGTCTGGAGCACGCCGTACGGGCTCGCGCCCGCCGGGAGCGCGTCGGCGGCCAGCACCGGGTGGGCCGGGCTCTCGCCCTGCTCGACGGTGACGAGGATCGCCTCCAGGGAGTCGAGGTCGGCGACGTTCTCGCCGAAGGACCGCTCGACGTAGTTCACCCGGGCCGGGTCCCACTCGTCGCCCCACGGGAAGCGGCGGCCGTCCGTGCCGCGCGCGGCCTTCTCCCACTGGTTCTCGCTGGGCAGCGCGCCGCCGGCCCACTTCGCGAAGGCGTAGCCGTCGTACCAGTCGATGCCGACGACGGGCTGGCCGGGCGCGTTGAAGCGCGGGTCGTGCCAGTGCGCGGGGCGGTGCGACCGCTCCTCCGGCTGGTCGGGGTGGTCGAACTCGCCGGAGTCGCCGACCTCTTCGAGGAACTCCCGGTAGCGGGCGTTGGTCACCGTCGTCCGGTCGACGAGGAACGCGGGCACGTCGACGGCGCTCAGCGTCAGGTCGTCGGTCAGCATGCGGAAGGCGTCGGTCTCCTCGACGGCGCCCATGATCGCCGGGCCGCCGGGGACCAGCACGACGTCGGCGTTGCGCCGGGGCCGCTTGCGCGCGGCCTCGATCCGGGCCCGCATGTCGGAGAAGTACTCGTCCTCCAGGCGGCGGAGCTCCGCGGGGTCGCGGGTGCCGAACACGCTGATCAGGGCGCGCTTGGTGAGCGCCGCGCCGCAGCCGACGGGCTTGCGCGCCCAGCCCGGCTTGGTGAAGTTGCTGGGCCAGCCGGAGATGCGGATGAGGTCGGGGACGGCTGCCGCGATGCGGTACTCCGTGATGACCTTCAGGGCCGTGAAGGCGACCCAGTCGACGGTGTCGTGCGTCGAGGCGGCGACGGCCGAGTCGGCCGCGGGATCGCCCGCGTGGTGCTCGGCGAGCAGCCGTACGGCGCCGGCGCGCACCGGCCACTCGGGGTGCGTGATGGCGAGGGTGGCGAGGAGCGGCACCCCGTCGGCGGCCCTGCCCTTCGCGCGCGCCAGCTCGACGACCCGTTCCACCGACGCCCAGTAGCGGTCGTCGGTGGAGTCGTCGATCACCAGCATGTCGGCGGGAATGTCGATGACGTGGGAAACGCGATTACCTACCATCTCAACCTCTCTCTCGGGACGGTGGACGACGAGCCGCCCGTACGGAATGCGAATCCGTACGGGCGGCGCAATTCGCTGGTCAGCGGATTACCACTTGCTGGTCTCCTGCTGCGCGTCACGGGTCTCCATGAAGGTACCGTCGCTCATTGTGAACTCCCTCCGGTATTCCGATTCATGCGGTCGGTCGACCTCATGCCGAGAAGCTTAGGCAGGGCCTCGAAGGCGCTACAACGGAAAAGGCCGCGAACGCCGAAAGAGAGCATTCTGCGATATATCAGGGGTAGGTTCGCGGCCTTCCGACACCAGGAGAGAGGACACGAAGAATGGTCGACACCGAAACCCGTGACCTGCGGGAGAACGGATTCACCGAGCTCCCCGCGCTCGCCGCCGGCGACGCGCTCGACCGGCTTCGGCGGGCGGTCGTCCGGCTGGAGGAGCTCGCCCGCGAACGCACGGTCTCCAGTGGGGACTTCGTCCTCGAAGCGCCCGGCATCGGCGGCTGGGCGGCCTGGCAGCAGGGGACGGGGGCGCTCACCGGGGTGCTCCGCTCGGCGGAGCGCATCCACGAGCACGTCCCGGAGTTCGACGCCGTGCAGCGGTCCCTGGGGCTGGCCGACGGGCCGGTCGCCCGGGCCGCCGGCGGGCACCCGGGCACCCTGGTCAACGCCTTCCTGTGGGCCAAGCCGCCCGTGGTGGGCTCGGCGAAGCCCTGGCACCAGGACCTGGCGTTCGCGCCGCCCGGCTTCGGCGCGGACGCGCACGGCATCGTGACGGTCTGGGTCGCGCTCGAACCCGCCACCCCGCGCAACGGCTGCCTGGAGTTCCTGCCCGGCTCGCACCTGCTCGGGCTGCTCCCGCACACCGGGGACCGCGAGCGGCTGCCGGGCGAGGCGCCGCTCACGGCGGCCGTCGAGCCGCACGTCGCGGACGCGGACCTGCCCGCGACCGAGCCGGTGGCCGTGCCCCTCGCGCCCGGCTCGGCCGTCCTGTTCGACGGCATGGTGGTGCACCGGTCGGCGCCCAACACGACGGCGGCGGAGCCCCGTACGGCCGTCAGCTTCGTCTACCGGGTGCCGCGGCCCGCCTGGTCGCGCAGCACACCGGCCGCCGCCCGCGCCTGATGTTCGACCGCGGATCGGCAGCGGACGAACGGTGGCGCGGTCGGCGGCCGGTCGGGGCCCGGTCGAACGGCGGTCAGGAGCCGTCGAGGGCGTAGAACCCGACGCCGTCGAGGTGCCGGATGGTGTTCAGGTCGCGCTGCACGACCTCGTCGAGGTCGTGCAGCAGCGTCACGACCACCGGGTACGTGAGGTCGTCGACCGTCCTGCGGATCTCCTGGCCCGGCTTCACCAGGACCGTCAGGGCGTGGAAGCCCTCCAGGCGCTCGATCTCCTCGATGCCGCGGTACTCCCGGAGCACCCCCTCCACCGGCGAGACCATGCCGGCGATCGCGCAGTACCGCTGCACCTCGTACGGGGTCCCCGCGCGCGCGTGGAACCGCTCGGGCCGCAGATAGGCGTCGACGGTCCAGTCCAGCTGAGACGCGCCGATGCCGAGGCCGGCGGCGGCCGGGATGCCGCCGCCCGCGATCCGGGCGCCGACCTCGACCAGACAGGGACCGTCCGGGGTCATCCTGATCTCCAGGTGCGCGGGACCGTGCCGGATGCCGAGGGCGTCGAGGACCTGGAAGCCGTACTCCGTGAGCGGCTCCACGACCCGGTCGGCGGAGTCGACGAGGGACAGGGCGTCGCAGAGGTCGACGACGCCGTTCGCGCTGACCCGGCCGGTCCGCCAGACGTCGCACACGTGGTGGCGGCCGTCCCGGCTCACGGTGTTGACCATGTACTCGGTGCCCGCCAGGTACTCCTGGGCCACGGCTCCCCGGTTGGGCTGGGAGAAGACGTCGTCGGCGTCGGCGAGGGACCGGTAGGCGGCGACGGACTCCTCGGGCGTGTCGCAGAAGGAGACGCCCTGGCTGCCGGCGCTGCGCGGCGGCTTCACCACGACCCGTCCGCCGAGCTCGCGGTGCCAGGCGGCGAGTTCGTCCGCGTCGGTGGCCCGCAGCTGCCGGGCCGCGCGGAGCCCGGCGGTCCGCAGGGTCTCGATCATCAGGTGCTTGTCGCGGCGCGCGGCGCTGAGGGCGGTGCCGTTGCCGGGCAGGCCGAGCCGTTCCGCGAGCAGGTCCGCGAGCTCCACCCCGATCTCACCGCCGGAGATCACCGCGATCGGCGCGAACGCCGCGACCACGTCGGCGGTGGCCGCCAGGTCGCCGTCGTGGACGATGTCCAGGACGAAGTCGTCGGGGACGTGCGGGGCCGACCGGTAGACGTACGGCACGTCGCGCGTGCTCTGCACACGGACGACGGAGCACCCCTGCTCCCGGAATTCCAGAACGAGCGAACGGACCGCGGCATAGGCATCGACCATCACGATGCACGGGCCGCCCTGTATGGCTGCTGTCATGTGTTCAAGATAGACAGACTTCCCCTTGGCCGAAATCCGTTCAGCTCTGCCATCCTCCAGCCCTGGAGGGATACTTCATGACGTTATTTCCCGCGACTTTCCGGTCGCCTCATTTCACTCCCGCGTTGCTGTTCGTCAACACGTGCGGGAGTTTTCTGCTTCTCGTGAGCCTGTCCACCCGCGTCGGTTCCACCACCGGTTCGGGACTGCTCGCCGGCGCCGTCCTGAGCGCCCCGTGGCTGCCCGCGCTGCTGCTCGCCGCCCCGCTGAACCGGCTGCTCGCCCGGCGCGCCCCGGAGCGCCTGATCCGGCTGGCCGAGCCCGCGAGCCTGCTGCTCACCGCCGCCGCGCTCGCGGCCCCGGGCCCCGCGCTGCTCGCCGTCGCCACCGGACTCGTCCTGGCCCGCGGTTTCTTCGAGGCGGTCACCCGCTCGGCCACCGCCGTCGTGCTGCGCGGCGCGGTCCCGGCCGACCGGCTCGACCGGGCCAACACCGTCGCCGAGATCGGCAAGCTGACCGGCCTGAGCGTCGGCGCCGCGCTGGCCGGACCGGCCGGGTCGGTCCTCTCGCTGCGGGGCCTGATCGCCGTGAACGCGGCGACCCTCGCACTCTCCGCGCTGCTCGCCTGGGCGCTGCCGGCGGCCGGGGTCGCCGCCTCCGGGGAGAAGGACGGGGCGAAGGCCGCGGCCGGCACCCGGCTGCGGGTCGAGGACCCGGTGGTACGCCGGCTGTTCGCCCGGTTCCTGCTCGTGGCGTTCTGGCAGGGCTTCCACACGGTCGCCGTCACCGTGATCCCGCTCCACCTCCTGGACGGCGGGACGCGCCTGGTGGGGGTGTTCGTCGCGATGTCGGCGCTCGCGATCTTCGCGGGTTCGCTCGCCGCGCTGCCCGCGCAGCAGTACCTCGACCGGGTCCCGTCGGCCGTCTGGGCGGTGCTGCCCATGGCGCCGTTGCTCGCCGCGGTCCTGGTCGGCCGCACGGCACCGACGCTGGTGCTGTACGCGGTGTTCCTGGTGCTCTTCGAGGTTGCCTTCGTGCACTTCAACAACCGGCTGCTCGCCGCGGCCTCCGCCGAGGAGCTGTCGTCCGTGGTGACGCTCCGGGCGACCCTGCTGCCCTCCGGCGTGGCGGTGTCGATCCTGGTCATGGGCGCCCTCTGCGATCTGGCCGGCCCGGTGCCGGCGGCCCTGGTGGTCGCCGCCGTCACGTTCCTCGTCACCGCCGCAACCGGTGGCACCCGGCAAATCTGGAGAAGAACCGTGCCGGAAGCGTGAGCATGATGATCGGGACCGGCGAGGGCGAGTACCCCCAGACTCCCCCGGCCCCGACGCGAAGGCGGTCCGTCATGCGTGTACTCATCGTGCCGTTTCCCTTTAAGACACACCTGTTCAACCTGATCCCGCTGGCCTGGTCGCTGCAGACCGCGGGCCACGAGGTACGGGTGGCCGGCTGGCCCGACCTCCTCGACGACGTCACCGGCGCCGGGCTCACCGGCATCAGCGTCGGCCCGGGCGAGACCGCCGAGGTGCGCAGGCAGCGCGACCAGCGCGACCAGCGGAAGAAGGCCGCGGCGCCGGCGGCCGGCGGGGCGGCGCCGGGCGGACCGGGGCGGGGCGGACCTGGGCAGGGCGGCGGTCTCGACCCGCTCTTCGACGTGCGCCCCGACCGCGACCGGCTGAGCTGGGAGCAGGCCACCGGGGTCTTCGAGAACCTGGTGCTGCCGCAGGCCCGGCGGTCCAACGACACGATGATGGACGACGTGGTCGGCTTCGCCCTCGAATGGAAGCCCGACCTGGTGCTCTGGGGTGCGAAGGCGTTCGCGGGCGCGGTGGCCGCCGCCGCGGTCGGCGCGGCGCACGCCCGGGTGCTGTACTCGGTGGACGTCTACAGCCGCATGCGCGAGGACTTCCTGCACGCCCAGCGGCAGCAGCCCCCGGAGGACCGCGCCGACGGCCTGCGCGACTGGCTGTCCGGCTGGGCGGAGAAGTACGGCGTCGAGTTCTCCGAGGACCTGGTGAACGGCCAGTTCACGATCGACCCGCTGCCCGGGGCGTTCCGCCCCGACTCCCGTCCGACGACGCTCCCCATGCAGTTCGTGCCCTACAACGGCCCCACGGTGGTGCCCCGTTGGCTGGCCGAGCCGCCGCGGGCCCCGCGGGTCCTGATGACGTTCGGCGACGCGGTGAACGACGGGCCGGTGCGGCAGCTGCTGCCCGTCGAGAAGATCCAGGAGATCCTCGACTCCGTCGGCGACCTGGAGATGGAGCTGGTCCTCACCCTGCCGCGGGAGTCCCAGGACAAGCTGCGCCGGGTGCCGGACAACACCCGGCTGGTGGAGTCCGTGCCGCTCGCCGACGTCCTGCCGACCTGCACGGCCATGGTGCACCACGGCGGGACCTGGTCGTTCGGCTGCGCACTGCGCTACGGCGTCCCCCAGCTGCTGGTCAGCCGGGCGTTCGACGTGCCGCTGAAGCTCCAGTGCCTGGAGCGGTCGGGGGCGGGGCTCGCCATGAAGCCCGCCGAGGTGGACGGTCCCGGTGTCCGCGCCGCGATCGTCCGGCTCATCGAGGACGAGACGCTCCGGGCCAACGCCCGGCGGCTGCGCCTGGAAGTCCTCACGATGCCCGCGCCCAACGAACTCGCGCGCACCCTGGCGCAGTTGGTGGACGCCCACCGGGCCGGCGCGACCACCGCCGCGCGCTGAGCCGGAGCGGCGCCCTCCGGGCGAAGCCTTCCCGGAGAGCGCCGCTTCCTTTCGTCACGGAGGCCACGGGCCCCGCATGTCTCGCTCATGCGGGGCCCGTCCGCGTCCCGCATGTCTCGCTCATGCGGGGCGCGTCCGTGTCCGCTCAGGCGCCGGCCGGCACCGGGTCGGGCGCCGCCGCGCAGGTGGCGTCGACACCCCACTTGGAGGCGGGCCGGGTGCCGTCCCTCAGGTAGTCGCTGAGGTAGGCGTTGAGGCAGGTGTTGCCGTTCGCCGACAGGGCCGCGCCGACGCTGTGGCCGCCCTTCTCCATGACGAAGCGGGAGTTGGGGAAGCGCAGGTGCGTGTCGTAGGCGCCGAGCACGCCGTGCGAGGTGTCGAACTCGGGCTGCACGATGAGGACGTCCACCGAGGAGTTGCCGACCTGTACCGGGGTCTGGGAGGCGGCCGGCCAGAAGGCGCACGGCGCGGTGTACCAGGCGTTGTTCCAGGTCAGGAACGTGGTGCCGACGGCGTACTGGGAGTGGTAGGCCGCGCTGTAGGTGTTCCAGTCCTTCGGCCACGGGCCGTCGGTGCAGTTGACCGCGTTGGTCATGGTGTGGCGGTTCTGGTGCGGGAAGCCCGGGTCGGAGAAGTTGGCCTTCAGCGAGGTCGGGTCGTTGTTCACGACGAAGTCCGAGAGGATCTTCGCGCGGTTCAGCCAGATCCAGTGGCGGTAGACGACCGGCTCGAAGACGTCGGCCCACTCCGCCGGGCCTATCTTGCCGTCGACGGGCGCGGTCCTGAGGCTGTCCTGGGCCTGGTAGTACTTCGCCTCGACCTGGGCGGCGGTCGTGCCCAGGTGGTAGACGGAGTCGTACTTGGCGACCCAGGTGAAGAAGATCCCGGCGTTCTGCTCGGTCGTGAAGTTCTTGCCGAGCTGGTTGAGGAAGCCGACGCCGCTCGGGCTGACCACGCTGTCGAGGATCATCCGCTGCACCCGGTTCGGGTACATGCTGGCGTAGACCGAGCCGAGGTAGGTGCCCCAGTCGGTGCCGAAGTAGGTGATCTTCTCCTGGCCGAGCGCGATGCGCATCTGCTCCAGGTCGCGCGCGGAGTCCTTGGTGGTGAGGTGGTCGAGCACGTCGCCGTACTGCTGTCCGCAGCTCTGGGCGTACGCGCGGGCCCGGTCCACCAGGGCCTGCTCGGTGGCGGGCGAGGAGGGCACGGGCTCGGGAAGCGCGTGGCCCGGGTTGATGTAGGTCGGGTCGCAGACGATCGCCGGCTCGCTGGCGCCGACGCCGCGCGGGTCGAAGCCGATGAAGTCGTAGGCCGCGCCGACGTCCGCCGCGAGGCCGGTGGTGCCCTTGGCGTACCGGGTGGGCAGGTCGCGCGCGATCGGACCGGGCCACTGGCCGCGGTGCAGGATCACGACGCCCTTGTACTGTGCGTCGGCGACGGTGTGCTTGGCCCGGGTCAGTGCCAGACTGATCTTCCGGCCCTCGGGCTGGCTGTAGTCGAGCGGCACCTGGACCGTGCCGCACTCGAGGCCCTTGAGCATGGCTCCGAGGGTCGGATCGTTTTCCGGACACGGCGACCAGGCCACGCTTGCGGCCGGCGTGACCGCCTCCACCGCCGCCACCGGGGTGACGGCCGGACCCACCAGGCCGGTCACGATCACCGTTGTGACCAATGCGAGCTTCTTCACGTGATTCCCCTTCTGGATGCAACGCGCTCGCAGCCTGACAAGGCCCTCTGTAATTCCGGTCAAAGATGGCTGGAATCCCACTTGAGTGAGCAAGAACGGAGAAGCATCCGGGAAGGGGTTTTCCCTAGCATGCGGAAACACGATCCCGACCTAGGAGTGATCATGCCCCACCCCGGCACCCAGGGAATCAAGACGGTGCTCCACCCCGTCAAGGACCTGGCGACGGCCAAGACCGTGTACACCGCGCTGCTCGGCGTCGAACCGCAGACCGACGAGGACTTCTACGTCGGCTTCGACGTCGCGGGGCAGCACATCGGCCTGGTCCCGGGGGCGGGCACACAGGGCATGGCGTCCCCCGTCGCCTACTGGCATGTGCCGGACATCGAGGCGAAGTTGGCCGAGGTGATCGCGGCCGGCGCCGTCGTGCAGAACCCCGCCGCCGAGGTCGGCGGCGGCCGTCTCGTGGCCACCGTCACCGACGTCGACGGCAACGTCCTCGGCCTCCTCCAGGAGCGCTGACCCCGGCCGCCTCCGCCCCTCCCGCCCGGAGCGCCCCCCTCGCACCCGGCCCTCCCCCCTACGGCTCGCATCCCCCTGGATTCCCGCTCGAATTCGCCTCAAGCCCCCCGCGAGGAGAATTCGAGCGGGATTCGAGGGGGATTCGAGCGTGTCCGCCTAAGCTCGCCGGATGGGGCCGGGCAAGGGCGGTCCCATCCGGAGAGATGGAGAGACCATGAGCAAGGACACCGGCACGGACGCGAGTTCCACCGAGCCGCACGTCGCCGACCGTCACGGCCTGATCCGCGTGCACGGGGCACGGGTGAACAACCTCAAGGACGTCAGCGTCGAGCTCCCCAAGCGCAGACTGACCGTGTTCACCGGGGTGTCCGGCTCGGGCAAGAGCTCCCTCGTGTTCGGCACGATCGCCGCCGAGTCCCAGCGGATGATCAACGAGACGTACAGCACCTTCGTCCAGGGCTTCATGCCGACCATCGCACGGCCCGAGGTCGACGTCCTCGAAGGCCTGACCACCGCGATCGTCGTCGACCAGCAGCGGCTCGGCGCCGACCCGCGCTCCACCGTCGGCACCGCCACCGACACCAACGCGATGCTCCGCATCCTCTTCAGCCGCCTCGGCACGCCGTACATCGGCCCGCCCAGCGCCTTCGCCTTCAACGTCCCCAAGCGGGTCGCCAGCGGTGCCATGAGCATCGACAAGGGCAAGGGCGAGAAGGTCGTCGTGCGCAAGGCCGTCTACCACGGCGGCATGTGCGCCCGCTGCGAGGGCCGCGGCACCGCGAACGACATCGACCTCACCCAGCTGTACGACGAGTCGAAGGCGCTCGGCGACGGCGCGTTCACCATCCCCGGCTGGAAGCAGGACAGCTTCTGGACCACCCGCGTCTACACCGACTCGGGCGTCCTCGACCCGAAGAAGCCGATCCGCGACTTCACCGCCAAGGAAATGGAGGAGTTCCTCCACGGCGAGTCGCGCAAGGTCAAGGTCGACGGCGTCAACCTCACCTACGAGGGCCTGATCCCGAAGATCCGGAAGTCCATGCTCTCCAAGGACAAGGACTCGCTCCAGCCGCACATCCGGGCGTTCGTGGAGCGCGCCGTCACCTTCACCTCGTGTCCCGAGTGCGGCGGTACGCGGCTGAGCGAGGAGGCCAGGTCGTCGAAGATCGGCGGCGTCGGCATCGCCGACGCCTGCGCGATGGAGATCAGGGACCTGGCCGCGTGGATCCGCGGCCTCGACGAGCCGTCGGTCGCGCCGCTGCTCGCCAAGCTGCTGCACACCCTGGACTCGATCGTACGGATCGGCCTCGGCTACCTCTCCCTTGACCGCCCCGCCGGCACCCTGTCGGGCGGTGAGGGCCAGCGGATCAAGATGATCCGCCACCTCGGCTCCTCGCTCACCGACACCACCTACGTCTTCGACGAGCCCACCACCGGCCTGCACCCGTACGACATCAGCCGGATGAACGACCTGCTCCTGGAGCTGCGCGACAAGGGCAACACGGTCCTCGTCGTCGAGCACAAGCCGGAGACGATCGCCATCGCCGACCACATCGTCGACATCGGCCCGCGGGCCGGCTCCGGCGGCGGCCAGGTGATGTTCGAGGGCACCCTCGACGGGCTGCGCGCCAGCGGTACGGTCACCGGCCGCCACATCGACGACCGCGCCGCCGTCAAGGACACGGTGCGCAAGGCGAACGGGCACCTGGAGATCCGCGGCGCCACGACGCACAACCTCCAGGACGTCGACGTCGACATCCCGCTCGGCGTGCTCTGCGTGATCACCGGCGTCGCCGGCTCCGGCAAGAGCTCGCTGATCCACGGCTCGGTGGCCCGCCGCGAGGGCGTGGTCTCCGTCGACCAGGCGCCGATCAAGGGTTCGCGCCGCAGCAATCCGGCGACGTACACCGGGCTGCTCGACCCGATCCGGAACGCCTTCGCCAAGGCCAACGGCGTGAAGCCGGCCCTGTTCAGCGCCAACTCCGAGGGCGCCTGCCCCACCTGCAACGGCGCCGGCGTCATCTACACCGACCTGGCGATGATGGCGGGCGCCGCCACCACCTGCGAGGACTGCGAGGGCAAGCGGTTCGAGGCGTCGGTCCTCGAGTACCGGCTCGGCGGCCGCGACATCAGCGAGGTGCTCGCGATGCCGGTCGACGAGGCCAAGGACTTCTTCGGCGCCGGCGAGGCCCGCGTCCCCGCCGCCCTGCGCATCCTGGAGCGCCTCTCCGACGTCGGCCTCGGCTACCTCGACATCGGCCGGCCCCTCACCACCCTGTCGGGCGGCGAGCGCCAGCGGCTCAAGCTGGCCACGCACATGGCGGAGAAGGGCGGGGTCTACGTCCTCGACGAGCCGACCACCGGCCTCCACCTCGCCGACGTCGAGAACCTGCTCGGGCTGCTCGACCGGCTCGTCGACTCCGGAAAGTCGGTCATCGTCATCGAGCACCACCAGGCCGTGATGGCGCACGCCGACTGGATCGTCGACGTCGGCCCCGACGCCGGCCAGGAGGGCGGCCGGGTCGTCTTCGAGGGCACGCCCGCCGAACTCGTGGAGAACCGCTCGACCCGCACCGGCGAGCACCTGTCGGCGTACGTCGGCAAGCAGTAACGCCACCCGGAATCAAGGGGGTTGGCGACGGGAGAGGTCCCGCCGCCGGCCCCCTGCGGTTTTTCAGCGGTTGAACCCGCAATCTGAAAGATGCCCCCCATCAGGCATTTCTTTAGCGTGAATTGCATGCCATCCGTCCCCCTCATCGAAAAGGGTTAAGACACATGCCTGGACCGTGGAATTCCGACTGCGATGTGATCTCATGAGAATCCTCGTCACCGGCGGAGCCGGATTCATCGGCTCGCATTATGTGCGGACCATGCTCGACGGGGGGTACCCGGGCTACGAGGACGCGCACGTCACGGTCCTCGACCTGCTGACGTACGCGGGCAACCGCGACAACCTCCCCGCCGCACACCCCCGGCTCACCTTCGTGCACGGCGACATCCTCGACCGGGAGCTGCTCCGCTCGGTGCTCGAAGGCCAGGACGCGGTCGTGCACTTCGCCGCCGAGAGCCACGTCGACCGCTCCATCCGGAGCGGCGCCGCGTTCGTCCGCACCAACGTCGAGGGCACGCAGGCCGTCCTGGAGGCGAGCCTGGCCGCCGGCGTCGAGCGGGTCGTGCACGTCTCCACGGACGAGGTCTACGGCTCCATCGACGAGGGGCACTGGACCGAGGAGTCCCCCCTCCTGCCCAACTCCCCCTACGCCGCGTCGAAGGCCGCCTCCGACCTCGTCGCCCTGGCCTACTTCCGTACGCACCGGCTGAACCTCTCGGTCACCCGCTGCTCCAACAACTACGGGCCGTACCAGCACCCCGAGAAGTTCATCCCGCTCGCCGTCACCAACCTCCTCGAAGGCCGGCGCATCCCCGTCTACGGCGACGGACAGCAGATCCGCGAGTGGCTGCACGTGGACGACCACTGCCGCGCCATCCAGCGGGTCCTCACCGCGGGCCGGGCCGGCGAGGCGTACAACATCGGCTCCGGCTCGTCCGTGCCCAACCTGACGCTGGCCCACCGGCTCGTCGAACTCCTCGGCCTGTCCACGGACCTCATCGACCACGTCGCCGACCGCAAGGCGCACGACCGGCGCTACGCCCTCGACCAGACCAAGATCGAGGAGGAGCTCGGCCACCGGCCGCTCACCTCCTTCGACGAAGGCCTGGCGGCGACCGTCGACTGGTACCGGAACAACCCGCAGTGGTGGAAGCCGGTCAAGGAGAGCGGTGGTCGGCCGTGACCGTGCAGACACGACTGGTGCCGCGCCACCGGGCCGGCATCACCGAGCGCCTCGCCCTGTCCGCCGCCACGCCCGAGGGCGTCCACATCGCCACGTCCGACGTGCCGGGCTGGCTGGACTTCCACCGGCTGACCTGCGGGACGGCGATCCGCCGCATCCCCTTCGTCGAGCTCGACCACTGGTCCTTCGCTCCGGACACGGGCGACCTGCGGCACAGCAGCGGCAAGTTCTTCACCGTCGAGGGACTGCACGCCGTCCGACCCGAGGGCGCGTGGCAGCAGCCGATCATCGTCCAGCCGGAGATCGGCATCCTCGGCATCCTCGCCAAGGAGTTCGACGGCGTCCTCCACTTCCTCATGCAGGCGAAGATGGAGCCGGGCAACCCGAACCTGGTGCAGCTCTCCCCCACCGTGCAGGCCACCCGCAGCAACTACACCAAGGCCCACGGCGGGGCGGAGGTGAAGTACCTGGAGCACTTCCTCGCCCCGGACCGGGAGCGGGTGCTCACGGACGTCCTGCAGTCCGAGCACGGCGCCTGGTTCTACCGGAAGCGCAACCGCAACATGATCGTCGAGGTGGAGGGCGACGTCCCCGCCGACGAGGACTTCCGCTGGCTCACCCTCGGCCAGATCACGGCCATGCTCCGCGTCGACAACGTGGTGAACATGGACGCGCGCACGGTCCTGGCGAGCGCCCCGATGGCCCCCGCCGAGATCGGCGCGCTGACCTCCGACGCCGACCTGCTCGCCTGGTTCACCGGCGAGCGGGCACGCCAGGACATCGACGTGCGCCGGATGCCGCTGCGCGAGATATCCGGCTGGCGGCGCGACGAGTACTCCGTCCGCCGCGACGACGACCGGTTCTTCCAGGTGGTGGCGGTGTCCGTCGAGGGCGCCGGCCGCGAGGTCGCCGGCTGGACCCAGCCGATCATCGAGCCGGTGGGCCAGGGCATCGTCGCCTTCGCCCGGCGCGTGTTCGACGGCGTCCCGCACGTCCTGGTGCACGCCCGCGTCGAGGGCGGCTTCCTCGACACGGCGGAACTCGCGCCGACCGTGCAGTACGTCCCGGAGAACTACGCCCACCTGCCGGCGGAGCACCGGCCGCCGTTCCTGGACGCGATCCTCTCCGCGCCGGCCGACCGCGTGCGCTATTCGACGGTCCACTCCGAGGAGGGCGGCCGGTTCCTCAACGCCGAGAGCCGGTACCTGATCGTGGACACCGACGAGGACACCACCCCGGCCGAGGCTCCCCCCGGATACCACTGGGTCACCCCCGGCCAGCTGAACTGGCTCGCCGGACACAGCCGTTACGTGAACGTGCAGGCGCGCACCCTGCTGGCCGTGCTCACCACGGGCGCCGGCGGCCGCTCGCTCTCCTCCCGCTGACCCCGCACAAAGCATCAGGCCCTGTTCGGTGGATTTCCCACCGGACAGGGCCTGATTGCGAATGCCTGGAGACGAGTCGAGTCAGCTGGAAGAGGTCGAGGCGGGCTGGGCCTGCGCCTGGGCGAGCCGGGACGTCATCGGGGTCCACTTCTTGGGGTTGATGCGCCAGTCGACCGGCTCCTGCTTGGTGGCGACGTTGACGCGGTTCCACAGGTTGACCAGGCCGATGTGGAGGACGATCGCACCGAGTTCGACCTCGTTCCAGTGCTTGGCGGCCTCCTCCCAGACCTCGTCCGACACCGGGTCCTCCCGGTCGTTGATACGGGTGGCGGCCTCGGCGAGGGCGAGGCAGGAACGCTCGGCGTCGGTGAAGCAGTCCTGCTCGCGCCAGGTCTCCACCACCGGCAGACGGTGGTCCTCCTCCCCGGCGGCCTCGAACTCGGCCTGCTTCTTCGGGATCTGGACCGGACGGCCGTTGATCTGGCTCACCCGCAGGTGGATGAGCACCAGCGTCTTCAACGGCACACCGACGCTGTTGACGGCCTTGACCAGTGCACGCATGGGCGGCAGAACATCGGGAACGACCAGCGACGGGTTAGGCATCCGCGGCGACATCTGTAATTCTCCTTCGGATCGGGATCGGTAACAGCTTGCCCACCGGGCAGCCTTTTCTCAAGTATTCCGAATTTCGACGGATCAGTTGCTTTTCCGGCTCGCAGCGGCTTGTACGAGTGCTTCGTGGAGTCGGGTGTCGGGAGTGTGCCCGGCCTCCCATTGCACGCCGATCGCAAAAGGATGGCCGGTGACTTCGACGGCCTCGACGGTGTCGTCCTGGGCCCGTCCGGTGACGGTGAGGCCGGCGCCGATCCTGCTCACCGCCTGGTGGTGGTGGCAGGCCGTCTCCGGCTCGGCCTCGTCGATGACGGCGGCGATCCGGCTGCCGGGTTCCAGCTTCAGCGGGTGGCGGCCCAGGGTGAACGAGGGCGTGCGCGGCTGGTGGCCGTCGTGCCCCGTGATCTCCGGCAGGTGCTGGTGGAGGCTGCCGCCGTGCAGCACGTTGAGCAGCTGCATCCCGCGGCAGATGGCGAGTACCGGGAGCCTGGCATCAAGTGCCGCTTCAAGCAAGGCGAGTTCGACGCGGTCGGCGTCCGGGCTCATGGGCCGGGTGACCGGGTGCGCCGCCTCGCCGTAGAGCGCCGGATCGAGGTCGGGGCCGCCGGGGACGAGCAGGCCGTCGAGCCGGTCGACGAGGGTCTCGACGCCGGGCAGCAGGGGGAGCAGCAGGGGCGTAGCGCCCGCCGCGGACAGGAACGCCACGTGCGCCTGGAGGGCGAGACTGACGAGCATGTCGCTGCCCTGGAGCGTGACCGGCGCGGTCCGCGCGCAGATCCCGATGACCGGCCGCCCGGCGCCCGCCGGACCGTTCACGTCTGAATTCATGACCACCCTCATGGGTTTCCGTGGGTTCCGTGGGTTCGCGTTCAACTGAGGAAATCGAGCAGATGGAACAACCGCCGAAACGGGCGGTCGGCACCGTAAAAATAGCCGCGGACCCGAAACGGAGGCCATCGTTCACGAGCGGCCCCGTAGGGGACTACTGAACATTTGGCAACCCTGGTACCAAGGTGGGCGGGGAGTATTGCATCCCCGGTTAATCTCTCGCAGCCCATTCAACCGAGGTAACCCATGATCGAAGCCAAGAACCTCACGAAACGCTACGGCGACAAGACCGCCGTGAACGGTCTGTCCTTCACGGTCGAACCCGGTCGCGTCACCGGCTTCCTGGGCCCCAACGGCGCGGGCAAGTCCACCACCATGAGACTCCTGCTCGGCCTCGACCGGCCCGACGGCGGCGAGGCCACCGTCAACGGCGTGCGCTACAGCGACCTTCCGCAGCCCATGCGGGTGGTCGGCGCGCTCCTGGAGGCCCGCGCCGTCCACACCGGCCGCAGCGCCTACGACCACCTGCTGTGCCTCGCCCAGACGCAGGGCTTCGGCAGGCGCCGGGTCGACGAGGTCATCGACCAGGTCGGCCTGACGTCGGTGGCCCGCAAGCGGGCCGGCGGCTTCTCGCTCGGCATGGGGCAGCGGCTCGGCATCGCCGCCGCGCTGCTCGGCGACCCCGCCGCCCTCGTCCTGGACGAGCCGGTCAACGGCCTGGACCCCGAGGGCATCCTCTGGATCCGGAACCTGATGAAGTCCCTCGCGGCCGAGGGCCGTGCCGTCTTCGTCTCCAGCCACCTGATGAACGAGATGGCCGTCACCGCCGACCACCTCATCGTCATCGGGCGCGGCCGGCTCGTCGCCGACTGCTCCACCCAGGAGTTCATCGAGCGCAGCACCGAGCAGTCCGTCCTCATCAAGACCCCGGACCGGGAACGGCTCGCCGCGCTCCTCAGGAGCCACGGCGGCACCGTCACCGACACCGAGGAGGGCGACCTGGACGTCGTCGGCCTTGAGGCCCCGCGCATCGCCGAACTCGCCGCGGGCGGCGGCCTGGTGCTGCACGAGCTCTCGACCCGGCGGGGCTCGCTCGAGGAAGCGTTCATGGAACTGACCAAGGACGCCGTCGAGTACGACGCCGGCGTGTCCACCGCCGGAGGTGTGAAGTGACCACCGCGACCGCAACCACGTCCGCGACCGTCCCCGTCACGGACGGCCACAAGCCGACCTTCGGGCGGCTGATGCTGTCGGAGTGGACGAAGATCCGTTCCGTCCGCTCCACGGTCTGGTCGCTCGCGATCCTGGTCGTCGTGACCCTGATCTTCACCGCGCTCTTCATCCAGATGGGCGTGGCGAACTGGGACAAGACCGACCCGGCGCAGCAGGCCGCCATGCGGCTCGACCCGACCGGCACCATCCTCGGCAGCGGCATCCTGATCGGCCAGCTCGCGGTCTGCGTGCTCGGCGCGATGGTGATGGCGTCCGAGTACTCCACGGGCATGATCCGTGCCAGTCTGCTCGCGGTGCCCAAGCGGGTGCCGGTGCTCCTGGCCAAGGCGGCCGTCTTCGGACTGCTCGTCCTGGCGATGGGCGAAGTGACCGCGTTCGGCTCGTTCCTGATCGGTGCTCCGATGCTCGACGGCAAGGCTCCCGTCGCGCTCGGCGACCCGGGCGTGCTGCGGGCGGTCGTCGGGTGCGGGTTCTACCTGTCGCTCCTCGGCCTGTTCTCGCTCGCCGTCGGCGCGATCATCCGGCACACGGCGGCGAGCATCACCGGTGTCATCGCCTTCGTCCTGGTGCTCGCCCCGATGGCCAGGCTGCTGCCCGGCACCGTCGGCGAGCACATCCACGCCTACCTCCCCACCGAGGCGGGGTTCCTGGTCACCCAGCAGCACTCGCGGGTGGACGACCTGCTCGGCCCGTGGCAGGGCCTCGGCGTGCTCGCGCTGTGGACCGCCGTCCTGCTGGCCGTCGCGGCCGTCCTGCTGCGGCGCAGGGACGCCTGATCCCACCCCCGAACACCGCGGGTGCCCGCCGATCCGGCGGGCGCCCGCGGTGTCGTGCTTCCAGGCGGCGTCCAGCTTTCCTCGACTGCGCCTGAAGACCCTGCTGCGACGCTCGACGGCAGCGGCAGCAGAAAGGGAGTGAAGGGAATGGCTCAGAGCAGTGGGCAGGCCGTCTTGATCACGAGTGCATTCAGCCCCGTCAGAACGGAGAGCGCCGAAGCAGCGACCCGCAGCGAATTCGATCTGAAGAACTTCGAGAAACTGCCGGCACGCGACGTACCCGTCAGCGCGCTGTCGCCCGGCGTCTCCCTGCGCCAGAGCGGTACGGACGCCGCTCACATCCAGCTTCTCGTCGACGCGGCGGGGTCGGCGGAACTGCCGCCCATTCTGGTCCAGATGGACGGCTACCGCATCATCGACGGTCTGCACCGCCTGGAAGCCGCCAGGCTCCGGGGTGACGTCAGCATCAAGGCGCGCTTCCTCGACTGTTCCAATTCCGAGGCGCTCGTCATCGCCATGAAGGCGAACGGTTCGCACGGACTCCCGCTGTCGAAGGCCGACCGGGTGTCCGGGGCGCAGCGCGTCCTGAGTTCGCACCCCGACTGGTCCGACCGGGCCATCGCCGGCATCACCGGGCTGAGCGCCAAGACGATCGCGTCGCTGCGCGACCGGACGGGCGAGGGGGCGCCGCTCGACGGCAAGCGCATCGGCCGGGACGGCAGGCGCCGTCCGGTGGACGCGGGCGAGGGCCGGCGGCGGGCCGCCGAGTACATCACCGCCCACCCGAACGCCCCGCTGCGTCAGGTCGCCCGGGAGACGGACGTGTCGCTCGGCACGGTCCACGACGTGAGCGCCCGGCTCCGCCGCGGGGACAGCCCCGAGCGGGACGGGCGCCAGACGGCCGCCGCGCGGCCGGAGCCGGTACAGCCCGTGCGGTCGGTGCAGTCCGTACGGCCCGTACAGGTGGTTCCCGCCGTGCAGTCGGTGCCGACCGTACGGCAGCAGGTGCGGCTCCCCGGCGAGGCCGGGCGGCCCGCGGGCGCGGCGGCGTGCGGCACCGCCCGCGGACCGCTGCGGGTGGCGCCGCACCCCGACGCGGCCCCCGCGCCGCGCCGGAACCACACCGAGGCGCCGCCCGCGTGGGCGACGGTGGCGGCCAAGATGGCCACCGACCCGGCCATCCGGTACAACGCGGGCGGCCGGGAGTTCCTCCGCTGGATGCAGCTGCACGCCACCGACCCCGACGAGGACTGGCGCGAGCTCGTCGACGCCGTACCGCCGCACTGGCTCGGTGTCATCGCGCCGATCGCCGAGCGGATCAGCAGGGAGTGGAGCCTCCTCGCCGAGCAGCTCAAGACCAAGCAGGACATGGTGCCTTGATCCCCCGAGCTCACGACGCCGACGGCGCCGGTGCCGCGGTCGCCACCCTGAGGTGGCCCGCGGCCTGGCGCCGTCCGCCGTTCTCCTGGGGCGGGTTGACGGAGGCGCACCCGGGGTGGGGGACGACGTCGGCCGGGGGTTCGAGCTCCGGCAGCGCGAGCAGGACGGGCGGGTCCGCGGGCCGGGCCGGGCGCAGCCGTACCGCCGCGCTCGTGACGGTGTCGGCGGCGACGGTGACGGTCTTCGGGCCGTGCCCTCCGACGAGCGGGGTGCGCCCCGCGCCGGCGTCGGGTCCGAGGCCGTCGGCGACCGCCACCGCGAGCAGGTACCAGCTTCCCTCGGGGACGTTCTTCAGCGAGTAGCAGGACGGCCGGCCGCTGGGCACGTCGATGACGCCCGAGGCCACCGAGGGGTGCTGGACGATCGGCGTGCCGAAGGCGCCGAGGAACACCCGGGCGTTGCCGTGCCCGGCGGGCAGGCTGATGGTGCCCGCGATCGTCCCGAAGCCCGTCCACGCCGTCGGCTCGGGGCCGGGCAGCGCGTCACCGCCGTCGCGGGCCAGCCTGCGGAACCGGCTGGGCGAGACGCCGACACTGGCCGTGAAGGAATTGGTGAAGGAACCCAGGCTGTTGTATCCGACCGCGTAGGAGATGTCGGTGATGCTCATCGAGGTGGTCTCGATCAGCCTTTTCGCCTGGTAGATACGGATCGCGGCCAGGAATCTGCCGGGCGTGAGCCCGGTCTCCTCTTTGAACAGCCGCGTGAAATAGAAACGGCTGAGCAGAGCGCTTTCGGCGATCTCCGTGAGGGTCAGCGGTTCGCCGTAACGCTCCCGGATGCACTCGATCGCCCTTTCTACTGCTGTATCCATATGCACCTCACTACGTGTCGACCCACGCAGCAGTGTGACCCGCGGATATCGCGCTCGGCTCGCGTATCGCTAGAGGACCGGTCGAGATTTGTTCACCGGATTTGCGGCGGACCCTCCGCTTCCTGTTGGCTGGCGAGGGGGCGCATTTCCCTTTTCGCGGAAATACCCGTGCCCCGGCCTGTTCGGCCGGGGCACGGGTGGGTCGGGAGTGCGGCGATCAGCGCACGGGGCGGTCGAGGCGTACCCGTACGAGCGTGGTCTCCACGCCGCTGTCGACGAGGCGTCCGGCCGCGTCGAAGGCCTCGGGGCCGTCGGTCATGCCGAAGTCGTTGTCGTTGAGCAGGACCAGGGTCGACGGGCCTTCGAGGGCGATGCCCTCGATCTTGCCGGGCACGCCCGGGACCGTGTTCAGGTCCACGACCAGCCGCTTGTCGAGGACCACGCCGGCCGCGCCCTCGTCGTCGAGCTGCTCCAGGGCCGGGGCGGTGGAGGTGTCCCAGCGGGAGCCGAGGATGTCGGCCCCCCGGCGCAGGCGCACCTCGTACACGCGGGCGGCCTTGTCCGTGCGCTCCTGGACGAGGAGGCGGTCGCCGCCGAGCGCGACGAGCGCGGAGACCTTCAGCTCGGAGGTCTTGGTCTGGCCGGGCTCCACGTCGCCGACGGCGTCGAAGCGGTAGGCGTACTCGGCCGTCACGCGGTTCTCGCGGGGCGAGAAGCGCAGCAGCCGCGTGGTGCGGGAGTTCTCGCCGGTGGCCTTGTCGGGGTTGAGCAGCGGGCTCTGCAGCGCCATCACGAGGTCGCCGTCGGGCAGCAGCGCCAGGCCCTCGAAGCCCCGGTTGGCCTTGCGCTGGAGGAAGACCGACGGCAGCGACTCGACGACCGGGTAGTCGGCGCCCTTCAGGTCGAGGCCCTGGGGCACGTGCCGGGCGAGCACCCGCCCCTTGGCGGAGACGTGCACCAGCGACGGCCCGTACTCGTCCACCAGCCAGAAGCTGCCGTCCCGGTCCCGCACCAGGCCCTCGGTGTCCAGGCCGTTCGGGTCGTACGCGAGCGGGGTCGAGGCGTCGTACGTGTAGGGCGCCTCGTCACGGCCGGCCTGGTTCGGCAGCCCGGTCACGGGCGCTCCCGAAGCCGTCGTCAGCGGAATGGACTTCAGCACCTGGATCCGGCCGCCCACCGCCCGCACCTTCACGATGGCCGGGTCGAAGCCGGGCACCGGGAACGTCCGGCGCTTGTCCTTCCCCACGGCTATCTGCCCGTTCGGGCCGCGGTCGGTCACCGTCCAGTACTCCCCGCGCCGTTCGGCCGGGTACAGGTCGCTGCCGATGCCCCCGAGGTCGACGCCCCGGTCGTCCGCGACGCTTCCGGGCACCAGCGCGTTGCTGAACGCGGCCAGCGGGATGTCGGGCAGCGTCGCCGTGGAGACGACCCGGGCGCCGGAGCCGTGGTGGTGCTCCGGCGTCGCGTCGGCCGTCCCCACGACCACCGAGAGGGCGAGCGCGGCGGACAGCGGCAGGACCACGGCGGCGGGCCGGCGCAGGAGGCGCGGATTCATCAGAACTCCCTAGGACACATGGAAAGTCGCCGGTGACGGCGGCCCCATGGTCCAGTCCTGCGCACAACTCCCGGCGACCCGCCGCCGACACCGGGGCAAGCCCTGGGTGAACGCACGTGTCCGGGACGCCTAGTAGCGGTCGAGGATGAGCTGCGTCTTCAGGATGTCGCCGTGGTAGAGCCAGCCGTTGGCGTCGGCGACGCTGATGGCGTCCGCGTGGAGGTCGGCGGCGTCGGCGGCTGAGTCGGTCTTGAAGGACAGCTCGATGACGTACTCGGTCCCGGTCCCGCCGGCTCCGACGACCGGCAGCACTTCGATGCTCGCGTCGTCGGAGGGGCCCCAGGCGCCGCCGTACACCTTCGAGGTGACGGGCCCGTGGGCGCGGGAGGCCTGGAGGGTGGTCCTGCCCCAGCCGGCGCTGCCCCAGTTCTCCAGCTTGCCGGGGATGTCGTTGACGAGCCAGGTGCGGCCGGTGGTGCTCGTCGGCATGGCGGTGCCGGAGTACCCGCTGGCGCTGTGGCTCTTCTCGGTGCTGAAGCTGAGGGTCTGCTTGGCGTAGCCCCAGTCGACCTCGGCCTTGTAGTTGGTGTCGCTGCTGTCGAAGCCGGCCGCGTTGGCGGTGTTCAGGGCCGCGGTGAGGTCGCCGCCCGTGACGGGGAACCGCTTCTTGTAGGTCTCCTCGAACGACGACCCGCTCTTGTGCCGCAGCCGCACGCTCCACCCTTCGGCGTCCAGCGCCCCGGCGTCGGTGTCGTAGTAGCTGTACGAGCGCGCCTTGGCCGACCCGGTGATCCCGAACGCCGACTTCACCGCCGAGGTCGGCGCGTGCGCCGAGTCCAGCGCCGCCACCGTGAGGTTGATCTTCACCTCGTACGTCGGCACGGCGTTGGCGGCGGCGTACGCCGGCGAGGTCGGGGCGAGGAGCGCGACGGCGGCGGCGAGGGCGACCGCGGAAGCGGCGGCGGCGGGGCGCGAAGCCCTGGAGGCGAAGGTCATGCGCCCGATCCTCACGACCCCGGGTGAGGACCGCGTGTCACCGGAACGTGCCCCCGGTGAACCGGCGGCGTCCAGACCGCTCGCGACGACCCCCGGGAACGCCCGTACGTGCCCGCGGGCCGCTGGTGCCCGCCCGGCTTCCGCTCCTCGCTCCCCTTCCGCCGGGGCGGCCGGGCAGAATCGGCGCATGGTGATCACCGCGCGCGCACTCAACCGCTCCACCCTCGCCCGGCAGCTGCTCCTCGGACGGGAGACGCTCGGCGTCGGGGAGGCCGTGCGGCGGGTGGTGGCGATCCAGGCACAGCAACCGGGTTCGCCGTACGTGGCGTTGTGGAACCGGGTCGCGGGCTTCGATCCGGCGGCGCTCGACGGGGCGGTGGGCGACTACGAGCTGGTCAGGTCGACGTTGATGCGGCTCACCCTGCACCTGGTGCACGCCGAGGACTACCGGGCCTTCCGGGAGGGCATGGAGCCGACGGTGCGGGGTTCGCGGCTGCACGATCCGCGGTTCAAGGCGGCGGGGTTCACCGCCGCCGACGCCGACGTGCTCCTCCCCGACCTCCTCGTGTACGCCGCGGAGGCCCGGACCGGCGCCGAGATGAGGGCGCGTCTGGAGGCGGGCCGCGGCGGGCCGGTGGAGGCGGTGGTCTGGCGGATGATCCGGCAGTACGCCCCGCTGTGGCACGCGCCGACCGGCCTCCCGTGGTCGTTCGGCACGGCCCAGTCCTTCGTCACGGCGACCGACCGCCCGGCGCTCGCCGACCCGGAGGCCTCCGCCGCCGGTCTGGCCGTCCTCGTCCGCCGCTACCTGGAGGGCTTCGGCCCCGCCTCGGTGGCCGACATGGCGCAGTTCACCCTGGCGCCGAAGGGCCTGGTCCGGGCGGCCGTGCAGTCCCTCGACGGCGAACTCGTCCGCCTGGAGGGCGCGGACGGCACGGTCCTCCACGACGTCCCCGGCGCACCGCTGCCCGACGAGGACGTCCCCGCCCCGCCTCGCCTGATGGCGATGTGGGACAGCGTGCTCCTCGCGTACGCGGACCGCAGCCGCGTCCTCCCGCCCGCGTACCGCAAGCACGTCATCCGCGTGAACGGCGACGCCCTCCCCACCCTCCTCGTCGACGGCCACGTCGCCGGCGTCTGGCGCCCCGTCCCGGAGGGCATCGAGGCCTCCGCCTTCCATCCCCTCCCGACGCCCGTCTGGGACGCGCTCGCCGCCGAGGCCGCCTCCCTCGGCGCCCTCCTCGCCGACCGCGACCCCCACGTGTACCGCCGCTACGACCACTGGTGGACCAAGGGCCTCCCGGCCGTCGAGACCCGGGTGCTTCCGGGGGCCTGACGGCCGGCGCCGCAGGGGCCCGGCGGGGGGTGTGCCTCAGCCCTTGGCCACCGCCTCCCGCAAGGCGAGGTTCAGGAGGAGGACGTTGACGCGGGGCTCGCCGATGAAGCCGAGGACACGGTCGTCGGTGTGGGCGGCGACGAGCTTCTCGACGGTGGGCACGTCCAGCTTGTTCAGCTCGGCGACGCGGTGGACCTGGAGCTTCGCGTACGCGGGGGAGATGTGCGGGTCGAGGCCGGAGGCGGAGGAGGTGACGGCGTCGGCCGGCACGTCGGACGGCTTCACCGTGTGGCCGTCGACCGAGTTGTCCTTGACGACGGCGGCCTTCGCGTCCTTGACCCACTGGATCAGGTCCGCGTTGTCGCCCGAGCGGTTGGTGGCGCCGGAGAGGATCAGGTCGTACCGGGTGTTGACGCTGTTGGTGCCGAGGCCGTTCGACGGGCGGGGCTGGAACCAGCGGAGGTCGGGCTTGTCGCCGGTCAGGTACGTCTGGCCGATCAGTTCCGAGCCGACGACCGTGCCGCTCGCGTCCTTGACCTCGGAGCCGTTCGCCTTGCCGGGGAAGGCCACTTGGGCGATGCCGGTGACGGCGAGCGGGTAGAGGACGCCGCACACGAGGGTGAGGACGAGGAGCGCGCGCAGGCCCGCCCAGAGCACGCGGCCGGTGTTCGCTGCCGAGTTGTTCATTGCCGATCAGCCGATTCCGGGGATGAGGGAGAGGAGCAGGTCGATGAGCTTGATGCCGACGAACGGGGTGACGAGGCCGCCGAGTCCGTAGATCCCGAGGTTGCGCCGGAGCATCGAGTCGGCGCTGGAGGGCCGGTAGCGGACGCCCTTGAGGGCGAGCGGCACGAGGGCCACGATGACCAGCGCGTTGAAGATGACGGCCGAGAGGATCGCGGTCTCGGGCGAGGCCAGGCCCATGATGTCGAGCCCGTCGAGGCTCGGGTAGGCGACGGCGAACATCGCGGGGATGATCGCGAAGTACTTGGCGACGTCGTTGGCGATCGAGAAGGTCGTCAACGCACCTCGGGTGATGAGGAGTTGCTTGCCGATCTCGACGATCTCGATGAGCTTGGTCGGGTCGGAGTCGAGGTCGACCATGTTGCCGGCCTCCTTCGCGGCCGACGTGCCCGTGTTCATGGCCACGCCCACGTCCGCCTGGGCGAGCGCCGGGGCGTCGTTCGTGCCGTCGCCCGTCATCGCGACCAGCTTCCCGCCGGCCTGCTCGCGCTTGATGAGGGCCATCTTGTCCTCGGGGGTGGCTTCGGCGAGGAAGTCGTCGACGCCGGCCTCCTCCGCGATGGCCTTGGCCGTCAGCGGGTTGTCGCCGGTGATCATGACCGTGCGGATGCCCATGCGGCGCAGCTCGTCGAACCGCTCCCGCATGCCCTCCTTGACGACGTCCTTCAGGTGGACGACCCCGAGGACGCGCGCGCCCTCGCCGTCCTCCACCGCCACGAGGAGCGGCGTGCCTCCGGCCTGGGAGATGGCGTCGGTGACGTCCTGGGCGTCCGCGGCGACCTCGCCGCCGCGTTCCTTCACCCATGCCACGACCGAACCGGTCGCCCCCTTGCGGACCTTGCGGCCGTCGACGTCGACGCCTGACATGCGGGTCTGGGCGGTGAAGGCGACCCACTCGGCGTGGGCGAGTTCGCCCTGGCGGCGTTCGCGCAGCCCGTACCGCTCCTTCGCGAGGACCACGACGGACCGGCCCTCGGGGGTCTCGTCGGCGAGCGACGAGAGCTGCGCCGCGTCGGCCAGCTCGGCCGCCGTGGTGCCCTTGACCGGGACGAACTCGGCGGCCTGCCGGTTGCCGAGCGTGATCGTGCCGGTCTTGTCGAGCAGCAGCGTCGACACGTCACCGGCGGCCTCGACCGCGCGCCCCGACATCGCGAGGACGTTGCGCTGCACGAGCCGGTCCATGCCCGCGATGCCGATCGCGGAGAGCAGCGCGCCGATCGTGGTGGGGATGAGGCAGACGAGCAGCGCCGTGAGCACGATCAGCGAGGTCTGCTCGTCGGCGCCCGCGTAGATCGCGAACGGCTTGAGCGTCACGACGGCGAGCAGGAAGACGATGGTGAGGGACGCCAGCAGGATGTCGAGCGCGATCTCGTTGGGGGTCTTCTGCCGGGCCGCGCCCTCGACCAGGCCGATCATGCGGTCGATGAAGGTCTCACCCGGTTTCGTCGTGATCTTGACGACGATCCGGTCGGAGAGCACCTTCGTGCCGCCGGTGACCGCGCAGCGGTCGCCGCCGGACTCGCGGATCACGGGGGCGGACTCGCCGGTGATCGCGGACTCGTCCACGGAGGCCACGCCCTCGACGACGTCGCCGTCGCCGGGGATGACGTCGCCGGCCTCGCAGACCACCCGGTCGCCGACGCGCAGTTCGGCGCCCGGGACCCGCTCCTCGCCCGGTCCGGTGAGCCGTCGGGCGACGGTGTCGGTCTTGGCCTTGCGCAGGGTGTCGGCCTGGGCCTTGCCCCGGCCCTCGGCGACCGCCTCCGCCAGGTTGGCGAAGATCGTGGTCAGCCACAGCCAACCGCTGATCGCCCAGCCGAACCCGTCCCCGGGGTGCAGGGCGGCGAGGACGGTGGTGAGCACGGAGCCGACGAGGACGACGAACATGACCGGCGACTTGACCATCACGCGCGGGTCGAGCTTCCGGAGTGCGTCCGGGAAGGACTTCACCAGCTGCTTGGGGTCGAACAGTCCGCCGCCGACGCGGCCGGGCCCGGCCGGCCGGCCGGTGGGCGCCTGCGGCCGCGGGGGCCTGGTGGGGGTGATGGTGCTCATGCTGCGAGCCCTTCGGCGAGCGGTCCCAGCGCGAGGGCGGGGAAGTAGGTGAGGCCGGCGACGATCACGATGGTGCCGACGAGGAGGCCGGTGAACAGCGGCTTCTCCGTCCGCAGGGTGCCCGCCGTCTCCGGTACGGGCGCCTGCCGGGCGAGCGAACCGGCGAGCGCGAGGACGAACACCATCGGCAGGAACCGGCCGAGGAGCATCGCGAGGCCGATCGTGGTGTTGAACCACTGGGTGTCGGCGTTCAGGCCGGCGAACGCGGAGCCGTTGTTGTTGGCGCCCGAGGTGTAGGCGTAGAGGATCTCGGAGAAGCCGTGCGCGCCGGAGTTGGTCATCGAGTGCGCCGGGGTGTCCAGGACGAACGAGGCCGCCGTGAAGCAGAGGACGAGCGCGGGGGTGACGAGGAGGTAGCAGGCCGCGAACTTGATCTCGCGGGTGCCGATCTTCTTGCCCAGGTACTCGGGCGTGCGGCCGACCATCAGGCCGGCGAGGAACACCGCGATGACCGCCATGATCAGCATGCCGTACAGGCCCGATCCGACACCGCCGGGCGCGATCTCGCCGAGCTGCATGCCCAGCATCGTGATCCCGCCGCCGAAGCCGGTGTACGAGGAGTGGAAGGAGTTCACCGCGCCCGTGGAGGTCAGGGTGGTGGCCACCGCGAAGAGCGACGAGCCGCCGATCCCGAACCGGGTCTCCTTGCCCTCCATCGCGCCGCCGGCCAGGTCGAACGCCGGTCCCCTGCCCGCGAACTCGGTCCACATCATCAGCGCGGTGAAACCGAGCCAGATCACGGCCATCGTGCCGAGGATCGCGTACCCCTGCCTGAGGGATCCGACCATCCGGCCGAAGGTCCGCGTCAGCGCGAACGGGATGACGAGGATCAGGTAGATCTCGAAGAGGTTGGAGAGCCCGTCGGGGTTCTCGAAGGGGTGGGCCGCGTTGGCGTTGAAGTAGCCGCCGCCGTTCGTACCCAGCTCCTTGATGACCTCCTGCGAGGCCACCGCGCCGCCGTTCCACTGCTGCGGGCCGCCGGTCAACTGCCCGACCTCGTGGATGCCGGAGAAGTTCTGGATCGCGCCGCACGCCACCAGGACGAGCGCGCCGATCACCGAGATCGGCAGCAGGATCCGCACGACGCCCCGGACGAGGTCGGCCCAGAAGTTGCCCAGCTCCCCCGTGCGCGACCGGGCGAAGCCGCGGACCAGCGCGACCGCGACGGCCATGCCCACGGCCGCCGACACGAAGTTCTGCACCGCGAGGCCGCCGGTCTGCACGACGTGGCCCATGGCCTGCTCGCCGTAGTACGACTGCCAGTTGGTGTTGGCGACGAAGGACGCGGCGGTGTTGAACGCCTGGTCCGGGTCGATCGACACGAAGCCCAGGGAACCGGGCAGCGACCCCTGGACCCGCTGGAGCAGGTAGAGGAAGAGGACGCTCACGGCGGAGAAGGCGAGGACGCCGCGCAGGTAGGCGGGCCAGCGCATCTCCACCGACGGGTGCGCGCCGATCGCCTTGTAGAGCCATCGCTCGACCCTCAGGTGGCGGTCGGAGGAGTAGACGCGCGCCATGTGGTCGCCCAGCGGCCGGTAGGAGAGGCCGAGGGCGACGATCAGCGCCAGGAGCTGGAGCACTCCGGCGAGGACAGGACTCATCTCGGGCTCAGAACCTCTCGGGCTTGACGAGGGCGAGGACGAGATAGCCGAGGAGGGCGGCCGCGACCAGCAGGCCGACGATGTTCTCGGCGCTCACAGCTTGGCCACCCCCTTGGCGATGAAGGCCACCAGCGCGAAGACCGCGATCGTGGTGACGACGAAGGCCACGTCGGCCATCGTGAGCTCCCGGGTGCAGGAAGAAGGAAGAACGGATTCTCGGACAAGATGAGGAAACCTCTCCCCGAGCCGTTCGCCGCCGCCGTTGACGTGCCCCTAACGCCGCGAATGCCCGTCTTGACGCTTCTCGTACGAGCGGTCGACGCTTCCCGTGCGAGAACCGGACCGGCGCTCGTCAGGCCCGGCTCAGAGCAGCCCGGCCGTCCGGACTCCCAGCCAGACGGCTCCGAGTCCGGCGGCCAGGCTGCCGGCCGCGTTCAGGAGCGCGTACCCCTTCGCCCCGTCCTCGTGCAGCTTCAGCGTCTCGTACGAGAAGGTCGAGTACGTGGTCAGCGCCCCGCAGAACCCCGTGCCGAGCAGCAGGGACACGTGGGCCGACGAGACGCCGGTGAGCAGCCCGAGGACGAACGAGCCGACGACGTTCACGACGAAGGTGCCCCAGGGGAACACCGGGTCGTGCCGGGCCCTGAGGGCCCGGTCCGTCAGATACCGCAGGGGCGCGCCGACGGCGGCGCCGACCACGACGAGCAGCCAGTTCACCCCCGCGGCTCCCGGCCCTCGTACCGGACGACCTCGCAGTCGTCGAGGAGCACCAGACCCTCCGTCACCAGCTCGTCGAGCTGCGGCAGGAAGTCCCGGATCCGCTGCTCCGTGTCCACGATCAGGATCGCGACCGGCAGGTCCTCGCCGAGCGACAGGAGGCGGGTCGTGTGGATGCGGGACGAGGCGCCGAACCCCTCGACGCCCCGGAAGACGGAGGCGCCGGCGAGGCCGGCGACGTGCGCCCGGTGCACGATCTCGGTGAAGAGCGGCCGGTGGTGCCAGGTGTCGTTCTCGCCGACGAGGATCGTCAGCCGCAGGGCCCGGCCGGTGAGTCGTGTCATCGTGGTCATCCCCTCGCCCTCGCCCGGGCCCTCGCCTGCGCGGTCCGGGTCGCGGTGACTCCGGCCCAGACGGCGGCGAGCGCGGTGACCGCGGTCCCGCCCAGGTAGAGCAGTCCGCGGCCCGGGTCGCCGGCGGCGAGCAGCCGCTCGGTGTCGAGGGTGTACGTCGAGAAGGTGGTGAACCCGCCGCAGAAGCCGGTGCCGAGGAGCGGGCGCAGCAGGGGGTGCGGGGCGGTGGTGGCCTCGGTGGCGAGGACCATGAGGACGCCGAGCGCGGCGCAGCCCGCCATGTTGACGGTGAACGTGGTCCAGGGGAAGGCGTGGGCCGGGGTGGGCCAGAGCAGAGCCGCTCCGTAGCGGGCGGAGGCGCCGAGCGCACCGCCGACGGCGACCGCTCCGACGACGGGCAGCTGACCGCGCGGTTCCATACCCACAGGTTACGGGGGCGCCGAGGCGAGGCGCACAGGCGGATCCCGGCCTGGGGCATTAACCGGGGTACGCCCGTGCGGCCTCGCTCTGCGATGGTCCGGCCACTCCCTGCTACGGGTCAAAGCGGGGCCGGTGAGTCTGTCAGATCCCCCGAGGGGTGCCCGCGCCACACCCGAGGGGCCCAGGGAATCCCTGAGGAGCACCGTGTCGGGCCCTCCGGAGGGCTCACGGGGACGGCTTCGACCTGCGGAAACGCCGGGGTAGGTGGTCCGGCCACCATCCGGCGGCCGATTCGGGTGCCGGGTACACCTCGTGCCCGGGGTGCGTGACGGGCGACGGTGGTGGGGCAGCGGGAGGGAGCTGCGCAACCTTCGGGCAGGAGTGTCGTGAGTACATCCGTCGCAATCAAGCGCAGGGCCACCACCGGGGCCGCTCTTCCGGCAGCGTCCCTCGGCGTCGTCCGGTCCACAGCGGCCGCCGGCGCGAACGGGGACGTCCACGCCGAGCTGTGCAGCGCGCTCTTCGCCGGCTTCCCGCGCCGCGACCAGCGCCTGAAGGCCGAGCAGTACCTGCACGGCCTGCTCACCGCGCAGGGCCGCAAGTCGATCCGCAACATCGCGGCCCAGATAGGCGGGCCCGCGGCCGAGCAGAGCCTGCACCACTTCGTCTCCAGCTCCACCTGGGACTGGCAGCCCATGCGGGCCGCGCTCGCCCGGTACCTGGAGCGGAACGGCTGCCCGCAGGCGTGGGTGGTGCGGCCGATGCCGATCCCGAAGGCCGGGGAGCACTCGGTGGGCGTGGACCGGCGCTTCGACCCGGAGCGCGGGCAGGTCTTCCACGGCCAGCAGGCGTTCGGGGTGTGGTTCGCCAGCGACGAGCTGAGCGTCCCGGTCAACTGGCGGCTGTTCCTGCCGGACCCCTGGGTGAACGACCGCACGCGGCGCGACCGCGCGGAGGTCCCCCAGGAGGCCGGCGAGGAGACGCTGGAGGAGTGCGCGGTCGCCGTGGCCCTCGACACGGCCCGCTGGGCCGACGTCACCCGCAAGCCGGTGCTCCTCGACATCCGCGGCGGCGCCGGGCGGGCGGCCCTCACCCGGCTCGCGGCGGCCGGGGTGCCGGTCGTCGCCCGCATCGGCCCGGGGGCGAGGCTCGCCATCGCCGACCGGTCGCTGCCGGGCTTCGGGGCGGGTCCGCTCTCCGCCCATCAGATCCTGGAGTCCCTCAAGGGCCTGCGCAGGCCGGTGAGCTGGGTCGACACCGTGGCCGGCGCGCGGACCTCGCGCACCTCGCTCGCCACGGCGGTGCGGGTGGCGCTGCCCTCGCCGGGCGGCGAGCGGATGCGTCCGCTGGTGCTGCTCGGCGAGTGGGACGACCCGCGGCGGCCGGTGAGCCGGGTGTGGATCAGCGATCTGACCAACTCGCCGGTGGGCTCGCTGCTGCGGCTGACGAAACTGGAGCGCCGGGTCGAGCGGGACTTCGCGGAGGTCGGCGAAGGGGCGGGGCTGCGGGACTTCGTGGGCCGTTCGTTCCGCGGCTGGCACCGGCACATCACGCTGGCCTCGGCGGCCCACGCGGCGACGGTCCTGTCCACCGGCTGGGAGGCGGCCTACGACGCCGGCTACGCGTCGGGGCGCACGGCCAGCTGACGACCCGCGCCCGGCGCCCTCCCCGGCCGCGCGCCCGCCGGCACCGACCGCCCCGGCCCGCCCCAACGGGCCGGGCGGCGGTCAGGTCGCGCGGTCCTGCGGGGCCGGCGGGCGGGTCGGGTCGGCGGCGGCTCGGCCCTGGGCGAGGACCTCGCGGGTGCGCTGGAGGCGCAGCGCCAGCTGGACTTCGAGGACCTGGCCGGGCTTCTGCCACTCGGGGCCGAGGAGTTCGCCGATCCGCTCCAGGCGGCGCGAGACCGTGTTCGGGTGGACGTGGAGCGCCTCGGCCGCGTTCGTGGGGCTGCCGCCCGAAGCGAAGTACGCCTCCAGGGTGCGGGTGAGGTCGGTGAACCGCTCGGCGTCGTAGTCGAGCACGGGGCCGATCGCCGACTCGACGAACCCCTCGACGTCGTGGTCGTCGGAGAGCAGCAGCCCCAGGAAGCCCAGGTCCTGCACGGAGGCCGCCGAGCCGGTGCCGCCGAGGGCGCTCATGGCGTCGAGGCAGCGTCCGGCCTCCTGGTGCATGCGCCCCACGCCGTCCGGGCTCCAGCCGGGTCCTGCGGCGGCCACCGAGACGGGGTGGCCGAGCAGCGGGGACAGTTCGGCGGCGACGGCCTTGGCCGCGGCGGAGGCGTCGATGCCGGGGAGGAGCAGCACGATGCAGCCGCCCTGCACGGTCTTCAGGCCGGAGAGGCGGTACGCGTACGAGGACGCCCACACCACCGCGCGGCCCTGCTCGCCGCCCTCCGGCCTGGCCACCACGAGGACGTGCGGTTTGCGCAGGTCGACGCCGAGGCGGCGGGCCCGCTGGGCGATCTGCTGCGGCGCGTGCGGCGGGTCGGCGATGAGGTCGTCGAGGAGTTCGTCGCGGACCGGGCCTTCGGCGACGGCCGTGGAGCGGCGCATGAGGAGGAGGAAGGCGACGGCCTGGGCGGCGAGTTCGAGGAGCCGCTCGTCCTCGCCGGTGAGTCCGCTGGCGGCGCGGACGACGAGGCCGCCGAGGTCCTCGGAGCCGGCGATGACGGGGGCGACCCAGGTGTCGTCGGCGGCGAGGACGGGGCGGCGGCGGGCGTGCGCGTCGAGGGACGCCTTGGCGACGGCCTCCTCGTCGAGGGCGGGGACGTCGCCGGCGGTGGCGAGGCAGCGGCCGCCCTGGTCGCGGATCGTCACGGTCGCGTCGAGCGCGTCGGCGGCCGCCTTGGCCACGTTGCACAGGTCGCCGCCGGACAGGACGAGGTTCATGATGCGGCCGTGGGTCTCGCTGACGTGCCGCATGCGGGTCAGGCTGGTGCGCACCCGGGAGCTGTCGCGTTCGAGTTCGGAGACCTCGGCCCGGGTCCGGTCGAGGAGTCCGGCCTTGTCGACGGCGAGGGCGGCGAGGTCGGCGAGCGCGGCGAGCAGTCCGACCTCCTCCGGGGTGTGGTCGCGGACCCGCCGGTCCGCGCCGTGCAGGGCGCCGATCACGGTGTCGCCGCTGCGCAGCGGCGCGGCCATCATCGCGTGCACGCCCTCGGCCCGCAGGGCCGCTTCGGCGGCCTCGTCGAAGGCGGGGGCGTGGACGCCGGCGTCGAGGGAGCCGGAGGGTGCGAAGCGTTCGTCGGCGAGGTAGTCGGCGGTCCAGACGGGCTCGCCGTGGAGCTGGACGGCGCCGCCGAGCCCGTACCCCTCGACGATCTTGAGTCCGGGGGCGAGGCGCGGTCCGCCGGTGCGGTCGGCGCCGGCGCGGGAGCCCTCGGTGGTGTGGACGTAGCAGGCGCCGTGCGGGGCGCGCAGGGTCACGTACACGAGGTCGAGGCCGAGGAGCCGCCGGGCGCGGCGGGTGATGACGCGCAGCAGGCTGTCGAGGTCGTACGAGAAGGTCAGGTCGCGGGTGGTGTCGGTGAGGATGGCGAGGGCGGACTCGCGGCGGGCGTCCTGCTCGCGTCCGGCGTGGATGCGGTCGGCGAGCTCGACGGCCCGCTCCAGGCGGACCAGTCCTTCGCCGTCGAGACCGGCCAGGCGGGCGTCGTCGAGGAGGGCTTCGACCTGGGCGGGCGGCGCCTGTCGGGCGACCAGTTCGAGGACCGTGAGCAGCGCGTCGGCACCACCGGCTCCGTCCGCGCCGTGCAAGGTCATGGCCCCTACCCCCGTAGTCGAGCGAAATCGGGCACCTCGGAGGAAACCCGTACTGCTCGCCGAAAACTAATTCCGCTTCGGGAGTCGGTCAACGGTGACCTGCCGCACTTCATTCCCCGGTGCGTCTCCCGGCGCCCGATCGGCCGGGACGCGCCCGGCCGGCCGGCGGTTCCGGCGGGCCGTCAGCCGACGGATCCGGCCGGGACGAGCCGGGCGCGCACCGGGGTGTACTGGGCGGGGACGCGGGGCCCGAAGGCGGGGCGGCCGGTGGTGTGCCGGACGGCGAGGGCCGAGCGGTGGAGGCGGCGCAGCCGCGCCGAGGGTTCCATGCCGCTCTCGCCCTTGAGGGCCCCCCGCAGCCGTTCGTAGGTGGCGAGGGCCTCGTCGTGGTGGCCGCAGCGCAGCAGGGCGACCATGAGGTGGGCGTGCAGCGGTTCGTTGGTGCGGTAGCGGGCGACGAGTCCGGAGAGCTCGGAGAGGAGTTCGGCGTGCCGGCCGAGGCCGAGCTGGGCTTCGATCCACTGGTCGAGGACGCTCAGCCGGGAGGTTTCGAGGCGCTCGATCTCCCGGCGGATGCGGGGTCCCGCGGCCACGCCCGCGTAGGGGTCGCCGCGCCAGAGGGCGAGTGCCTCGCCGAGGCGGAGCGCGGCGCGCGGGAGGTCGCCGGCCTCCATGGCGCGGTAGCCGGCGCCCGCGGCCCGCTCGAACTGCCAGACGTCGTGGGCGCCGCCGCCGGTGTCGAGGCGGTAGCCGCCGGGCTGGGCGACGAGGACGGCGTCGGCGGTGCGCCGCTCCGACCAGCCGGGGCGCGGCTCGGCCGGTTCGGCGCCGCGCAGGGCGCTCGCTATGAGTCCGCGCAACTCCGCTATGTGTCCTTGGAGTTCGGCGCGGGCCGCGCGCGGCGCGCCGGACGGCCACAGCTCCTCGGTGAGGACCGTGACGGGTACGACCTGGTCGGCGCTGGCCGTGAGCAGGGCGAGCAGCTGCCGGGGTGCGGCCGCCGTCGGGGTGATCGACACCCCGTTCTCGCGTACCGACAGTCCCCCCAGAATCCGGACGTCCACCTTGCCCCCTCAGTGCCTGTGCGGTGTCTGCGCGCGGGATGACCTCTCGATGATTAGAAAAGACCCCCGTAGGCATGTCAATAAGAAACCGGGTGGTACGGAATACCGAACTCGGATATCGGGGTGATTCACACCTTTTGCACGGTTTTTGAAGGGTCAAGTTTTCGTCATTGGCGCAGACCTGTACCCGCTGGACGACTGTTTCCGGACTCAGGGGTACGCTTTCCAGGGGTCACCGCAGGGGGCGGGGACCCCTCGATGCGCGAGTTCCGGCCAGAAACCGACACGGGGGTTCGGTTTCTGGGCGGACTCGCGCGCCGAAGGCCCGTCCTAGAGCACGGCGGCGGCGGTGAGCAGGCCGAACGACACGGCGATCAGCGCCGTGCGGACGCGGTGGAACCCGTTCCACCGCTTCTCGAAGGCGGCCCGCACCCGCGCCGGGTCGTCGTCCGCGGTCCCCTCCGACGCGGCCAGCGCCACGTTGAGCGGGACGTTGCCGGCGACGGTGACCAGGTGGTTGAGGACCGCGCACACCAGCCCCGCGAGGACCAGCCACTTCTGGGTGTCGGTGCGCCCTTCGACGGGCACGAGGAACGCGGCGAGCGGGAAGGCGACCACGCCGAGGAAGACCGCGAGGAACACGGGCTTCGGCACCCACTCGTTGATCCGGCGCATGGCCGGGACGAACTCGGCGTCCGCCAGGCGGGCGAGCGCGGGCATGATCCCGGTCAGGAAGATCAGCAGGAAACCCGCGTAGAGTCCGGTGCATCCGACGGCGAGAGCGAGCAGCAGGGTGGCCATGCGGCCATTCTGACCCGCCGCCCGCCCTCCGCGCCGGTGGTACGGGGCAGTTGCTCGGACGTGCGTACGAACCGAGTCAGCTGTACGGGTCCCCCGACCTCAACTCACCCTCCTTCGACGGCCCTTCCCGCGGGCCCTCGTCCGGTCCGCGCAGACCGTGGGCCTGCCGGACCGCGTCGGCCAGCTCCCGGACCACCGCCGAACCCGACCGGTCGGCGATCGCCCCGGCCCGGTCCGCGAGCGCCGCGAGCCCCGGGTCGCCCGGCAGGTCGCCGCCGCGCAGGGCGTCCGCGAAGTAGGCGGTGATCGCGGTCAGTTGCAGGCTGTCGTGACCCGCCCCCCAGACGTCGCCGGTCAGCGCGCCCGTGGCGACCGCGCCGGACCGCTCGTGCGGCGCCCGGGTCGCCGGGTCGAGCCAGCGGACGGTGGCCGTGGCCACCGGGCCCGTCGCCCCGGGGCGGGTCTTGACCGCATACAGGGCGGTGACGGTGTGCCCGGCCCCGACCTCGCCGCCGTCCACCCGGTCGTCGCGGAAGTCCTCGTCGGCGACCTCGCGGTTCTCGTACCCGACGAGCCGGAACTTCTCGACCGTCCTGCGGTCGAAGGCCACCTGCGCCTTGGCGTCCCGGGCCCGCAGCTCGACGTGGGCGGGCAGCTGGTCCATGAAGACCTTGCGGGCCTGCGCCGAGTTGCCGACGTATGTCGTCTGGCCGTCGCCCTTGTCGGCGAGCTGCTCCATGAACGCGTCGCCGTACTCGCTGCCGACCCCCACGCCGAAGAGGGTGATCCCGTACGCCCTGCGCTCCTCCTCGATCCGGGTGAGGATCGTCCGCGCCTCGGTGGCGCCGGTGTTGGCGAGCGCGTCGGAGAGCAGCACGACCCGGTTGGTGGCGCCCTTCCGGTGACCCTCGACGGCCACGTCGTATCCGGTGCGGACGCCCGCCTCCACATTGGTGGACGAGCTCGTCCCCAGCGCGTCCACCACCTCGCGGATCCGGCCCCGGGCCGCCCCGACCCGGGTCATCGGCAGCCGGGTCTCGGCCTCGGCGCTGAAGGTGACGAGCGCGATCGAGTCGTCGTCGCGGAGCTGGTCGGCGAGCAGCACGAGCGACTCCTTGACCAGGTCGAGGCGCCCCGGCTCGCCCATCGAGCCGGAGACGTCGACGACGAACGTGAGGGCGGCCGGGGGGCGTTCGGCAGCCCGGTCGGCCCCCCGGGTGGCCAGCCCGACCCGCACCAGGGACCAGCCGTCCCGCCCGGTGCGCGCCCCGTCGACGGTCACGCTGAAGCCGTTGTCCGCCGGGCGCGGGTAGTCGGGCCGGAAGCTGTTGACGAACTCCTCGGGGCGCACGGTCGACGGGTCGGGCAGCCGCCCCTCGGCCAGCGTCCGGCGGGCGTAGCCGTACGAGGCGGTGTCGACGTCCAGGGCGAAGGTGGACAGGTAGTCGGGGGCGGGCACCGGGGAGCGCTGCTCGCCCTCCCGGGGCCGCTCGGTCCCGGTGCGCCCGCCGTCGGGGACCGCCGGGGCCGTCCGGCCCCCCTCCCGCACCCCCCGGTCGGCGTTGCTCCCGTCGCCGCTCGCGGCACAGCCGGTGACGGCGAGTCCGGCCGCGAGCAGCGCCGCGACCGCGGCCGGGAACCGGGCCCCCGTCCGCCGGGCCGCCCGCGCGTTCCGTCGTTCCATGACATCTCCCCCTCTTCGTACGGCACTTGTGAATGTGACGAACGAGAGGGCCGGATGGAGCAGTCGAAGGAGTTGCGGATGGATCTCGATGCGGCAACGGCGACGGGCCGCGCACGCGGGTGGCATGGATTCGCCATCCTCTTCAACAGGGGTTGTCACCGTGTGCAGTCACGTGCGTACATGGAGTGGACATCGATCGGGCGGGGGTGGTCAGCGGTGGCAGAGAGCGCGGGCTCCGTGATGCTCGCCCGTTCGGCGATGAACCGGGCCGCGACCGAGGGACAGCGGCCCGCGGGGCGCCCGGTCCGGGGTGCGCGGAGCATCAGCGCCGCGCTCGCCGGGCTGGCCGCTTCCACCCGGTACGAACTGCTGACCTTCGACGACCCCGTCGCCTCCGCCGGCTGCGCCATCCCCGGCCCGTTCCTGGAACTCGCGGGAGCGTGCATGCGGGCCGCGGCGGAGCGGGCCGACGAGGTCAGACGGATCGTCCCGAAGCACGCCCTGCCCCGCCTCGAAGGGGGGCTCCGGATCCCCGGCCGGGCCCGCCTGGCGGACGCCATCCCGTTCAAGATGATCGTCGTCGACCGTACGGTGGCCGCCGTGCCGCTCGATCTGGAGCTGCTCTACAACGGGCTGCTGCTGATCCGCGACCCGGTCGTGGTGCAGGCCCTCGTCCGCGCCCATCACGCCTGCTGGGCGGCGGCCGAGGAGCTGACGTACAGACCCCCGCCCCCTCCCCCGCCGTGCGATCTGCCGCCCCAGCTGCGGCCGGTCCTCGACGCCCTCCTGTCGGGGCTCACCGACGAGGCGGCCGCGGCCCGGCTCGGCATGTCGGCGCGGACCTACAGCCGCCGCGTCGGCGAGCTGATGGCGGCCCTCGGCACGACGAGCCGCTTCCGCGCGGGCGCGGAAGCGGCTCGAAGGGGGTGGGTCTGAACCGACCTCGGGGCTCCGGGAGCTTGAGACCTCTGGGCTCCCATGGACCTCCCGGCTCCGGGGGTCCTAGGACACGATGTCCTTGCGGGCGAAGCCCCGGAAGGCGAGCGCGAAGAGGACGACGGCGTACGTCACCGAGATCGCCGTGCCCTTCACCATGCCGCCCCATTCCAGCTGCGGCTGGAGCGCGTCGATCCAGGCGAACTGCCAGTGCGCCGGCAGGAAGTCGCGCCAGTCGCCGAGCGCCGTGACGGCGTCCAGGACGTTGCCGACGATCGTCAGGCCGACGGCGCCGCCCACCGCGCCGAGCGGGGCGTCGGTGCGGGTGGAGAGCCAGAAGGCGAGCCCCGCCGTGACCAGTTGGGAGGCGAACACGAACGCGACGGCGATACCGAGCCGCAGCAGCGATTCCCCGGCCGGCACCGCCCCGCCGGTCGGCAGGCTCAGCGGCCCCCAGCCGTAGGCGACCGTGCCGACGGCCAGGGCCACCAGCGGCAGGAGGACCATCGCGGCCGCGCTGTACCCGAGCGCGACCGCCAGCTTCGAGGCGAGGAGCCGCGAGCGCGGGACGGGCGCGGCGAGCAGGTACCGCAGCGAGGACCAACTCGCCTCCGAGGCGACCGTGTCCCCGCAGAACAGCGCCACCGGGACGACCAGGAGGAAACCGGCCGAGACGAAGAGGCAGGTCGCGGCGAAGTTGGCGCCGGACGTCGTCGCCGTGTCCATCAGGGTGATCCGGCCGCTGCGGTCCCCGTCCGCCGGGCCGCCGATCGCGAAGGCGGCGACCAGGATGAACGGCAGCGCGACGAGGATGCCGCCCATCACCAGGGTGCGCCGCCGCTTCCACTGGCGCAGCGCCTCGACGCGCAGGGGCAGGGTGCGACCCGCCCGGTAGCCGGGGGCGGACTCCGCCGCGCCCGGGAGGGTGCCGGTGGTGCTCATGCGGGTCCTCCTCCGATCAGGGTCAGGAACGCGTCCTCCAGGCGCCGGTGCGGGCCGACCCCGGTCAGCGGCACGTCCAGGCGGACGAGTTCGCCGATGAGGGCGGTCGCGTCGGCGCCGTCGAGGCGGACGAGGAGTCCGCCGTCGACGCGGGCGGCCGAGCCGACGCCGGGCAGGGCGGCGGTCTTCTCGACGAGCGCGTCGTCGATCTCCCCGGCCAGGGTCACGAGCAGGGTGTCGCCGGACCCGGTGATCTCGGCGACCGGTCCGGCCTGGACCAGCTGCCCCCGGTCCATGACGACGAGATGGGTGCAGGACTGCTCGACCTCGGCGAGGAGGTGGCTGGAGACGATGACGGTGCGGCCGCCGGCCGCGTACCGGATCATCACCTCGCGCATCTCGCGGATCTGCGGCGGGTCGAGTCCGTTGGTGGGCTCGTCGAGGATCAGCAGGTCCGGCAGGCCGAGCATGGCCTGGGCGAGGGCGAGGCGCTGCCGCATGCCCTGCGAGTAGGTCCGGACGGCGCGTTCGAGTGCGCCGCCCAGGTTGGCGATCCGCAGGGCCTCGTCGACGTGGGCGTCCTCGGCGGGGCGGCCGGTGGCCTTCCAGTACAGGTCCAGGTTCTCGCGGCCCGACAGGTGGGGCAGGAAGCCGGCGCCCTCGACGAACGCGCCGACCCGGGAGAGGACCGGGGCGCCGGGCCTGATCGCCTGGCCGAAGACCCTGATCTCGCCCTCGTCGGGGGTGATCAGGCCCATCAGCATGCGCAGGGTGGTGGTCTTGCCCGCGCCGTTCGGCCCGAGCAGGCCGAGGACCTGGCCCTGCTCGACGCGGAACGACAGGTCCCGGACGCTGTACCGGTCGCCGCCCTTGTACTTCTTCGACAGGCCGCTGATCTGGAGCGGTACGGCGACGAGTGCCGGGTCGGGCGCCGGGGCCGCGATCCTGCGGCGGGCGGTCAGGAGCAGCACGGCCGCGGCGGCCAGGCCGAGGAGCGGCAGGCCCCACACCCACCAGGGCAGGCCGGCGGCCTGGGTGGCGAGCCCGGGCGCGGTGGGCACGGTGAGCGGGCCTTCGACGGCGACCGTGTACCCGGCGGGGACCGTCGGGGACGCGTAACCGAGGTCGGTGGCGGCGACGACGAGCCGCAGCCGGTGCCCGGCCTCCACCTCGTGGTCGATCGCGGGCAGGGTCAGCGTGAGGTCGCGGCCGGCCCGGGCGTCGTCGACGCGGAAGGGGGCGACGAGCTGGGCGGGCAGCACCTGCTGCCGCCCGTCGGGCCCGACGTCGTACACCTTGGCGAAGAGGACGGCCGAGCCGTCGCCGGCGGTGGAGGTGACCTTGACGCGGACGGTCGGCGTCCCGGTGATCCGGACGGCCGTGGTCTGCGGCTTCGCGTCGAACCGGGCGTACTGGCCGGGGAAGTCGAGGGAGAGCCCGACACCGAGCGAGGACAGGCCCGAGAGTCCGCCGCCGAGGCCGGGGACCGCCGAGACGGCGGGCGGTGCCGCGCCGGCCGGGTTGGCGAAGGTCTGCGGCGGCCCCGCCAAGGGGACGGTCGTGGGGCCGTCGGCGAGCCCCGGGTAGCGGTCGGCGGTCGCGGCGCGCAGGGTGGCCCGCCCGTCGGTGGAGTCGACGCCGCCGGTACGGCTGACCCGGAAGGCGGGGCCGGTGTCGACGGAGGTGTCGCGCTTCAGCCAGCGGTCGAACCAGTCCCCGATCCGCCGCTCGACGCGCTCGGTCTCCCGGTCGCCGCCGTCGTGTCCGCCGGCGATCCAGTCGACGGCGACGGGGGCGCCGTTGGCGGTGAGGGTGCGGGCCATGGCGTCGGACTGCGCCAGGGTGAAGAGGGAGTCCGACTGGCCCTGGACGAGGAGCGCGGGCACCTTGATCCGGGAGCCGACGGCGGACGGGCTGCGGGCTTCGAGGAGCGCGCGGGCGGCGGCGTCGGGCTTCCCCGAGACGGCGACGCGCTGGTAGAGGGCGCAGACCTCGGGGGTGAACCGGCCGCAGCCGTCGGCGTTCCCGGCCCCCGGACGCTCGCCGGCAGAGAAGAAGATCCCGGCCCAGAGCTTCTTGAAGACGCCTTCGGGGAAGAGGGCGTCGGCCAGGTTCCAGTAGGTGATCTGCGGGGCGATCGCGTCGACGCGGGTGTCGTGTCCGGCGGCGAGCAGCGAGATCGCGCCGCCGTAGGAGGCGCCGGTGACACCGACGCGCGGGTCGCCGGGCGCGTCGAGGAGGACCTCGGGGCGGGCCGCGAGCCAGTCGATCAGCTTCCGGACGTCCCGGACCTCGCGGTCGGGGTCGTTGAGGCCGATCTCGCCGGTGGAGGCGCCGAAGCCGCGTGCCGACCAGGTGAGGACGGCGTAGCCGTCGCGGGCGAGCTGTTCGGCCTGGGCCCGGACGTCGTCCTTGGACCCGCCGAAGCCGTGGCCGAGGAGGACCGCGGGCCGCCGGCCCTCCCCGTCGCCGGTGAAGTACGAGGTGTCGAGCCGTACGCCGTCGACGGAGAGCGCCCGGTCCGCGCGGTGCACGGGCGGTGGATCGTCCGAGGCGACGGCGGTCCAGCTGCCGGCGCCCGCGAGGACGGCGAGCGCGGCGGTGACCGCGGCCCACCGGGGAAGTCGGAGTCGCATGGGGTCGAGCCTAGGCGGGTCGCCTGTGCGGCCGCGGCGCTCCCGAGGTGGATTCGGCGGCCTCCTGGAGTCGTACGCGCTACGGTCCGCGTACAGCAGGCGCGGTATGCGCACGGGGGTGCGCGTCAGGAGGTGCGGGATGGACATCCGGCGGGCGACGACGGTGGCCGAACTGGTCGCCGCGGAGCATCTGTACGACGGACCGGCGCGGCAGGCGTGGGCCGAGCGGTTCCTCGCGGCTCCGGGCCATCTGATGCTGATCGCGTACGCGGACGACGGCTTCCCGGCGGGGTTCGTGTCCGGGATCGAGATGATCCACCCGGACAAGGGCGTGGAGATGTGCCTGTACGAGCTGGCGGTGGACACGGGGCACCGGCGGCGCGGCCTGGGCCGGGCCCTCACGGAGGCCCTGGTGGCGGAGGCGCGGGAGCGCGGCTGCGCGGGCGCCTGGGTGCCGGTGGACACGGACAACGAGCCCGCGCTCGCCACGTACCGGGCGGCGGGCGCGGCGGACGAGGGCGTGTTCGCGATGCTCGGCTGGACCTTCGACGCGGGCTGACGCCGGGGTGTGCCGGGCACGGGGACGGCCCCCGGGGTGTGCTGTCAGCACCCCGGGGGCCGTTCTCGGGACCTGCCCGTCAGTGGTTGCGCGGGAAGCCCAGGTCGACGCCGGTCGGGCCGTCGGCCGGGTCGGGCCAGCGGGTGGTGACGACCTTGCCGCGGGTGTAGAAGTGCACGCCGTCGTTGCCGTAGATGTGGTGGTCGCCGAAGAGGGAGTCCTTCCAGCCACCGAAGGAGTGGTAGCCCACCGGCACCGGGATCGGCACGTTGACGCCGACCATGCCGGCCTCGACCTCCATCTGGAAGCGGCGGGCGGCGCCGCCGTCGCGGGTGAAGATCGCGGTGCCGTTGCCGAACGGCGAGGCGTTGATGAGGGCGAGGCCCTCCTCGTAGGTGTCGGCGCGCAGCACGCAGAGGACCGGGCCGAAGATCTCGTCCTGGTAGGCCTTGGCCGTGGTGGGCACGCGGTCGAGCAGGGAGAGGCCGATCCAGTGGCCGTTCTCGTGGCCGTCTACGGTGTAGCCGGTGCCGTCGAGGACGACCTCGCAGCCCTCGGCGGCGGCGCCGTGGACGTAGGAGGCGACCTTGTCGCGGTGGACGGCCGTGATGAGCGGGCCCATCTCGGAGGTGGGGTCGGTGCCGGGACCGATCTTGATCTTCTCGGCGCGCTCGCGGATCTTCTGGACGAGCTCGTCGCCGATGGCGCCGACGGCCACGACCGCGGAGATCGCCATGCAGCGCTCGCCGGCGGAGCCGTAGGCCGCGGAGACGGCCGCGTCGGCCGCCGCGTCGAGGTCGGCGTCCGGGAGGACCAGCATGTGGTTCTTCGCGCCGCCGAGCGCCTGGACGCGCTTGCCGTTGGCGGAGGCGGTGGTGTGGATGTGGCGGGCGATCGGGGTCGAGCCCACGAAGGAGATCGCGGAGACGTCCGGGTGCTCCAGGAGGCGGTCGACGGAGACCTTGTCGCCGTTCAGGACGTTGAAGACGCCGTCCGGGAGGCCCGCCTCGGCGAGCAGTTCGGCGATCTTCAGGGCCGGCGACGGGTCCTTCTCGCTCGGCTTGAGGATGAAGGTGTTGCCGGTCGCGATGGCGATCGGGAACATCCACATCGGCACCATGGCCGGGAAGTTGAAGGGCGTGATGCCCGCGACGACGCCGACCGGCTGGCGGATCGAGGCCACGTCCACGCGGTTCGAGACCTGGGTGGAGAGCTCGCCCTTGAGCTGGACGGTGATGCCGCAGGCCAGGTCGACGATCTCCAGGCCGCGGGCGACCTCGCCGAGCGCGTCCGAGTGGACCTTGCCGTGCTCGGCGACGATCAGCTCGGCGATCGCGTCGCGGTTGGCGTCGAGGAGCGCGCGGAACGTGAAGAGGATGGTGGTGCGCTGGGCGAGCGAGGAGGTGCCCCAGGTCGCGAAGGCGTCCTTCGCGGCGGCGACGGCGGCGTCGACCTCCTCGACGGAGGCGAGCGCGACGCGCGTGGTGACGGCACCGGTGGCCGGGTCCGTGACCGGGCCCCAGTTGCCCGACGTGCCCTCGACGGTCTTGCCACCGATCCAGTGGTGGACGGTCTTCGTCATGACGAGTTACTCCTTCAGAGATGGCGGCGTCGGGCGGTGACGTGCCGGTCGTACTCCTCGCGGGCCTTGACCGCCGACGGGCGGGTCGACGTCTCGGCCACGGGCACATCCCACCACGCCTGGGCCGGGGGCGGGCCCGACACTGTGTCGGGCGTTTCGGTCTCGACGTAGACACATGTGGGAACCGTCGCGTGCCGTGCGTCCGCGAGGGCTTCTCGCAGGTCACGGACGGTGCGGGGGCGGAGCACCCGCATACCGAGGGAGGCGGCGTTGGCGCCGAGGTCGATGGGGAGCGGGGCTCCGGTGTAGCCGCCGTCCGGGTCGCGGTGGCGGTAGTCGGTGCCGTAGCGCTCGGCGCCGACGGCCTCGGAGAGGCCGCCGATGGAGGCGTAGCCGTGGTTCTGCAGGACGATCAGCCGCAGGGGCAGCCGTTCCTGGACGGCGGTGACGATTTCGGTGGGGTTCATCAGGTACGTACCGTCGCCGACGAGGGCCCAGACGGGTCTGCCGGGCGCGGCGAGCAGCACGCCGAGGGCGGCGGGGATCTCGTAGCCCATGCAGGAGTATCCGTACTCGACGTGGTACTGGTCGGGTGAGCGGGGCCGCCACAGCTTGTGGAGGTCGCCGGGGAGCGATCCGGCGGCGTTGATCAGGATGTCGCTGGCGTCGACCAGAGTGTCGAGTACGCCGAGGACCTGGGCCTGGGTGGGGCGGGCGTCCTCGTCGGCGACGGCGTAGGCGCTGTCGACGCGGGTCCGCCAGCGGAGCCTCTCCTCGGCGTACTCGTGCGCGTAGTGCGCGGAGACGTGGTGCGGTTCCAGGAGCGTGTGGAGCTGTTCGAGGCCCTCGCGGGCGTCCGCCACGAGCGGGAGCGCGGCCAGCTTGTGGGAGTCGAAGGCGGCGATGTTGAGGTTGACGAACCGTACGTCGGGGTGGCCGAAGAGGGTGCCGGAGGCGGTGGTGAAGTCGGTCCAGCGGGTGCCGACGCCGATCACCACGTCGGCGGTGCGGGCCAGGTGGTCGGCGACGGCGGTGCCGGTGTGGCCGATGCCGCCGACGTCCTGGGGGTGGTCGTGCGGCAGCGCCCCCTTGCCGGCCTGGGTGGAGGCGACCGGGATGCCGCTCAGCGCGGCGAAGTCGTGGAGGGCCTCCTCGGCCCCGCTGTACCGGACGCCGCCGCCGGCGACGATCAGCGGGCGGGTGGCCCGGCCGATCGCCGCGACCGCCGCGTCCAGTTCGCCCTCGTCGGGGGAGGGTCGGCGGACCCGCCAGACCCGCTCGGCGAAGAAGTCCTCCGGCCAGTCGTACGCCTCCGCCTGGACGTCCTGGGGCAGGGCGAGGGTCACCGCGCCGGTCTCCACGGGGTCGGTGAGGACCCGCGCGGCGGCGAGGGCGGCGGGGATGAGGGCCTCGGGCCGACCGATCCGGTCGAAGTAGCGGGAGACGGGCCGCAGGCAGTCGTTGACCGACACGTCGCCGGCGTGGGGGAGCTGGAGCTGCTGGAGGACGGGATCGGCGGGGCGGGTGGCGAAGGTGTCGCCGGGCAGCAGCAGGACCGGCAGGTGGTTGACGGTGGCGAGGGCGGCGCCGGTGACGAGGTTGGTGGCGCCGGGGCCGATGGAGGTGGTGACGGCGTGCGCGGAGAGCCGGTTCGACTGGCGGGCGTAGCCGACGGCGGCGTGCACCATGGCCTGTTCGCTGCGGCCCTGGTGGAAGGGCATGAGCTCCGCGTCCTCGACGAGCGCCTGGCCGATCCCGGCGACGTTGCCGTGTCCGAAGATGCCCCAGGTGGCGGCGATCAGCCGTCGCCGTTCGCCGTCGCGTTCGGTGTGCTGGGCGGCGAGGAAGCGGACCAGCGCCTGGGCGACGGTCAGCCGGATGCTCATGCGTATCCCTCCGTGTGGTCCGGGTGGAAGCAGATCTTCCATGCCCGCTCGGGCCCGGGGCCCGCCATGACGTTGAGGTAGTAGAGAGCGTGACCCGGCTGGGCGATCGAGGGGCCGTGCCAGCCGTCGGGGACGAGGACGGCGTCGCCGTCCCGCACCTCGGCGAGGAGGTCGGCGCCGCCGGGCCTGGAGGGCGAGATCCGCTGGTAGGCGAGGCCGCCCGGGCCGTCGATCTCGTAGTAGTAGATCTCCTCGAGGACGGACTCGGCGCCGGGCCGGTGCTCGTCGTGCTTGTGCGGCGGGTAGGAGGACCAGTTGCCGCCGGGCGTGACGACCTCGACGGCGATGAGCCGGTCGCAGGCGAAGGCGTCGGCCGAGGCGAAGTTCCGCACCCGGCGGGCGCGGTTGCCGCTGCCCCGGGTCTCGACGGGAACCTCCGGCGCGGGGCCGTAGCGGGCGGGGAGTCGTCGCTCGCACTTCGCTCCTGCCAAAGCGAAGCGGCCTCCCGCGCCGGAGGCGATCTGGGCGTGGGCGTCGCGCGGTACGTAGGCGAAATCGGTCACTCCGTCGAACACGCCCGCGCGGCCCTGGAGTTCGAGGATCTCGCCGTCGACGCGCACGCTACAGGCACCGGCGAGGGGAAGCACGACCCATTCGCGATCTCCGCTGTCGAACGCGTGCGCCTCCCCGGGCCCGAGGGTGAGCACCCGGAGGGCGGAGTACGTCCATCCGGCCCGGTCGGGGTCGATGTCGACGGCGTACGGGCCTCGGGCGGCGGTCCCCGCGGGCAGGTGGAGGGAGGGGGGTCGGTCGGGGTTCATGCGCGGATCCCTACCCGTTGTTCGCCGGAATCGTTCCCGTGCCGGTGGCGAGTGCCGCGTCGATCTCGGAGGCGTATGGCATGGCGGAGGAGCAGGGGAGGCGGCCGGCGACGATCGCGCCGGCGGCGTTGGCGTGGCACAGGGTCCGTTCGAGGTCCCAGTCGGCGAGGAGGCCGTGGACGAGCGCCCCGCCGAACGCGTCGCCCGCGCCGAGGCCGTTGACGACCTCCACCGGCAGGGGCGGCACCTCGGCGCGGGTGCCGTCGGCGGAGACCGCGAGGACGCCCTTGGGGCCCTGCTTGACGACGGCGAGGCGGACCGTGCCGGTCGCGAGGAGCGCGCGGGCGGCGGCGTCGGGGTCGCGTTCCCCGGTGGCCACCTCGCACTCGTCGAGGTTGCCGACGGCGACGGTCGCGTGGCGGAGCGCCTCGGCGTAGTACGGGCGGGCCGCCGCCGGGTCCGCCCAGAACATCGGCCGCCAGTCCAGGTCGAACACCGTCGTCCCGCCGCCGGTGCGGGCCCGCAGTGCCGCCAGGGTCGCGGTGCGGCTGGGCTCGGCGCACAGGCCGGTGCCGGTCGCCCAGAAGACCCGGGCGGCGCGGATCGCGTCGAGGTCCAGTTCGTGCGGGTGGATCTCCAGGTCGGGGGCCTGGGGCCGCCGGTAGAAGTACAGCGGGAAGTCGTCGGGCGGGAAGAGCGCGCAGAAGGTGACGGGGGTGGGGTGGGCGTCGACCTCGGTGACCCAGCGCGCGTCCACGCCGAAGTCCGCCAGCTGCCTGCGCAGGAAGGTCCCGAAGGGGTCGGCCCCGGTGCGGGAGACCAGGGCGGTGCGCCGGCCGAGCCGGGCGGCGGCGACGGCCACGTTGGCCGCGGAGCCGCCGAGGAAGCGGCCGAAGGTGTCGACCAGGTCGAGCCCGACCCCGCTGGTCAGCGGGTACAGGTCCACGCCGAGGCGCCCCATGGTGATCAGCTCGTACGGCTCCGTCTCCACGCGCCACCTCTCGGCTCCGGCCCCGCCCTCAGGTCTAGTCGTCCGTCCGGAGGGCTGTCAACGATATGTCCGGACATCCGGACGACCGTCTTGACGCTCTCCCCCGCCCCGGTCAGGGTGGCAATCATGACGAAACCGGCGTCACCGTCCCGTATCCGTGTCGGCTCCGCACCGGACTCGTGGGGGGTGTGGTTCTCCGACGATCCCCGGCAGGTGCCCTGGCAGCGCTTCCTCGACGAGGTGTCGGGCGCCGGCTACGGCTGGATCGAGCTCGGCCCGTACGGCTATCTGCCCACCGATCCCGCCGTCCTCGCGGAGGAGACCTCCCGGCGCGGCCTGCGGGTGTCGGCTGCGACGGTCTTCACCGGGCTGCACCACGGCCCGGACGTCTGGGACCGCACCTGGGCGCACGTCGCCGAGAACGCGGCCCTCGCCCAGGCGATGGGCGCCGCCCATCTGGTCGTCATCCCGTCCTTCTGGCGGGACGACCGGACGGGCGAGGTCCTGGAGGACCCGGTGCTCAGCGCCGGGCAGTGGCGGGACCTGACACGGCTGACGGAGCGTCTGGGCCGTGAGGTGCGCGAGCGGTACGGGCTGCGGATCGTGGTCCATCCGCACGCCGACACCCATCTGGACGGCGAGGAGAGCGTGACGCGCTTCCTCGACGCGACCGATCCGGAGGCCGTCGCGCTCTGCCTGGACACCGGGCACTACGCGTACGCCGGCGGGGACAGCGTCAAGCTCATCGAGACCTACGGCGAGCGGATCGGCTATCTGCACCTCAAGCAGGTCGATCCGGAGGTGCTCGCCGGGGTGGTGGCCGAGGGGGTGCCGTTCGGGCCGGCGGTGGCGCGGGGCGTGATGTGCGAGCCGCCGTCCGGGGTGCCCGCCCTCGAACCGGTGCTGGCCGCCGCGCGCGCCCTGGACGTGGACCTCTTCGCCATCGTCGAGCAGGACATGTACCCGTGCGAGCCGGACGCCCCGTACCCGATCGCCCTGCGCACCCGGCGCTTCCTCCGCTCCTGCGGCGTGTGACCGGTGGGCGCGTGTGCCGCTTCCGTCACGCAGGTCCCTTTGTCGTCACGTATATCTCCGTTACGCGGGTTTTGCGTCACAGGCGGTCGACAGCCCCTCTCCTCCTGTCGGCAAGGCCGTTGCAACGGGCAACAGGCTGATTGATCGCTTGATCGCCAACGCCCGCCCGCAGCGCCCCCGAACGGCACCCCCTGCCACCGCTGCGCGGCGCGCAGGGAGGTACCGGGCATGACGGACAGAAGGCTCTGGTCGTACAAGGACATCGCCGCACACATCCGGGTGCAGCCCGACACGGTCCGCTCCTACCGGAAGCACGGGCTGCTGCCGCCGCCCGACCGGGTGGAGTCGGGCAAGCCCTACTGGTACGTGGACACGATCCGCACCTGGGTCGCCGGCCGCCCCGGCAACCGGGCCCGCCGCGACTGACGGCCGTCCCCCGCGGGGCGCGGCGCCGGTTCCGGGGACCCCGGCCCGGCGCCGCGCCCGTGTCACGCCCGTGCGGTCGCGGTCTCCCGCCGCTCCCCGGCCGTCCCGGGGTCCTCCGGCGCCGGGGCGGCGGACGCGTCCGACTCGCTGATGCCGAAGCGGTCGTGGAAGCGGCGCAGCGGTGCCGGGGCCCACCAGGTGAGGCGGCCGGTCAGCTTCATGACGGAGGGGACGAGGAGGCTGCGGACGACCATGGCGTCCATGAGGACGGCGAGGGCGACGCCGAGGCCGAGCATCTTGGTGTTGGTGACCCGGGAGGTGCCGATGGCGACCATGACGACGGCGAGGATCACGGCGGCGGCGGTGATCAGGCCGCCGGTGTGGCGCAGGCCGAAGCGGACGGAGTGCTCGTGGTCGCCGGTGGCGTCGTACTCCTCCTTGATGCGCGAGAGCAGGAAGACGCCGTAGTCCATGGAGAGCCCGAAGGCCACGCAGAACATGAGGACGGGCAGGGTCGTCTCGATGTCGCCGGTGGAGGTGAAGCCGAGGAGTCCGGCGAGGTGGCCCTCCTGGAAGACCCAGACGACCGCGCCGAACATCGCGGTGAGGCTGAGGGCGTTGAGGACGACGGCCTGGAGGGGTATGACGACGCTGCCGGTGAGCAGGAACACGAGCAGCAGGGTGACGAGGACGACGATCGCCGCGGCCCAGGGCAGCCGCTCGGCGAGGGCGTCCTTGGAGTCGACGAGGACGGCGGACTGGCCGGTGACGGAGGTGTCGAAGGGGGCGGGGGCGGCGCGGAGTTCGCCGACGACCCGCTGGGCCGCGGCGCCGACGGTCTCGCCCTCGGGCACGACGGTGAAGTAGGCGTGTCCGGGGCCGCCGCTGCCGGCGGTCACGGGGCCGTCGGCCCGGGCGACGCCGTCGAGGGCGGCGATCCGCTCGCGGTAGGCCGCGTACTGCGCGGGGGTGGCGGAGCCCTCGGCGAGGACGGTGATCCCGCCGCCGGGGTTGCCGGGGAAGCCGTCCCGCAGCTGGTCCTGGACGACCCGGGAGGAGGCGGTGACGGGGAGCTGGCGGTCGTCGGCGGTGCCGAACTTCACGCCGAGGAAGGGCAGTCCGAGGAGGACGAGCCCGGCGGTGGTGAGGACGGCGAAGACCGGCGCCCGGCGCATGACGAGGGCGGCGGCCTTCGCCCAGGCCGCCCCGGCTTCGGATCCGGCGCCGTCCGCCCGGCCGCGGCGGCGGAGCAGGCGCCGCAGGTCGAGCGCGTTGACCCGGTCGCCGAGCAGCACGAGGGCCGCCGGGAGCAGGGTGAGCGCGGCGGTCGCGGCGAGGAGGACGACCGCGATGCCGGCGTACGCGAAGGAGCGCAGGAAGTACTGCGGGAAGACCAGCATCGCGGAGAGCGAGACGGCGACGGTGAGGGCGGAGAAGAGCACGGTCCGGCCCGCGGTGCGCAGGGTGGTGCGGACGGCTGTGTGCGTGTCGGCGCCGGCGGCGAGCTCCTCGCGGTAGCGGCGGACGACGAACAGCGCGTAGTCGATGGCGAGTCCGAGGCCGAGCGCGGTCGTCAGGTTCTGCGCGAAGACGGAGACGTCGGTGAACTCGGTGATGCCGCGCAGGACGGCGTTGGTGCCGAGGATGGCGACGATGCCGACGCCGAGCGGCAGCAGGGCGGCGACCGCGCTGCCGAAGACCATGACGAGCAGGACGAGGGTGAGGGGCAGGGCGATGAGCTCGGCCCGGAGCAGGTCCTCCTGGATGACGGTCTGCATCTCGTGGCGGACGGCGAGGCCGCCGCCGAGGGAGACCTCGACGGGACCGTGGGCGCCGCGGTACTCGGGGGCGATGCGGTCGAGTACGGCTGCGGCGTCCTTCTCCTCGCCGGCTATGCGGGCGGCGATGACCGCCTGGCGGCCGTCCTCGGAGCGGAGGGCGGGCGAGCCGGTGGACCAGTAGGAGCCGACGCCGTCGACGCCGGGCTCGGCGGCGAGCCGCTCGGCGAGCTTCCGTGCCTCGGCGGCGACGGCGGGGGCGTCCACGGCGGCGGTGCCGCCGGCGCCCGCCGCTCCCTCGGCTCCCGTGTCGACCAGGAGGAGCAGGTTCGGCTGGGAGCCGGGGAACTCCCGCTCCAGCGCCTTCGTCGCGTACGTGGACTCGGCCGTCGGGTCCTCCCAGCCGCCGCTGCCCATGCGGTCGGCGACCCCGCCGCCCGCCAGGACGGCGAGGGCGGTGAGGACGAGCGCCACGAGGAGGGTGAGGCGTGGCCGCGCGGTCGCGAACCGCGTCCATCCCCCGCCCGGAGACCCCGCTTGAGCTGGTGTTCCGGCCCCGCCGGGCGCTGTTTTCTTGACTTCGGCCATGACGCGGTGTCCCCTTCACCTGACCCCTGCGCTCGCTTCCCGGCAGGTCGCATGGGTCGCCCATTGCCATAGACTGGCAAACACGAGTGATCACTCGCATTTTCCAAGAATGCGAGCGACCTCTCGTGTTTGTCAAACGTGTCGAGGAGAGCTGGGGACAGTCATGTCCGAAGACATGCCCGAGGAACCGAAGCCGCGCCGCCGCCAGGCGCGCGGCGAGCGCCGCATCGCGCAGCTGCTCTCCGCCGCCGCGAGCGTGTTCTGCACGAACGGGTACACGGCGACCAGCACCAACGCCATCGCCCGCGAGGCACACGTCTCGCCCGGCACGCTGTACCAGTACTTCCCGAACAAGGAGGCCATCGCGGTCGAGCTCGGCGGGCGCCTCCTGCACGAGATGCGGGCGGCCCACGGCCAGGCGTTCACCCCGGAGAACCTCGCCCTGCCGCTGCCCGAGCTGCTCGACGTGGTGGTCGACCCGATGATCGCGTTCAACTGCGAGAACCCGGTCTTCCTCGCCCTGATGCACGGCTCCGAGGTGCCCGGCCGGATCGCCGAGGAGCACGACGAGCTGCACGCGTCGCTGCTCACCAGCGTCCAGGACGTGATCGCCCACTACGCCCCCGGGCTGTCCGCGGGCGAGCGCGCCCGCGTCGCCGGCATGACGTTCGCGATCTTCAAGGGCGGCCTGGGGCTCGTACTCGCCGCACCCGAGGGGGCCGAGCGGGAGGCGACGATCGCCGAGCTGAAGACGGTCCTGCTGCGCTACCTGACCCCGCTGACCGACGGCACGGCGCCCGCCGCCGTCACCACGACTCCGACCCGCTGATCGACTCGGCGGGCGGCGTCCTCTCCCCCGCCCGTGCCCGCAGCCTCAGGGCGATCAGCGGGAAGACGAGGACGGAGAGCATGGAGGCGCCGACGAGCGCGGCCGCCTCGCCCGCCGCCATCGCCTTGTCGTCCACGCCGATCGTGGTGATGGCGACGACGAGCGGCAGCGCGGTGGAGCCGTAGAGCACGAGCCCGCGCCGGTCCTCGCGGTCGAGGTCGCGCGGCGCGAGGAACCAGATCGGCCCGCCGCGCACGGCGAGGAAGAGCAGCAGGAAGACCGGCAGCAGGAGCAGGCTCCTGCCCCCGTCGAGGAGCGACGCGAGGTCGAACTCGATCCCGGTGACGACGAAGAACACCGGGACGAGGAAGCCGAAGCCGACGCCCTCGATCTTCTCCAGGATCTCCGGACCCGACTCCGGCGCGGCCCCGGTCAGCACGAGCCGGGTGATGAGCCCGGCGGCGAAGGCGCCGAGGAGCACGTCGAGCCCGAGCGCCGTCGACGCCCCGAGCATCAGGGCGATCAGCAGGAAGACGAACCGGACCGCGAACTGGCCGCTGCTGTGCAGGGTCTTGGCGATGACCTTCGAGAACCACGGCGGGCGGGGCCGCAGCGCCCAGAGGACGGCGCCGGCGGTGAGCGCGGCGAAGACGGCGAGGAGCACGGTCGACTCGGCCGCGCCCCGCCCGCTGAGCAGCAGCGCCATCGCGATGATGGGGCCGAACTCGCCGACGGCCCCGAAGGCCATGACGACCGAGCCGAACCGCCCGCGGAGTTCGCCGGAGTCCCGCAGCACGGGCAGGACGGTGCCGAGCGCGGTGCTGGTGAGGGCGACCCCGATGAAGACGCCCTTGGTGTAGCCGCCGCCGAGCAGGACGCCGACGGTGAGCCCGAGCACGAGGGCGGCGACCCAGGCCCACACGGAGCGCCTGAGGGTGTCGCCGCGGACCTTGCCGAACTCGATCTCGTACCCCGCGAGGAAGATCAGCATGGTGAGGCCGAGCTGCGAGAGCCCGTCGATCAGCGCGTCGGGCCGGGCCCAGTCCAGGACGTCGGGGCCGATCACGATGCCGAGCAGGATCTCGAAGATGACGAGGGGTACGGGGAGCCGCCGCCCCACCGCGTAGGCGAGCAGCGGCGCCAGGACGGCGATCGCCATGATCAGGATGAGCGTGGTCCCCGAATGCGACATATCGGGTGTTTACCATAAGCTCCGGCCGGACACCCGGCCGACGGAGGGACGTGGAGGTCCAGCCGTGCACGAGTAGCCACCTCCCGGCAGGAGCACCTGTTCACCCTGTTCTCGGTGGGGTTCTCGGTGGGCGGGCTCGCCCTCGTGACACTGGTGGGGCCGGCGTGGCTGAGATCGCTCGCACGCCGCGAACCGGAGCCGAGTGGAATTCATACCCCCTAGGGGTATACTCTCCCTATCGTAAGAGCCTGAATCCCCCAGGAGGAGAGCGCCATGGCAGAGACGAAGACCGAACTCACCACCGTCTACCAGGTCAAGGGCATGACCTGCGGCCACTGCGAGGGCGCGGTCGCCGGCGAGATCTCCGAGATCCCCGGCGTCTCCTCCGTCACCGCCGTCGCCAAGACCGGCGAGGTCACCGTCGTCTCCGACACGACCCTCGACCGCGAGGCCGTGGCCGCCGCCGTGGACGAGGCCGGCTACGAGCTGGTCTGACCGCCGCCGGACAGCGCCGCGCAGGGTCGTACCGTTGCCTGGTACGGCCCTGCTCCCGTTTGGAACCGCCATGCCAACCACCACCGTCACCGAGCTGACGATCGGCGGGATGACCTGCGCCTCCTGCGCCGCCCGCATCGAGAAGAAGCTCAACCGGATGGACGGCGTCACCGCCACCGTCAACTACGCCACCGAGAAGGCACACGTCGAGCACGCGCCGGACGTCGGCGTCGACGAGCTGATCTCGACCGTCGTGAAGACCGGCTACACCGCCGAGGAGCCCCTCCCACCGGTGGAGGAGCAGGACGAGCCGCAGGACCCCGAGCTCGCCGCCCTCCGGCAGCGGCTCACGGTCTCGGCGCTCCTCTCCGCTCCCGTGGTCCTGCTCGCCATGGTCCCCTCGCTCCAGTTCGACGACTGGCAGTGGCTGTCGCTCACCCTCGCCTCCCCCGTCGTCGTCTGGGGCGGGCTGCCCTTCCACCGGGCCGCCTGGACCAACCTGCGGCACGGCGCCGCCACCATGGACACCCTCGTCTCGGTCGGCACCCTCGCCGCCTACGGCTGGTCGCTCTGGGCGCTGTTCCTCGGCGACGCCGGCATGCCCGGCATGCGGCACGGCTTCGACCTCACCGCCGACCGCGCCCAGGCGTCCTCCGCGATCTACCTGGAGGTCGCCGCCGGCGTCGTCACCTTCATCCTGCTCGGCCGGTACCTGGAGGCCCGCGCCAAGCGGAAGGCCGGCGCGGCGCTGCGGGCCCTCATGGACCTCGGCGCCAAGGACGTGGCCGTGCTGCGCGCCGGAGCCGAGGCGCGGATCCCGGTCGCGGAGCTGCGGGCCGGCGACCTCTTCGTCGTACGCCCCGGGGAGAAGATCGCCACCGACGGCACCGTCACCGAGGGCGCGTCCGCCGTCGACGCCTCCCTGCTCACCGGCGAGTCGCTGCCGCTCGACGTCACCGAGGGCTCCGCGGTGACCGGCGGCTGCGTCAACGTCTCGGGCCGGCTCGTCGTCCGGGCCACCGAGGTCGGCGCCGACACCCGGCTCGCCCGGATGGCGAAGCTCGTCGAGGACGCCCAGAACGGCAAGGCCGAGGTGCAGCGGCTCGCCGACCGGATCTCCGCCGTCTTCGTCCCCGCGGTCATCGCGCTCGCGCTCGCCACCCTCGTCACCTGGCTGCTGCTCACGGACGACCCCACCGCCTCGTTCACCGCGGCCGTCGCCGTCCTGATCATCGCCTGCCCCTGCGCCCTCGGCCTCGCCACCCCGACCGCCCTCATGGTCGGCACCGGCCGCGGCGCCCAGCTCGGCATCCTGATCAAGGGCCCCGAGGTCCTGGAGTCCACGCGCAAGGTCGACACCGTCGTCCTCGACAAGACCGGCACCGTCACCACCGGCCGCATGCGGCTGACCGGCGTCCACGTGCACGGCGGGCGGTACGGCACCGACTCCGCCGACGAGACGGAGCTGCTGCGGCTCGCGGGCGCCCTGGAGCACTCCTCCGAGCACCCGGTCGCCCGCGCCGTCGCGGCCGGCGCCGCCGAGCGCTGCGGAGAACTCCCCACGCCGAAGACCTTCGAGAACGTGCCCGGCCTCGGCGTCCGCGGCTCCGTCGACGGCCGGCTCGTCCTCGTCGGGCGCGCGGCCCTGCTCGCGGCCGAGGGCGTCGAGGCACCCGCGGCGACGGAACCGGGCGCCGTCCACGTCGCCTGGGACGGGGTCGCCCGGGGCACCCTGACCGTCGCCGACACCGTCAAGGACACCAGCGCCGAGGCGGTCGCCCGACTGCGCGGCCTCGGCCTGCGCCCGGTGCTGCTCACCGGGGACCACCGGGCGGTCGCGGAGGCCGTGGCGGCCGAGGTGGGCATCGACGAGGTGATCGCCGAGGTGCTGCCCGAGGAGAAGGCCGAGGTCGTCCGGCGGCTCCAGGCGGAGGGCCGGACCGTCGCGATGGTCGGCGACGGGGTCAACGACGCCGTCGCCCTCGCCACCGCCGACCTCGGCCTGGCGATGGGGACGGGCACGGACGCGGCCATCGAGGCGAGCGACCTGACGCTGGTCCGGGGCGACCTGCGGGTCGCGGCGGACGCCATCCGGCTCTCCCGGCGGACCCTCGCGACGATCAAGGGAAACCTCGGCTGGGCCTTCGGCTACAACCTCGCCGCGCTCCCCCTCGCGGCCGCCGGACTCCTCAATCCCATGATCGCCGGGCTCGCCATGGCCTTTTCGTCCGTGTTCGTCGTATCCAACAGCCTGCGACTCCGTCGCTTCACGTGATTTCACCTACACGTGACGCACAGGACCTTCACAAAGAGATCTAGATCACAGATATTGGGGGGTAACCATCTGGGCTGTTCGCGAGTCTAAGTGGGCGATGCCGAGAACGTCTTGGGGGACGTTCATGGAATGTCTTGGGGGACGTTCCAGGCAAGCGTTGGCCGGGGCACGTGCACCGGGGAGCTTTGAGCGGCCCTCCCGTACGTACCCCGGCAGACCGCATCGCGCCCGACCCGCCTAGCTTCTGCTGACACCCGCAGACGCCCGGCCCGGATCCCGTGGGGGGAATCCGCACCGGGAAAAGGGAAGCGCCCCGCCCGTCGACCCGTGGGGGGATCGACGGCGGGGCGCCTCTCGTTACTTTCGAGGCTCGGCTCACTCGCCGGGCGCATCGGTCCAGGTCGCGTCAGCGGGCCTCGACCGGGACGAAGTCGCGGAGGACCTCGCCGGTGTAGATCTGGCGCGGACGGCCGATGCGGGAGCCGGGCTCCTTGATCATCTCGTGCCACTGGGCGATCCAGCCCGGGAGGCGGCCGAGGGCGAAGAGGACCGTGAACATCTCGGTCGGGAAGCCCATGGCGCGGTAGATCAGGCCCGTGTAGAAGTCCACGTTCGGGTAGAGGTTGCGCGAGACGAAGTACTCGTCGGAGAGCGCGTGCTCCTCCAGCTTGAGCGCGATGTCGAGCAGCTCGTCGGACTTGCCGAGGGCCGAGAGGACATCGTGCGCCGCCGCCTTGATGATCTTGGCGCGCGGGTCGAAGGACTTGTACACCCGGTGGCCGAAGCCCATCAGGCGGACGCCGTCCTCCTTGTTCTTCACCTTGCGGATGAAGGAGTCGACGTCGCCGCCGTTGGCCTTGATGCCCTCGAGCATCTCCAGGACCGACTGGTTGGCGCCGCCGTGCAGCGGGCCCCACAGGGCCGAGATGCCGGCGGAGATCGAGGCGAACATGTTCGCCTGCGAGGAGCCGACCAGACGCACGGTGGAGGTCGAGCAGTTCTGCTCGTGGTCCGCGTGCAGGATCAGCAGCTTGTCGAGCGCGTTGACGACGACCGGGTCGAGGTCGTACTCCTGCGCCGGGACCGAGAAGGTCATGCGCAGGAAGTTCTCGACGTAGCCGAGGTCGTTGCGCGGGTAGACGAACGGGTGACCGATCGACTTCTTGTACGCGTACGCCGCGATCGTCGGCAGCTTGGCGAGCAGCCGGATCGTCGAGAGGTGGCGCTGCTCCTCGTCGAACGGGTTGTGGCTGTCCTGGTAGAACGTCGACAGCGCGGAGACCACCGAGGACAGCATCGCCATCGGGTGGGCGTCCCGCGGGAAACCGCGGAAGAAGTTCTTGACGTCCTCGTGGACCAGCGTGTGCTGCGTGATCTCGTTCTTGAAGGTCGACAGCTCGTCGACCTTGGGCAGCTCGCCGTTGATCAGCAGGTACGCCACCTCAAGGAAGGTGGAGCGCTCCGCCAGCTGCTCGATGGGGTAGCCGCGGTACCGGAGGATCCCCTGCTCGCCGTCGAGGTAGGTGATCGCGGATTTATAGGCGGCGGTGTTGCCGTATCCGCTGTCCAGGGTGACAAGCCCGGTCTGGGCTCGGAGTTTCCCGATGTCGAAGCCCTTGTCGCCGACGGTGCTCTCGACCACCGGGTAGGTGTATTCACCGTCCGCGTACCGCAGTACTACAGAGTTGTCGCTCACGTCATCCCTCACCGACGTAGTGCCTCTTCTTCGAGGTGCCCTGACTGTCTCTACCATCCCCCATTTGGCTCAGGAGAGTGCACTCGGGGTCGCTCATTGGGCCATTCGGCGGCACTCAGTGCCGCCAACCTTCATATCCTGCCCCCTTCGCCCCGGTTCCGGTAGCCCCCGTGATCTTTCACACGAGGGGGTCCCCTGTGAGCCGGTGGGCGAGTGCGGTAAAGCGCCTGCCCGCCGAGACCGTCCGGACCGCCTGGGCGATGGCCCGCCGGGACCCGACCAGGACGACCAGCTTCCGGGCCCGGGTCACGGCCGTGTAGAGCAGGTTCCGCTGGAGCATCATCCACGCGCTCATGGTGACCGGAATCACCACGGCCGGATACTCGCTGCCCTGCGAACGGTGGATGGTGACCGCGTACGCGTGGGCGAGTTCGTCCAACTCGTCGAAGTCGTAGGGCACCTCCTCGTCCTCGTCCGTCCGCACGGTCAGCCGCTGTTCGACGGTGTCCAGCTCCGTGACGACGCCGACCGTGCCGTTGAAGACGCCGTTGGCCCCCTTCTCGTAGTTGTTCCGAATCTGGGTCACCTTGTCGCCCACCCGGAAGACCCGGCCGCCGAACCGCTTCTCCGGCAGGTCGGGGCGGGCCGGGGTGATCGCCTGCTGGAGCAGCCCGTTGAGCGAGCCCGCGCCGGCCGGACCCCGGTGCATGGGGGCGAGGACCTGGACGTCCCGGCGCGGGTCGAGGCCGAACTTCGCCGGGATCCGGCGGGCGGCGACGTCCACGGCGACCCGGGCGGCGTCCTCGGTCTCCTCCTCGACGAAGAGGAAGAAGTCCGCCAGGCCCTGGGTGAGCGGCGGGGTCCCGGAGTTGATCCGGTGCGCGTTGGTGACCACCCCGGACTGCTGAGCCTGCCGGAAGATCCGGGTCAGCCGGACCGCCGGTACGGGGCTGCCGGAGGCGAGCAGGTCGCCGAGGACCTCACCCGCGCCGACCGAGGGGAGCTGGTCGACGTCCCCCACGAGCAGCAGATGGGCGCCCGGCGCCACCGCCTTGACCAGCTTGTTCGCCAGCAGCAGGTCGAGCATCGAGGCCTCGTCGACGACGACCAGGTCCGCGTCGAGCGGCCGGTCCCGGTCGTAGGCCGCGTCCCCGCCCGGCTTCAGCTCCAGGAGCCGGTGGACGGTCGAGGCCTCGGCGCCGGTCAGCTCGGCGAGCCGCTTGGCGGCGCGGCCGGTGGGCGCGGCGAGCACCACCTTGGCCTTCTTGGCCCGGGCCAGCTCCACGATCGAGCGGACCGTGAAGGACTTGCCGCAGCCGGGGCCGCCCGTCAGGACCGCGACCTTCCGGGTCAGCGCGAGCCGCACCGCCTCCTCCTGCTCGGGCGCGAGCGAGGCCCCCGTCCGGTCGGCGAGCCAGGCCAGCGCCTTGTCCCAGGCGACGTCCCGGAAAGCCGGCATCCGGTCCTCCTCCGTCCGCAGGAGCCGCCGCAGCTGCCCCGCGAGCGACAGCTCGGCCCGGTGGAACGGCACCAGGAACACGGCGGTGACCGGCGTCCCCTCGGGGCCGGGCACCACCTCCCGCACGACCCCCTCGGGGTCCTCCGCGAGCTCGGCCAGGCACTCGATGACGAGACCCGTGTCGACCTGGAGGAGCTTCACCGCGTCGGCGATCAGCCGCTCCTCGGGCAGGAAGCAGTGCCCCTGGTCGGTCGACTGCGACAGGGCGTACTGCAGGCCGGCCTTCACCCGGTCCGGGCTGTCGTGCGGGATGCCGACGGACTGGGCGATCTTGTCGGCGGTGAGGAAGCCGATGCCCCAGACGTCGGCGGCGAGCCGGTACGGCTGGTTGCGCACGACGGAGATCGAGGCGTCCCCGTACTTCTTGTAGATGCGCACCGCGATGGAGGTGGAGACGCCGACCCCCTGGAGGAAGACCATCACCTCCTTGATCGCCTTCTGCTCCTCCCAGGCGGCCATGATCTTCTTGGTCCTCTTGGGGCCGAGCCCCGGGACCTCGATCAGGCGCGCGGGGGCCTCTTCGAGGACGTCGAGGGTGTCGAGACCGAAGTGCTGCGTGATGCGGTCGGCGAAGACCGGGCCGATGCCCTTGACGAGCCCCGACCCCAGGTACCGGCGGATGCCCTGGATCGTGGCGGGAAGCAGCGTCGTGTAGTTGTCGACGGTGAACTGCTTCCCGTACTGCGGATGGGAGCCCCAACGCCCCTCCATCCGCAGCGACTCCCCCGGCTGGGCACCGAGCAGCGCCCCGACGACCGTCAGCAGGTCCCCCGCCCCGCGGCCGGTGTCGACGCGGGCGACCGTGTACCCGCTCTCCTCGTTGGCGTAGGTGATCCGCTCCAGGACCCCTTCGACCACGGCCGGGCCCCGACCCTCGTTCGACATGCACCGACCGTAGCGAAGGCCTCGGACAGTACGGATACCACCCGTGGAAAACCGTCAGGCTTCCCGCTGCTCCAGCCGTGCCCCACGGCTGTCCGCGACCCGCTTCACGTCCCGCAGGGACTCACTGAGCCGACTGGCGAGGTAATGCAGCTCGCTCCCGGTCACCCGCCGGTCCGCGAGGAGCTCGGCGGCATGGCCGAGGAGTCCGCCGGCCATCCCGAGCTGGACGCTCTCGATGTCGTCGGCAAGCCGTGACACACGGCCCGACCCGTCGCCCAGCAGGTAACACGGGCGACCTCCCTCCCCGGTCCAGGGCAGCAGCCGTCCCACGGTCACGACACCGCCCCGACGGACAGCGCGGGCAACGTACGGACGTCCCCGCCCGGTCCCAAGATCCTTAGGGAAGGCCGGGCGGCCGTACGCCGCTCTTCGGCGAGGAGGTACGGACGTACCAGCGGGCTGTCCTCGCCACGCGGCGGACGGCTTCCGATGTGGTGTGTGGTCGGTCCCCCGACGTAGGCGCAGGAGTACGGGTACGTAGAGCGGTACGCGGCCTGCCCCGAGCTCGGGTTCCGCCGCCACCTGGAGGGCAGGAACTGCGCGAGCGCCCGCAGCAGTCGGGCGAGATGGGATGTCATGACGACCTACTTTCGTCGCGTTGTGTGGCGATCTCCTCACAGAGTGGGGTCGGGACTGGCTACGCTTCCAGTACCAAGGGCTTGACAGGACACTCGTCAGGTTGGGGAGTTGGACGCATGGAGCAGCGCCGAAAGCCGCGCACGCCACGCCAGAAGTACGGAGAGGAGTTGAGGCTGCGGCGGATCGCAGCCGGTCTCACCCAGGAGGAGCTGGGCGACCAAGTCGTGTGCTCGCCCACGCTGATCAGCCACTTCGAGGCCGGGAGACGGCTTCCGAAACCCGATGACGCACGGCGGATCGACCGGGCGCTGGGGGCGGACGGCTTCTTCGAGCGCTGGCTGGAGGACCTGGAGTCCAAGTACGCCGACCACTTCGCGGCGGCCGCCGAACTGGAACTACAAGCCACGACGATCGAGCAGTTCGCCCTGTCTCTGGTTCCCGGCGTGCTCCAGACCCCTGAGTACGCACGGGCCCTGTTCCGGGCGTACCGGCCCAACCACACGGCGGAGGAACTTGACGAGGCCGTTGTCATCCGAACAAAGCGTGCCCGACTTCTCGATGGGCCGACTCATCCCGTCATCTGGACGCTGCTCGACGAGGCCGTACTTCGGCGCGAGGTCGGGGGTCGACAGGTGATGGCTGAACAGCTGCGCAGGATCACGGACTTGGCCGAGACAGGACGGATCCGGCTGCACGTGCTGCCGAACAGCGCCGGTGCGCACGCGCTCCAGCAAAGTCTGCTCACCCTCATGAGCTTCGAGGACTCCGCCCCGGTCGCCTACGCGGAAGCGTTCCTCACGGGCAATCTGATGGATGATCCCTCCCTGGTGAACGCCAGTCGCACGGCTTACGCTCTGGCTCTGAGCGACGCGCTGTCGCGACAGGAGTCACTGGCCCTCGCGAGGGCGGCAGCAGAGGAATACGCACATGGTTCACAGTGAGCACACCGTCTCCGACGCGTCCTCCCTCACCGGATGGTTCAAGTCGAGCTACAGCGGCGGCGATCAGGGCGAATGCCTTGAGCTTGCTCGTGGCCACGTCGGCGTGCCCGTCCGTGACAGCAAGGCCGGGACCGGCCCCGCCGTCGTCTTCTCGGCCGACGGCTGGGCCGTATTCGTCACCGCAGTCAAGGACGGCAGCTTCTCCGCCTGACCTTCCGGGCCCTGCGACCCGGAGGGCGGCGGCGAGAGGGTCACGCCCGATGCAGGAAACCCTCCCGAAGCTCCGGATCGCGCAGGAGTGCCAGTACGTCGTCCTCGCCCGCGAAGAGCGCCTCGGCCGCGGCGTGCTCCGACTGGTGGAGCATCGTGACGAGCACGGCAGGGCAAGCGCCAGCGCACGCAGCAGCGTCGTCTTACCCGACCCGTTACGGCCCGCGCGCACCGTCCAGCCGGCATGACCGCCGCCGGGCCGGGTCAGCGTCAGATCGACCGAGGGCAGGAGGCGACCTGCCGACCCGGATGGGCGATTCCGCGGAAGACGGTACGGACCACCCGTTCCCGCGCGTCCGCGCCGGGAATCCGGGTCTCGTCCCGCCCCAAGCCGCTCACATTGGCCTCCATGGCTACCATGTATAAGACGTGGGCACTATTCCCACATGGCACACTGGAGGGCGATCATGGGTGTGACGAACGTGGACGTGGACGACGGCGCACTCGCCGAGGCCGCGAAACTGCTCGGTACGACCACGAAGAAGGACACCATCAACACGGCGCTGGAAGAGGTCATACGGCGTCACCGCCGCCGTGCCGCCTATCAGCGGCTCGCGGAGCGGGGCGCTGAGGGTGAACTGGAGCCCCTGCGCCGAGCATGGGAAGCGCGCAAGGCCGCCCAGCACGGCGTGGACGCCGAGTGATCACGTACCTCATCGACACCAGCGCGTACGTTCACCTCAGTATCGATCCCGTCGCACACCGGCGCTGGGACGCCGAGATCGAAACGGGTGCCATCGGTATGTGCGAGGCCACCCGAGCGGAGGTCCTTTTCAGTGCCACCAGCCCGGACGACCGCGACGAGATCGATGAGGGCCTCTCCGCCATGTTCGCCGTCGTCCGCGTTCCGAAGGACGCGTGGCGATGGGTGGAGGCCGCCCAGTACAAGCTGACGCAGAAGGGGCAGCACCGTGCGGCGGGCGTCGTCGATCTGCTGATCTGCGCCACGGCGGTCCATCACGGGCTGACCATCCTGCACAGGGACAACGACTTCGCCGCGGTCTCCCGCGTCCTCAAGGAGGTCGAGCAGCAGGACGTACGGCACGTGGCCGGGTGACCGCCGCTTGCCCTCGCCGCCCGGCCCCGAACGGCCGGGCGACCTCCCGGGCGGACGCCTCGGCCGCTGTGCCGAGGCGTCTGTCAGACCGCGAGGAAGCGGTCCAGCGTCTCCTCCAGGACCTCCACGCCGTCCCGTGCCCAGAGGGCGTCGTTGAAGAGCTCGACCTCGACCGGGCCCGTGTAGCCGGCCTTGTCGACGAGGTCGGCCCAGGCGCGGAGGTCGATGGCGCCGGTGCCGAGCTGGCCGCGGCCGTTGAGGACGCCGGCGGGGAGGGGGGTGGTCCAGTCGGCGAGTTGGAAGGAGTGGATGCGGCCGGCGGCGCCGGCGCGTTCCACGGCGGCCGGGGCGCGGTCGTCCCACCAGAGGTGGTAGGTGTCGACGGTGACGCCGACCTGGGAGGCCGGGAAGTGCTCCGCGATCTCCAGGGCCTGGTCGAGGGTGGAGACGGCGCAGCGGTCGGAGGCGTACATCGGGTGGAGGGGCTCGATGGCGAGGCGGACGCCGCGCTCCCCCGCGTAGGGGGCAAGAGCGCCGATGGCCTCGGTGATGCGGGCCCGGGCGGAGGGCAGGTCGGGGAAGGCGGGGGTGAGGCCGCCGGAGACCAGGACGAGGGTGTCGGTGCCGAGGGTCACGGCCTCGTCGACGGCGGCGCGGTTCTCCGCCTCCCAGCCGTCCGCCGTGAAGAAGCCGCCCCGGCAGAGGGTGGTGACGGTGAGGCCCGCGTCCCGGACGAGGTCGGCGGCGGCCTCCAGCCCGTACTCCCGGACGGGTTCGCGCCACAGGCCCACGCCCGGGACGCCGAGCCGGACGCATTCCCGCACGAGGTCGGGGAGGGCCAGCTGCTTCACGGTCATCTGGTTGATGCCGAAGCGGTCGAGGTTCACTGGGGTACTCCGTGCACGGTGAGCAGGGACCGCATCCGGGACTCCGCGCGCGCCGGGTCGGGGAACAGGCCGAGGCCGTCGGCGAGTTCGTAGGCGCGGGCGAGGTGCGGGAGGGAGCGGGCGGACTGGAGGCCGCCGACCATCGTGAAGTGGTCCTGGTGGCCGGCCAGCCAGGCGAGGAGGACCACGCCCGTCTTGTAGAAGCGGGTGGGGGCCTGGAAGAGGTGCCGGGAGAGCGCGACCGTGGGGTCGAGGACCTTGCGGAAGCCGTCGGCGTCGCCGGTGTCGAGGATCCGGACCGCCTCGGCCGCGAGCGGCGCGAGGGGGTCGAAGATGCCCAGCAGCGCGTGGCTGAAGCCCTGTGCGTCCCCGGCGATCAGCTCCGGGTAGTGGAAGTCGTCGCCCGTGTAGCAGCGGACGCCCTCGGGGAGGCGGCGGCGCAGTGCGACCTCGCGCCCGGCGTCGAGGAGGGAGACCTTGATGCCGTCGACCTTGTCGGGGTGGGCGGCGATCACGTCGAGGAAGGTCTCGGTGGCGGCGTCGAGGTCCGCCGAGCCCCAGTAGCCCTCCAGGGCCGGGTCGAACATCGGGCCCAGCCAGTGCAGCACCACCGGCTCGCTCGCCTGGCGGAGGAGATGGCCGTAGAGGTCGAGGTAGTCGTCCCGGTCCTCGGCGGCCGCGGCGAGCGCGCGGGAGGCCATGAGGATGGCCTGGGAGCCGGTCTCCTCGACGAGCGCGAGCTGTTCCTCGTACGCCTCGCGGACGTCCACCAGGTCGGCGGGGCCGGTGAGCTGGTCGGTGCCGACACCGCAGGCGATCCGGCCGCCGACGGCCTTCGCCTCGGCCGCCGAGCGGCGGATCAGCTCGGCCGCCCCGGCCCAGTCGAGGCCCATGCCGCGCTGGGCGGTGTCCATGGCCTCGGCGACCCCGAGGCCGTGGGACCAGAGGTGGCGGCGGAAGGCGAGGGTGGCGTCCCAGTCGACGGCCGCGGGCGAGTCGGGGGTGGTGTCGGCGTACGGGTCGGCGACGACGTGCGCGGCGGAGAAGACCGTACGGGAGGCCAGGGCGCCGCCCGGGGCGAGCGCGAGCGGCTCGGCGCGGGGCGCGTACTCCCTGGTCGACCCGCCGGGTGCGGGCAGGCGGATCGTCACAGCGATACCTCCGGGACCTCCAGGCGGCGGCCCTCGGCGGCGGACCTCAGGCCCAGCTCGGCGAGCTGGACGCCGCGGGCGCCGGCGAGCAGGTCCCAGTGGTACGGCTCGTCGAGCGCGATGTGCCGCAGGAACAGCTCCCACTGGGCCTTGAAGCCGTTGTCGAACTCGGCGTTGTCGGGGACCTCCTGCCACTGGTCGCGGAAGGACTCGGTGACGGGGATGTCGGGGTTCCAGACCGGCTTGGGGGTGGCCGAGCGGTGCTGGACGCGGCAGCCGCGCAGGCCGGCGACGGCGGAGCCGTGGGTGCCGTCGACCTGGAACTCGACGAGTTCGTCGCGGTTGACGCGGACCGTCCAGGAGGAGTTGATCTGGGCGATGACGCCGCCCTCCAGCCCGAAGATGCCGTAGGCGGCGTCGTCGGCGGTGGCCTCGTAGGGCTTGCCGTGCTCGTCCCAGCGGCGCGGGACGTGGGTGGCGACCTGGGCGGTGACGGAGGTGACGCGGCCGAAGAGCTCGTGGAGCACGTACTCCCAGTGCGGGAACATGTCGACGACGATGCCGCCGCCGTCCTCGGCGCGGTAGTTCCAGCTGGGGCGCTGGGCGTCCTGCCAGTCGCCCTCGAAGACCCAGTAGCCGAACTCGCCGCGCACGGACAGGATCTCGCCGAAGAAGCCGCCGTCGATGAGCCGCTTGAGCTTGAGCAGGCCGGGGAGGAAGAGCTTGTCCTGGACGACGCCGTGCTTGACGCCCTTCTCCTCGGCGAGCCGGGCGAGTTCGAGGGCGCCTGCGAGGTCGGCGGCGGTGGGCTTCTCGGTGTAGACGTGCTTGCCGGCCGCGATGGCCTTGGTGATCGCCTCGACGCGGGCGGAGGTGACCTGGGCGTCGAAGTAGACGTCGACGGTGTCGTCGGCGAGGACGGCGTCGAGGTCGGTCGACCACTCGGTCAGGCCGTGGCGCTCGGCGAGGGCGCGCAGGGCGGGCTCGCGGCGGCCGACGAGGACGGGTTCGGGCCAGAGGGTCTCGCCGTTGCCGAGGTCGAGGCCGCCCTGTTCGCGCAGGGCGAGGATCGAGCGGACGAGGTGCTGGCGGTAACCCATGCGTCCGGTGACGCCGTTCATGGCGATGCGGACTGTCCTGCGTGTCACGAAAGATTCCTCTCCCCGGTGCTCCGCGCCTCGATAGAAAGCGCTTTCCATCGACGATGACGCTAGCCTGCCGACATCACCGTCGACAAGGGCCCCGGAGGTACGCACACGATGACCGTCACCCTGGCGGACGTGGCCGCCCGCGCCCGGGTCTCCCCCGCGACCGTCTCCCGCGTCCTCAACGGCAACTACCCGGTCGCCGCCTCCACCCGCGAACGGGTCCTGCGCGCGGTCGACGAGCTGGACTACGTCCTCAACGGCCCCGCGAGCTCCCTCGCCGCCGCCACGTCCGACCTGGTCGGAGTGCTGGTCAACGACATCGCCGACCCCTTCTTCGGGATCATGGCGAGCGCGGCGCAGAGCGCCATCGGGGAGAGCGCGACGGGCCGGGCCGGGGGGCAGAAGCTCGCCGTCGTCTGCAACACCGGCGGCTCCCCCGCACGCGAACTCACCTACCTCACCCTGCTCCAGCGGCAGCGGGCCGCCGCCGTGATCCTCATGGGCGGCTCCCTGGAGGACCCCGAGCACCTCGCGGCGACGGCGGGAAAACTGGCCAAACTCGCCGAGGCCGGCACCCGGGTCGTGCTCTGCGGCCGCCCGCCGGTGCCCGGCGACGCCCACACCGCGGCCCTCGTCTTCGACAACCGCGCCGGCGCGCGGCGCCTCACCGAGCACCTGCTCGCCCTCGGCCACCGGCGCATCGGCTACGTGGCCGGGCCCGCCGACCGCACCACCACCCGGCACCGCCTCGAAGGCCACCGCGACGCACTCGCCGCGGCGGGCGTCCCCGAGGGGCCGACCGTCCACGGCCCCTACGACCGCCGCTCCGGGCACGACGCGACCGCCGAACTCCTCGCCCTCGACCCGTCCCTCACCGCCGTCGTCGCCGCCAACGACACCGTCGCCCTCGGCGTCTGCGCGGCCCTCCGCGAGCGCGGCCTCTCCATCCCCGGCGACGTCTCCGTCGCCGGCTTCGACGACCTCCCGTTCTCCATCGACGTCGTCCCCGCCCTCACCACCGTCCGCCTCCCCCTCCACGACGCCGGCGTCCGCGCCGGCCGCCTCGCCATGGCCGCCGAGGAACCCCCGCCCTCCGGCCGCCCCGAACCGGTCCCCGCCGAGCTGCTCGTACGGGGATCGACGGCACCGCCCCGGGGATAGCGGACGGCACTCGGCCGGCGGGCGGGGCGGGCCGGGGCAGGGGGCGTGAGGCAGGACGGGCCGGCCGGACGCGCGTCTCCCGCGATCCCGGGGCGCGGGGGTAGCGGGCGAAACCCCGCCGACCGGCGGGGCACGACGGGCCGCCGCGCGCCGGGGCGCACTGCCGGCCGTGGGTCTATCGCGGTCCCGGGGCGGAACGCGCCGGGCCGCGCGCGCTGCCCCTTCGTGGGGCTACGAGGCCGCCGAGCCGTTCGCGTCCGCGTCCGCGTCCGCCCGCGTCAGCGGGTGTCGGCGGCGTGCGGGGTCAGGCCCGTCGCCGCGAGGACCGCTTCGACGGTCTCGTCGACGGTCTGGTCCGCGTTGTCGATCCAGACACCTTCGCCGGACAGTTCGGCGCGCATGGCCTCGTCCAGGAAGGCCCAGTTGGTGGTGAGCTTCTTGTGGCGGGCGTTGTTGCGCTCCCAGGCCTTGTCGGGGCCGGGGGCGAGGACCACCACGTGGAGCGGCACGGCCTTGACGTGGGAGCGGTAGAAGTCCAGGTGGGAGCGGCGTACGACCACGTCGTCGAGGACCGGGAGGAAGCCCGCGGAGGCGAGGCTGTCCGCGAGGAGGGAGCCGTTGCGGGCCCGCAGCAGGATCTGGCGGTCCGCCTCGGGGTCGCCGTCGGGGCTCGGCCAGTGGCAGCCCTGGACGATCAGTTCCTGGAGGTGGTCGACCTCGATGTGCGCGGAGCGGGCGAAGCGGGCCGCGAGGGCCGCGGCGACGGTGCTCTTACCGCTCCCCGGGATGCCGACGAGCAGGACGGCGCCGGGTGCGGGTTCGGAGCTGTCGACGGTGACGTTCTCGAAGGTCATGCGGGGCGGGGCCTCTCAGCGGCGTACGGTCACAGGGGCCTGACACAGTAGCCCGGCGTCCCGGGGCTGTCGATCAAGTATTCGGCGCGCAGGAGGTAGTCAGCCGGCCCGCAGGAAGGCTCGTCCGCGACGCGGTACCGGGCGAGCGGCGAGCCGCAGTCCACCTTCAGGAGCGCCTGGTCGGGCCAGTCGACGGTGTTCCTGACGCAGTCGCCGACGGAGAGCCCGGCCGACCGGCCGTCGCCGTCGGGGCCCGCGATCAGCCCGATGAGGAGGAGCGCGGGGACGGCGGCCGCGACGAGGGCGATCGGCGTGAGCACCAGCATCGCGGGCGCGCGCCGCAGCACCCGTCGACCCGGGTCGAGCGGCGGCCGCCGGGCACCGTACGGCTCGGGCAGCCGGCGGAATTCGGCGCGGGCGCCGAAGAAGTTGACCAGCACGAGGATCGGCGTGACGACCAGCGAGAACAGGCCCCACCAGCCGGTCACGAGGGTGTCGGAGGTCATGTCCCGGTAGACGGCGAGGCCGCAGGTGCGGCAGAAGACGCCGCGCCGGGTGACCGTGCGCATGACGACGACCATGCCCTGGTGCGCGCGGACGGTCGCCGCGACGGCGGGTCGGGCACCGCACACCTCGCACCCCTCCGGGGCGGCGGCACCGTGGGGCGGCGGATGCGGCTGCCCGTACGGCTGGGGCGGCGAGCCCGGCTGCCCGTACGACTGGGGCGGCTGCCCGTACCCCTGCGGCGGCTGCTGCCCGTACGACTGGGGCGCCTGCCCGTACCCCTGCGGCGGCCGCTGTCCGTACGGCTGGGGCTGCTGCTCGTACCCCCGCGGCGGCTGCGGATGGCTCATGGTGTGACTCCCCCGTTCGGCGTCGGCACCAGCACCCTAGCCTCCGGCTCACCGGCGTCCGGCCGCCCGGCCGCCTTGCGCTGAAACGACGTCAGCGCGACTCCGCCCACCAGCAGTACGGCCGCGCACCAGCGGAGCGGGCTCACGCCCTCACCGAGGAACAGTGCGGCCGAGGACATGCCAAAGACGGGGACGAGGAGGGAGAAGGGGGCGACGGAGGAGGCCGGGTAGCGGCGGAGGAGGAAGCCCCAGGCGCCGAAGCCGAAGACGGTCGTGATCCAGGCGACGTAGACGATGACGCCGGCGCCCGTCCGGTCCAGTGCGCGCAGGGCGGCGAGATCCCGTTCGGGGCCCTCCAGGAGGAGGGAGAGGGCGAGCAGCGGCAGGACGGGCACGGTGCTGACCCACACCATGAAGTTGAGCGCGTCGGGCGGGGCGGCCTTGCGGGTCAGGACGTTGGAGACGCCCCAGCAGGCCGCCGCCGCGATCACCAGGGCGAAGCCGGTCGCGGATCCCGCCGCGCCCTCGTCCACGGCGGCGACGCCGATCCCGGCGAGGGCGACGGCCATCCCGGCGAGCTGGCGGCGGCCCGGGCGTTCCCCGAGGGCGGCGAAGGCGAAGAGGGCGGTGAAGACGGCCTGGACCTGGAGGACGAGGGACGAGAGTCCGGCCGGGGCGCCGAGGTCCATGCCGGTGAAGAGGAGGCCGAACTTGGCCACGCCGAGGACGAGTCCGACGCCCGCGATCCATCTCCAGGCGACCTTCGGGCGGCCGACGAGGAACACGGCGGGCAGGGCGGCGACGAGGAAGCGGAGTGCGGAGAAGAGCAGCGGCGGGAAGTGGTCGAGGCCGATCTCGATGACGACGAAGTTGACGCCCCAGACGGCGGCGACCAGGGCGGCGAGGGCGAGGTGTGCGGGGCGCATGCGGTCGAGCATCGCCGCTCCGACCGTGTAGCACCAGCACGGGTTCCTTCATGGTGGGATGAAGCGTTCCTTCATCGACCGGCACCGCCAGGAGAAGCCCCATGCTGGATCTCGGCCGCCTTCGCGCCCTGCACGCCGTCGCCGTCCACGGCAGTGTCGGCGCCGCCGCCACCGCCCTCGGCTACACCCCGTCCGCCGTCTCGCAGCAGATCGCCAAGCTGGAGCGGGAGACCCGCACGACGCTGCTCGAACGCAGCGGGCGCGGTGTCCGCCTCACCGACGACGCCCACCATCTGGCCACCACCGCACAGCAGTTGCTGGCCCTCGTCGAGCAGGCGGAGGTGCGCATCGAGGAGCGGCGGGGGCTGCCGTCCGGGCGGCTCGCGATCGGCTGCTTCGCCAGCGCGGCGCGCGGACTGATGCCCCTGGCCCTCGCGGAGCTCGGCCGCCTCCACCCCGAGCTCGACGCCCGCCTCTCGGAGGTGGACCCGCACCTGTCGATCGACCTGGTGGCGCGCGGCGTGATCGACCTGGCCGTGGCGCACGACTGGGACATCGCGCCGCTGCCGACGCCGCCGGGGGTCGAGCAGGCGGTCATCGGCGACGACCTGTGCGACCTCCTCGTCCACCGGGACCACCCGCTGGCGGCGCGGAAGCGGGTGCGGCGGGAGGAGCTGGCGGCGGAGCGGTGGATCTCGCAGCCGCCGGGGACGGTCTGCCACGACTGGCTGACGCGGACGCTGCGGGCGACGGGGTACGAGCCGCTGATCGTCCATCAGGCGGAGGAGAACCACACGCAGGTCGCGCTGGTGGCGGCCGGTCTCGGGATCGCGCTGGTCCCGAGGCTCGGGCGGGGCTGGCTGCCGCCGGAGGTGGTGCCGGTGCGGCTCGACCCGATGCCGACGCGGCGGCTGCACGCCATGTGGCGGACCGGTGCGGCGCGGCGCCCGGCGATCCGGGAGACGGTCCGTACGCTCCAGGAGCTCTGGCCTTCGATCGCCTCCGCCCGGTGAGGAGCACGCGGACGATTCCTGCGCGGATCCTTGACCTGGCAGTTACTTTCGGGCTATCCGTGTCACCTTGCAAGTTTCCTTCATCCCCGCACGGCCGGAAGGAGCAGCAGTGCACCACCGCGCCCCCGCCCCCTCCCGACGCACCCTTCTCACGGTGACCGCCGCAGCCGCGGCGGCAGCCGTCACCGGGGTCACCGCACCGGTGGCCCAGGCCGAGACCGACGACCGGAGGCTCCGGCGGATCATCGACCGGATGTCGCTGGAGGAGAAGGTCGGCCAGCTGTTCGTGATGCGGGTGTACGGCCACTCCGCGACCGCGCCGGACCAGGCCGACATCGACGCCAACCTGACCGAGATCGGCGTCCGTACGGCCGCCGAGCTCGTCGAGCGCTACCACGTGGGCGGCGTCATCTACTTCGCCTGGGCCCACAACACCCGTGACCCGCAGCAGATCGCCGCGCTCTCCAACGGCATCCAGCAGGCCGCGCTCGCCCAGCCGACGCCGGTCCCGGTGCTGATCTCCACCGACCAGGAGCACGGCATCGTCTGCCGGGTCGGGAAGCCCGCCACCCTGCTGCCCGGGGCGATGGCCCTCGGCGCCGGCGGTTCGCACGCCGACGCCCGCAAGGCCGCGCAGATCGCGGGCGAGGAACTCGCGGCCGTCGGCATCCGGCAGAACTACGCCCCGGTCGCCGACGTGAACGTCAACCCCGCCAACCCGGTCATCGGCGTCCGCTCGTTCGGCTCCGACCCGCAGGCGGTCGCCGGACTCGTCGCCGCGCAGGTGAAGGGGTACCAGCGGGCCGGGATCGCGGCCACCTCCAAGCACTTCCCCGGCCACGGCGACACCGCCGTCGACAGCCACTACGGCCTGCCGACCATCACCCACACCCGGGAGCAGTGGGCCGAGCTCGACGCACCGCCCTTCCGGTCCGCCATCGCCGCCGGGATCGACTCGATCATGACCGCGCACATCGTCGTCCCCGCGCTCGACCCCAGCGAGGACCCCGCGACGCTCTCCCGGCCCATCCTCACCGGCATCCTGCGCGAACAGCTCGGCTACGACGGCGTGGTGGTCACGGACGCGCTCGGCATGGAGGGCGTCCGCACCAAGTACGGGGACGCGCGCGTCCCGGTCCTCGCCCTCAAGGCCGGTGTCGACCAGCTGCTCAACCCGCCCAAGCTGGCCGTCGCCTGGAACGCCGTCCTGAAGGCGGTCCAGGAGGGCGAGCTGACGGAGGCCCGGCTCGACGAATCGATCCTGCGCATCCTGCGGCTCAAGGCGAAGCTCGGCCTGTTCCGGAGGGCGTACGTGACCCGGGCCGGCGTCGAGCGCGTCGTCGGCACCGACGCCCACCGCGCCGGAGCCGACCGGATCGCCGAGGCCACGACGACCCTCCTCCTCAACGAGGACGACTTCCTGCCCCTGAGCCCCGCCACCCACGGCTCCGTCCTCGTCGTCGGCGCCGACCCCGCCTCACCGTCGGGCACCACCGGCCCGCCGACCACGACCCTCGCCACCGCCCTGACCGAACTGGGCTTCACCACGACCGCGCTCTCCACCGGGATCACCCCCACGGCCGCGAGGATCGACGAAGCGGTCGCCGCCGCCGCCGGCAAGTCCGCGATCCTCGTCGGCACGTACAACGTCTCCGCGACGAGTCCCCAACGCACCCTGGTCGACCGGCTCGTCGCCACCGGGATCCCCGTCGTCACGGTCGCCATCCGCAACCCCTACGACGTCGCCCGGATCTCCGGGCAGCGGGCCACCCTCGCCACCTACTCATGGACCGACGTGGAACTCCGCGCCGCGGTCCGCGTCCTCGCGGGCCGCGCCCGCCCCCTCGGCCGCCTCCCCGTCCCCGTCCAGGACGCCGCCGACCCCTCCCGGGTCCTCTACCCGGTGGGCCACGGCCTGTCGTACCGGCGGTAGACACGAAAGGGCGGGGTGCGTCCGGTGGACGCACCCCGCCCTTTCGTGCTCAGGCGTTACGGGCGCAGGCCGTGCTCGCGGGTGGTGTCCTCGTCGACGGCCGCGTCGAGGCGGGCGTCGAAGCGGGCGAGCGGCTGGGCGGCCTGGACGGCGGGTGCGGGGACCCCGGCCCAGGCGAGGATGCGGGCCGTGGCGTTCTCGCGCTCGGCGTCGACGAGCCCGGCGACGTTGGCGCCGTGGTTGGCGCCCGGGGCCACGTAGACGTAGCTGTCGCGCGCGCCCTTGCCGAGGCGGAACTTCTCGGAGCCCCACGGGTCGTTGCCGCCGTAGACGAAGAGCATGTGGTTCGCGTTCTTGCGGACCCAGTCGTCGACGTCGCGCATGACCTGCGGCTTGAACTTCATGGGGATGTCGCGCGGCACGAAGCTGCCCGCCGACTGGTAGCCGTAGCGGCTCAGGCCGTCGAGGTGCGGCTGCTTGATGGTCGGCGAGCCGAGCTCGGTCGCCGCCTGGTAGTAGTACGGCGTGTAGTAGTCGAGGCCCTGGTCGGCGTACGCGGACCAGCCGGAGTAGGCGTCGATCGTCTCGTAGACGGTGTCGTCGCTCGCGGTCGCCGCGTCCGGTATCTGGTCGCAGACGTCCTGGCCGTAGTACTGCCAGAAGCCCCAGACGAAGTCGAGGACGACGGCCTCGTAGGCCTTGTCGAGCGAGCCGAGGGTGTTGAAGGTGGCGCCTTCGGACTCGGCCCAGGCCTGGTACTTCTTCTCCAGCGGCTCGCGGCGGACGAGGGCCTCGCGCTGCATGGCGTTCAGGCGGTCGCGGCAGTCCTTCGTACCGACGTTCTCGAAGAACCGGTCGTACGCCGAGTCCTCCTTCTCCACCACGTCGTTCGGGGCGACGTACGCGACGACGCCGTCCATGTCGCGCGGGAAGAAGCGCTCGTAGTACGTGGCGGTCATGCCGCCCTTGGAGCCGCCGGTGGACAGCCAGTTCTGGCCGTAGATCTTCTTCAGCGCCGTGTAGATCCGGTGCTGGTCGCTGGCCGCCTGCCAGATGTCGAGCTTGGACCAGTCGGCGGGCTGCGGACGGGACGGCGTGAAGAAGCGGTACTCCATGGAGACCTGGTTGCCGTCGATGATCCGGGTCGGCTCGGTCCTGCTCGGCGTGGTGCTCAGGCCGTATCCGCTGGTGCGGAAGACGGTGGGGCGGCTCGTGTCCTTGTGCAGGAGCGAGAGGCGCTGCTTGAACGTGCCCGCCCACGGGCGGTGGTGGTCGATCGGCTGGACGTACTCCAGGACGAAGTAGCGGTAGCCGGCGTACGGCTTCTCTTCGATCAGGCTCATCCCGGGGATCGCCAGGATGCGGTCCTTGATGTCGGTGCTCGTGCTCTGCGAGTCGACGACGGTCGCGCTGCCGGTCTCCGTGTCCACGGCGGTGGCCGTTCCGGTCGACCCGACGGTGCCTATGAGCACCGAAAGCGACAGCGCCCATCTCAGCGACTTGCGCATTCACCCTCCCCTTGGTTCACAACGGTGTCGCGAACCTAGCGGGGGCAACGTGTGGACCGCCAGACCCAGTTGGTCCTTACTCTGGGACATTCCTGCGCATCAGCACAGGATCCAACCCGTGGCCGTGCCCTTCCCGGCGACCGAACCGTTCACCCGCACACAGCGGTTGAGGGCGTGCACGGTGACGGGTCCGGCCTGCCGGTCGAACCGTCCGGCCTTGACGGCGGGCCGCCCGCCGCGCGGCTGGAGGGAGACGGCCATCGGGCGGCGCGGTCCCGGCCGCTTGGCCACGGTGACGGCGCAGACGTAGTTCCGGGTCCTGTACACCCGCACCTCGCCCGTGGAGAAGGCGTACGTCCTGGTCGGCCGGCCGTGGCAGACGGAGGCGGCGTCGGCGGTCCCGGCACCGGGCCCCGGGCCGGGCAGCACGAGCAGCGCGAGGGCGGCGAGGAGCGGGCCGAGCACGCGGGCGAGCGCCCGGGCGGGCCCACCCGCAGGTCGCCGCCCGCCGCCTCGCCGGCCGTCGCGGTGGTCCGTGGCCGTCGGGTCCGAGGTCATGCGCTCCCCTCCCGGGTGAATCGCCGTACGGGCATACGGCCGTACGACGCACCCCACACCGGAATGGTTGCCTCCGGCTATCCAGGGCGACGACCGAAGGCCGGAAAGAGCACACGGCCGACGGGCGCCCGGGAGACGGCCCGGCGGGCCCCGGAAGCCGTCGGGCGGGCCCCCGGAGACGGCCGCGGCCGGCCGGGGGAAGGCCGGCCGGCCGCGTTCGCCCGTCGCGGGGGTCAGACCCGCTCGGGTTCGGCCTCCCCGATGAAGGTGCTCCAGAGGGAGGCGTACCGGCCGCCGAGGGCGAGGAGTTCGTCGTGGGTGCCGTCCTCGGCCACGCGGCCGTGGTCCATGACGATCACGCGGTCGGCGCGGGCGGCCGTGGTGAGGCGATGGGCGACGACGAGCGTGGTGCGGCGGCCGGCGAGGCGGTCAGTGGCCTGGTTGACCTGCGCCTCGGTGGCGAGGTCGAGGGCGGCGGTGGCCTCGTCGAGGAGCAGGATGTCCGGGTCGACGAGCTCGGCGCGGGCGAGCGCGATGAGCTGGCGCTGACCGGCCGACAGGTTCCGTCCCCGCTCGGCGACCTCGTGGAGGTAGCCGCCGTCGAGCGTGGCGATCATGCCGTGGGCGCCGACCGCGCGGGCCGCCGCCTCGACCTCGGCGTCGGTGGCCTCGGGACGGCCGTACGCGACGGCGTCCCGGATCGTCCCGGCGAAGAGGTACGACTCCTGCGGGACGACGCCGAGCCGGTGGCGGTACGCGGCGAGGTCGAGGTCCCGCAGGTCGGTGCCGTCGGCCGTGACCCGGCCGCCCGTCGGGTCGTAGAACCGCGCGACCAGCTTGACGAGCGTGGACTTGCCGGCGCCGGTCTCGCCGACGAAGGCGACGGTCTGCCCGGCGGGGATGCGCAGGTCGATGCCGGTGAGCGCCTCCTCGCCCGCGTCGGCGGAGCCGTATCCGAAGGACACGTCCTCGAAGGCGATCTCGCCGCGCAGCGACCGCACGCCGAGGGGCGCGGCGGCGGGGGCCGTGGACGTCGGCTCCCGGAGCAGTTCCTGCATCCGCTTCAGCGAGACGGAGGCCTGCTGGTAGCCGTCGAAGACCTGCGAGAGCTGCTGTACGGGGGCGAAGAAGAGGTCGATGTAGAGGAGGTAGGCGACGAGGGCGCCGGTGGTGAGCGTGCCCGCCTCGATGCGGTTCGCGCCGACGATCATGACGGCGGCGGCCGCGGCGGAGGACAGCAGCGTGACGAACGGGAAGTACACCGAGATCAGCCACTGGCCCCGGACGCGCGCCGCGCGGTACTCCTCGCTGCGGGCGCCGAACCGGTCCGCGACGGCCTGCTCGCGGCGGAAGGCCTGCACGATCCGCAGGCCGGTGACGGTCTCCTGGAGGTCGGCGTTGACGACGCTGATCCGGTCGCGCGCCAGCTCGTACGCCCGCACGCTCGACCGGCGGAAGAAGTACGTGGCGACGGCGAGGACCGGCAGGGTCGCGAAGACGACCAGGGCGAGCTGGAGGTCGAGCACGAGCAGCGCGACCATGATCCCGAAGAAGGTCACGACCGAGACGAAGGCGGTGACCAGGCCCGTCTGCAGGAAGGTGGACAGGGCGTCCACGTCCGTGGTCATCCGGGTCATGATCCGGCCGGTGAGCTCGCGCTCGTAGTAGTCGAGGCCGAGCCGCTGGAGCTGGGCGAAGATCTTGAGGCGCAGCGCGTAGAGGACCCGCTCGCCGGTACGGCCGGTCATGCGGGTCTCGGCGGTCTGCGCGACCCACTGCACGAGCACGGTGACCAGGGCGAGCGCGGAGGCCGCCCAGACGGCGCCGATCGCGAGCCGGTTCACGCCCTCGTCGATGCCGTGCCGGATCAGGACCGGCAGCAGGAGGCCCGCGCCGGCGTCGAGGGCGACGAGCCCGAGGCTGATGAGCAGCGGGGCGCCGAAGCCGCGGAGCAGCCTGCGCAGGCCGTACGCGTCCTCCGCGGAGACGGCCCGGGTCTCGTCGACGGCGGGGGTGTCCGCGGCGGGCGGCAGGGCGGCGACGGCGGCGAGCAGTTCGGGGGTGGCCCCGGCCGCGGCGCGCTCCCGGTCGGCGGCGCCGTCCCTGACCCACAGGGTGGGGGTGATGCCCCGCTCGGCGTCGAACTCGGCGTCCAGCTCGGCCCGCAGCGTGCGGTCCTCGGGAAGCTCGGCGGGCGCGGCCGTGTGGCCGGGGGAGACGGCGCCCAGCTCGTCGGGATCGGTGAGGAGCCGCCGGTAGAGCTCCGAGCGCGCCTCCAGTTCCTCGTGGGTGCCGATGTCGGAGAGTCGGCCGCCGTCCAGGACGGCGATCCGGTCGGCGAGGCCGAGGGTGGAGCGGCGGTGGGCGATGAGCAGGGTCGTGCGGCCCGCCATCACCGACTTCAGCGCCTCGTGGATCTCGTGCTCGACCTTGGCGTCGACGGCGGAGGTGGCGTCGTCGAGGAGCAGCAGCCGGGGGTCGGTGAGGATCGCGCGCGCGAGCGCGATGCGCTGGCGCTGGCCGCCGGAGAGGGTGAGGCCGTGCTCGCCGACCTTGGTGTCGTACCCCTCCGGCAGCTCGGCGATGAACCGGTCGGCCTGGGCGGCGCGGGCGGCGGTCTCGATCTGTTCCGGGGTGGCGTCCGGGGCGCCGTACGCGATGTTGGCGCGGACGGTGTCGGAGAAGAGGAACGAGTCCTCGGGCACGAGCCCGATCGCGGCGCGCAGGGAGTCGAGGGTGAGCTCGCGGACGTCGTGGCCGCCGACGAGGACGGCGCCGTGGGTCACGTCGTAGAAGCGGGGCAGGAGCAGGGACACGGTCGACTTGCCGGAGCCGGAGGCGCCGACGACGGCGACGGTCTCGCCGGGCCGGATCTCCAGGGAGAAGCCGTCGAGCACGGGGGTGCCGTCCTGGTAGGCGAACGACACGTCGTCGAACTCGACGGTCGCGGGCACGTCGGCCGGCAGTTCCCCGGTGCCGTCCTCGATGGCGGGCTCGGTGTCGATGAGTTCGACGACCCGCTCGACGCCGGCCCGGGCCTGCTGGCCGATGGTGAGGACCACGGCGAGCATGCGGACCGGGCCGACGAGCGAGGCCAGGTAGGAGGAGAAGGCGACGAAGGTGCCGAGGGTGATCTGCCCGCGGTAGGCGAGCCAGCCGCCGAGGGCGAGCACGGCGACCTGGCCGAGGGCGGGGACGGCCTGGAGCGCGGGGGTGTACTTCGCGTTCAGCCGGATCGTGCGGAGCCGGCCGGCGAACAGCTTCCGTCCGGCCTCCCTGATCTTCCCGGTCTCCTGGTCCTCCTGCCCGAAGCCCTTCACGACCCGGACGCCGGTCACGGCCCCGTCGACGACTCCGGCGACGGCCGCGGCCTGCTGCTGGGCGTACCAGGTGGCCGGGTGGAGGCGGGTGCGGCTGCGCTTGGCGATGAACCACAGGGCGGGGGCGACGGCGAGCGCGACCAGGGTGAGCGGGAGCGACAGCCAGGCCATGACGGCCAGCGAGATGAAGAACAGCAGGAAGTTCCCGATGGTCATCGGGAGCATGAACAGCAGGCCCTGGATCAGCTGGAGGTCGCTGGTCGCCCGCCCCACCACCTGCCCGGTCGACAGCTCGTCCTGGCGCCGCCCGTCGAGCCGGGTGATCGTCCGGTACATGTCCGTGCGCAGGTCGTGCTGGATGTCGAGGGCGAGACGGCCGCCGTAGTACCGGCGGACGTACGTCAGGACGTAGACGACGACCGCGGCGCCTATCAGGAGTCCGGTCCACACCGCCAGGTCGCGGGTCTTCGTCCCGATCACGTCGTCGATGATCACCTTGGTGACCAGTGGCACCAGTGCCAGCACGGCCATCCCCGCCAGCGACGACCCGAGTGCCAGCAGCGTGTTCGTCTTGTACCGCCACGCGTACCCGGCCAGCCTCCGAGCCCACCCCTGCTGTTTCCGCCCGACCTCCGCCACCAGTGGCCTCCCGCTCGTCCTGCTCTACCGGAAGACCCAACGCGGCCGACGTGCGATTTCATCCCGCCGCAACAATCGGGCCCCGATCCGACGACCGGCTCCCGGTCGGCGGGGCCGGCCGGGAGCGGGTAGGGGTGCCGCTGGGGCTAGAAGGGACCGGAGAGGGTTACGGAGATGCCGTTGCCGGTGTCCGTGACGACCACGTTGCTCCAGACCAGGGTCATGGGTGGGCTGCACTTGGGCTGGAAGGTGGCCGTGACGGTGACGGAGAAGTTGGCCTTGCCGTTCTGGACGGGGAAGGTGCCGCCGCCGCCGGTGGACTGCTTGTTGCCGGCACTGGGGTCGTTGCCGCCGCGGTTGACGCACTGGGCGTCGGCGGTGACGGAGATGTTGACGGACTGCTGGTTGCCCAGTCCGGCTTCCTTGCCCTTGACGGTGAGGCTGCTGCCGGAGGTCGTCGCGGTCGGGGTGCCGACGAAGTGCGCGCTGACCGCGCCGGCGGTCGGGGCGAGGAAGCCGACGAGGCCGAGGGCCACGGAAGCGGGTACGAGCAGGGCGGAATGGCGTCGCATGACGGGTCACCTCTCATGGGAACGAACGCCGTCATCGCGCGGAGTGCGCCGCTGTCCGCAGGATGTCCCCAGGATATGCCCGGGGGCGCCGCGGCGCGGCTCAGAGGTGGGTCGGTTCGAACATGCGCAGGAGGGCCGGGAGGACGACGACGGAGGGGCCGGGGGTCGCGAGGGCCTCGGCGAGGTGGGTCGCCAGGGTGTCGGGGTCGGTGAGGGTGGCGGGGACGCCGAAGGACTCGGCGAGGGCGACGAAGTCGGGGCGGGTGAGTTCGGTGCCCGTGGTCTCGCCGAAGGCGTCCGTCATGTACTCGCGCAGGATGCCGTAGCCGCCGTCGTCGACGATCAGCCAGGTCACGTCGAGCCCGTACTGCTTCGCCGTGGCCAGCTCGGCGATCGAGTACATCGCGCCGCCGTCGCCGGAGACCGCGAGGACCGGCGTGGAAGGGTCGGCGACGGCCGCGCCGAGGGCGGCGGGGAAGGCGTAGCCGAGGCCGCCGGCGCCCTGGGCGGAGTGCATGGTGTTGGGGTGCCGGGCGTCGAACGCCGACCAGGCCCAGTAGGCCAGGATCGTCATGTCCCAGAAGCTCGGCGCCCGCGCCGGCAGCGCCTTCCGCACCGCCGCGACGACCCGCTGCTCCAGGTCGAGGTCCTGTGCGGCGATCCGCTCCCTGACCTTGGTCAGGACGGCCGAGACCCGTTCGGCCGCGGTCGGGTCGGTGCGCTTCCCGGCCGTCTCCAGGAGGGCCTGGAGGGCGAGCCTGGCGTCCGCGTGGATGCCGAGCGCCGGGTGGTTGGACTCCAGCTTCCCGGCGTCGGCCTCGATCTGGATGACCCGGCCGCGCGGCGCGAACGTGTGGTAGTTCGAGGACAGTTCGCCGAGCCCGGAGCCCACGACGAGGAGGACGTCGGCGTCCTCCAGGAAGTCGGTGGTGTGCCGGTCCTCCAGCCAGGACTGGAGCGACAGCGGGTGTTCCCACGGGAACGCGCCCTTGCCGCCGAAGGTCGTGACGACGGGCGCGTCGATCAGCTCCGCCAGGGCCCGCAGCTTGCCGGACGCGTCGGAGCGCACGACACCGCCGCCCGCGATGATCGCCGGGCGCTGCGCCCTCGTCAGCAGGTCCGCCGCGACCGCGGTGAGCTCCGGGCGCGGTGCGATGTCCTCGGGCGTCGCGTCCATCGCCGTGACCACGGGCAGGAGGGTCTCGGCGACGAGCACGTCCTGCGGGATCTCCACCCACACCGGCCCGTGCGGGGCCGTCAGCGCCGATTCCCAGGCCGCCGCGACGGCGGACGGGATCTGGGACTGGGTACGGGCGGTGTGGACGGACTTCACGACGTCCCTGAACGAGGCCTGCTGGTCGCGCAGCTCGTGCAGATAGCCGTGCCGTCCGCCGCCGAGCCCGGCGACCGGGATCTGGCTGCCGATCGCGAGGACCGGGGCCGACGCGGCCGCCGCCTCCTGGAGCGCGGCGAGCGACATCAGCGCGCCGGGTCCGGTGGACAGCAGCAGCGGGGCCGCCTCGCCCGTGACGCGGCCGTACGCGTCGGCGGCGAAGCCCGCGTTGTTCTCCACCCGGAGGCCCACGTACCGCAGCGACGACCGGCGCAGCGCGTCGAACATGCCGAGCGCGTGCTGGCCGGGGAGGCCGAAGACGGTCGTGGCGCCCAGACCCGACAGCGTCTCGATGACGAGGTCGCCGCCGGTGCGGCCCTTGGGAGGGGCGAGGGCGGCGGCCGTCTGCGCGGGGGTGGGGCGCAGTACCAGGTCGTGGTCGTGGGTCATCGGGTCCCTCGGGGCGTGGCTCGGTGGTCGGGTGCGGCCCGGTCGGTCGGGTCGTGCCCGTCCGTTCCGCCCTGCGGAACGTATGCCCACGACCCGACCGGCGTCACTTCGCGGCGCGGCCCGCGGCGATCTGGCGGGACATGATCGTGGTGAGTTCGTACGCGGTGTGGGAGGCGGCGACCGCGGTGATCTCGGCGTGGTCGTAGGCGGGGGCCACCTCGACGACGTCGGCGGAGACCAGGTTGCAGGAGGAGAGGCCGCGGAGGATCTCCAGGAGCTCGCGGGAGGTCATGCCGCCGGCCTCGGGGGTCCCGGTGCCGGGGGCGTGGGCCGGGTCGAGGCAGTCGATGTCGATGGAGATGTACAGCGGGCGGTCGCCGATGCGCTGGCGCAGCTGGTCGGCGACCTCGTCGGCGCCCCGGCGGTAGATGTCCGCGGAGGTGACGATGCCGAAGCCCATCTTCTCGTCGTCGGTGAGGTCCTGCTTGCCGTAGAGCGGGCCGCGGGTGCCGACGTGGGAGAGCGCGGAGGTGTCGAGGATGCCTTCCTCCACGGCGCGGCGGAACGGGGTGCCGTGGGTGTACTCGGCGCCGAAGTAGGTGTCCCAGGTGTCGAGGTGCGCGTCGAAGTGGAGCAGGGCGACCGGGCCGTGCTTCTTGGCGACGGAGCGCAGCAGCGGCAGGGCGACGGTGTGGTCGCCGCCGAGGGTCATCATGCGGGCGCCGGTGGCGAGCAGGTCGTCGGCGGCGGCCTCGATGGTCTCGACGGCCTCGTTGATGTTGAACGGGTTGGCGGCGATGTCGCCGGCGTCCGCGACCTGGGCGAGGGCGAACGGGGAGGCGTCCTGCGCCGGGTTGTACGGGCGGAGCAGGCGGGAGGCCTCGCGGATGGCGTTGCCGCCGAAGCGGGCGCCGGGGCGGTAGGAGACGCCGCTGTCGAAGGGGATGCCGACCACGGCGACGTCGGCGGTGCCGACCTCGTCGAGCCGCGGCAGCCGGGCGAACGTCGCGGGACCGGCGTACCGCGGGATGCGGGACGAGTCGATCGGGCCGCGCGGGGTGTTCTGGTCGCTGCTGCTCATGGTCGGGGTCCTCCTGAGGGTGTCGGTGTCCGGCTCGACCGTAAGTGGCCCGAAAGCGACAGAGAAGTGTACGTTCCCTCCACTGTACGGACCGTGGATGTACGAAGGGGCCACTCCGATGACCGCACCGAACGCCCAGGAGTCCGGGCCCGACTCCACTCCCCCGGCGCCGCCGGTGCCGCTCGCCGCGCTGCTCGCACACCCGGACCTCGGCCTCCGCCTGCTCGCCGGGCCCGGCGACGTACCCCTGCACTGGGTGCACACCTCGGAGATGGCCGACCCCTATCCGTACCTGCTGGGCGGCGAGCTGCTGATGACGGCGGGCGTGCAGCTCACCGACCCGGCGCACTACGTCGCGCGGGTGGTGGAGGCGGGCGCCGCGGCGCTCGCCTTCGGAGTGACGCCGGTGTACGACACGGTGCCGCCGGAGCTCGTGGAGGCGTGCGCGGTCCGGGGGCTGCCGCTGGTCGAAGTGCCGCCGAGGACGCCGTTCACGGCGGTGGCGCGGGCGCTGTGGCGGCTGATGGCCGAGGCCCGGCTGCGCGAGCTGCGCCGGGTGACCGAGGCCCAGCAGTCCCTCGCGGCGGCCGCGGCGCGGCCGGCGCCGGTCCCGGCGGTCCTCGGCGCCCTCGCCTCCCGCCTCGGGGGGCGCGCGGCGCTCTTCGGCGCGGACGGCGCGGAGT
>NZ_JBFPNH010000075.1:0-13904 GCF_040815545.1 Streptomyces sp. LMG1-1-1.1 | reverse complement strand
GCTCCTGCGGGCGGCGCGCCCCGGGGGCCCTGCCTGTGGGCACCCCGCCACTCGTCGGGCGCCCGCGTAACCCTCGCCGCGCGGGCGCGGGCGCAGCCACCCAGCGTGGTCGACGCCCCCGCGCGTGCCGCCCCCGCGCCGTATGGGCCGGCGCGCCCGCACCCGCCCCGTGCGGGCTGGCGCCCGGCCCCTGCCGCCCACCTCCGTGTGGGCAATCGTCCCGCTGGGGCGGGACGGGTGGGCACACGGGACGGCGCCCCTTGCCGGGCCTAGGCTTCCGCGCCTGGACGGTGCGCCGAAGGTGCGGCGCCGTCGTGGGTTGGGCCCACCCGTTCCGCCCCTGCGGAACAGCTGCCCACAACCCGGGCGGCAGCCGGGATGGGCGGCCCGTAAGCCAGGTGGCGGGGAGGGTGGGGCCCGCAAATCAAACCGAGGCGGTGGGGGTGCGGCCCGCAAGCTGGGTGGCGGCCGGGATGGGCGGCCCGCAAGCCAGGCGGCGGGGAGGGCGCGGCCCGCCATGTGGACCGGGGTGAGGATGGGGCCCGCAATCCAAAGCCAGGCGGCGGGGGTGCCGCCCGGGAGCTGGGTGGTGGCCGGGATGGGTGTCTCACAAGCCAGAGGGTGTGGCCCGCATCCTGGGTGGCGGCCGAGAGGGGGCCCCTAACCCAGGTGGCGGGGAGGCGTGGCCCACAGCCCGGGTGAGGGTGCGGCCCGCAACCCAGGGGTCGGGGGCGCGGCCCGCAACCCAGGCCCAGGCGACGGAGCTGCCTGCCACCCGGGCGGGAGCGCGACCCGCACCCAGGGCCCGCAACCCAGGTGGCGGCAGCACGGCCCGCACCCAGGCGACGGAGCTGCCCGTCACCCGGGCGGGAGCGCGACCCGCACCCAGGCGACGGGGGCGCAGCCCGCAACCCAGGTGGCGGGAGCGCGGCCCGCACCCAGGCGACGGGGGCGCGGCCCGCAGCCCGGGGGCGTAGCTCGCAACGCCCGGGGCGTGGCCCGCAACGCCCGGGGCCCGGGGGTGTGGTCAGCAAGTCCGGGCGACGGGCGCGGCGCGGGAGCGCAGGGCGCCGGGGGAGGCGGGGTGGGTGGGGTTAGGCGGCTTGTTCGGGGGCGGGGGTGTGGGGGAGGCCGAGGTCGGTGAGGAGGGCGGTGGCGGCGCGGTGGGCGGAGGTGAGGGCGCCGTGGACGGTGCCGGCGGCCCGGTGGTCGCCGCAGACGTAGAGGCCGGCGAGGAGGCGCACGGAGCGCCGGGTGTCGTGCGGGGGCGGCATCGCGGGGACGGCGTCGGGGGTGTGGTGGAGGCCGAGGAGCTCCCACTCGTCGGTGGACGTGCCGTACAGCGTGGCGAGGTGTTTGCGGACGCGCCGTTCGGTGTCGTCGGGGGGTGTGCCGAGCACCGTGGAGGTGATGAGGGCCCGGCCGGCCGGCGCGCGGCTCGGGTCGACGGCGCTCATGACGGCGGTGTGGGCGACGGGCCCGCCGGGGTCGGATTCCAGGATGAGGGTCGGGTCCCCGGTGGGCGCCACGGGCGCCGTGTGGTGGAGGACCGTGACCGGGTGGAAGCCGGGCGTCCGAAGGCCGGGCAGCAGCGCCGCGGCCGACCGCGCGCCGGTCGCGAGGATCATCGAGCGGCACCCGAACACCCCGTGCTCCTCCGTCGTGACCCGGGAGACCGACGCCTCCGTGACCCGGACGCCGGTGCGGACGGTGCCCGGCGGCAGCGTGGCGGCGAGCCGCTGGGGGAGCGCCGCCGAGCCGCCCTGCGGCACGGAGAGCCGTCCCCGGGCGAAGGCGCGGAGCGCGAGGTCCGCCTGGCGGCTCGACGTGCCGAGGTCGGGGTCGGCGAGCAGCGCCGCGAGCAGGGGCCGCAGCACTCCCTGGACGGTCCGGGCGGGCAGCCTGGCCGTGAGGGCTTCGCGGGCGGTCCGCTCGGGACGGGCGAGCAGCCGTTGCGTCGGGGTCGCGGCGAGCCGGACGAGGGACGCGCCGAGCCGCGCCTGGTCGAGCGAGGCGGCCGGATGCCGGGGGGCGCTCGCGAGGGCGCGCGCCACACTGAACGCTCCCCCCACGCTCCGGGGGCCCCCGCCCCGGGCCCCGCTCCGGACCCCGCCCGGAGTCCTGCGGGGGTGCGGTGCGCCCCAGCGCGCGTACCGGCCGTCGGTGTGCACCAGCACCCCGGGGCCGTAGGGGCGCAGCACGAGGCCGTCGAGCCCCGGCACCGCCCGTAGTTCCTCGTACGACAGGGCGAGCGGTTGTCCCACCCGGTCGAGCAGGAAGCCGTCGACGGCGTCGGTCGCCAGTCGGCCTCCTATCTGCGCCTCCGCCTCCAGGACGGCGACGGAGAGCCCGGCGCCGGTCAGCCGGTGGGCTGCGGTGAGTCCCGCGATGCCGGCTCCCACGATCACGACGTCGACGGTCTCCACGACGTCCGTACGCTGTGCGGTCCTTGCGCTGTCTGCGCTGCTGAGCACGTGCCCCTCCCCAGGTCGGCGCGGCCGGTGGGAGGCCTATGCCCCCAACGGGCCTCCGGAATGCCCGAGTTCGCCGTTCCAGTCGAGCCTAGGCAGCGCTCCCACGGCTGCCAGCCGCGCGCACCGGGGTGCGTGCGGCACGGGGGAGCACAGGGATGCGGAGGCGCGCGTACGGAGGCCGCCGTGCAGAGGCCGCCGTGCGGTGGCGCGCGCTCGGACGTGGCTGCACGGACGCGGGCGTACGGAGGCCCCCGCGGGGAGTCGTCCGTACGGAGACGGCCGCGGGAGTCGTCCGTACGGAGACGGCCGCGGGGGCCGGGCGTACGGAGACGGCCGCGGGGAGCCGGAGGCGCGGAGGCGGGCCCGGAAGTCGGTTGTACCGGGCGGGCGTTGGGTCCCCGGTGTGCAGAGGAGGCGTGGGGTGTCCGTTGCGCCCACGCGGGTGGGGGCGGGCGCGGGTCAGTGGGCCGCCGCGCGGATCGCGTCGTCGATGGTCGGGAAGGCGAAGTCGAAGCCGGACTCCAACAGGCGGCCGGGGAGCACCCGCTGACTGCCCAGCACGTCCTGGGCGAAGTCGCCGAGCACGACCCTGAGGGCGGCGGCGGGCACGGTGCACAGGGTGGGTCGGTGGAGCACCCGGCCCATCGCCGCCGTGACCTCGCGGTTGGTGACGGGTTCGGGGGCGGTGAGGTTGACGGGGCCGGTGACGGACGGGGTGTCGACCAGGTGGCGGAGGGCGGCGACCTCGTCGTGGAGGGAGATGTACGACCAGTACTGGCGTCCGTCGCCCATCCGGCCGCCGAGGCCGGCGCGGAAGACCGGGAAGAGACGTCCCCACGCCCCGCCCTCGCGGGCCACGACGAGGCCCGTACGGGCGTAGGTGACGCGGATGCCGGCCTCTTCGGCGGGGGCGGCGGCGGCCTCCCACTCGACGCACACCGAGGGCAGGAAGCCGGTGCCGGCGGGTGCGCTCTCGTCGACGGCGCGGTCGCCGGTGTCGCCGTACCAGCCGAGCGCCGTGCCGCAGACGAGCGCTTCCGGCGGGTCGGCGAGCGAGGCGAGCGCCTGGGCGATCGCCGTCGTGCCGAGCACCCGGCTGTCCCGGATCTCCTTCTTGTACGCCTCGTTCCAGCGGCGTTCGCCGACCCCGGCGCCGGCCAGGTGGACGACGGCGTCGACGCCGACGAGCCCGGAGGCGTCGACGTACAGCCGCTTGGGGTCCCATTCGACCTCGTCGGCGGCCTCGGCCGGGTGGCGGACGAGCCGGAGGACGTCATGGCCGTCGGCGCGCAGGGAGCGGACGAGGGCGGAGCCGATGAGCCCGGAGGCGCCGGTGACGGCGACACGCTTGCGGATGGCGGAACGCTGCATGGGCACCATCCTGCCCTTCCTGACCCGGGCGTGACACAGTGGCCGTCATGATCGTGCCGGAGACGCTCATACGTACCGCGGGACCCGACGACGAGGACGCCCTCGGCGCGCTCGACCGGGCCGCCTGGTCGACCCTCCACGCCGTGCAGCCCGCCCCGGCGGAGCCGTACGAGCCCTTCTTCGACGACCGCCACGTGCCGGGGGACTATCTGGTCGCGGTGCTCGGTGGCGCGCTCGTCGGCTACGTCCGGGTGGTGCGGCCGACCCCGCTCGCCGCCAACGCCCACGTCCGCCAGATCCAGGGCCTGGCCGTCGCCGGGTCCGCCCGGGGGCGGGGGGTCGCCAGGGCGCTCCTGAGGGCCGCCATGGACCGGTCGCGGGAGGAAGGCGCGCGCCGGATCACGCTGCGGGTGCTCGGGCACAACGCGCCGGCCCGCGCGCTGTACGCCTCCGAGGGCTTCGCCGTCGAGGGCGTGCTGCCGGGGGAGTTCCTGCTCGACGGGGTGTACGTGGACGATGTCCTGATGGGCCGATCGCTACTCGGCTGAGTGGCGCAGCAACCGCATCCCACCGGTCAGTTCGCGCAGGCAGCGGACCGCGAGGGCGGCCGGGGAGCCCTCGCCGCGCACGGGCGCGCCGGCGCCGCCCCACTCTCCGGCCTCGGTCCCGTGTCCGGTGCCGCCCCACTCTCCGGCCTCGGCCCCGTGTCCGGTGCCGCCCCACTCTCCGGCCTCGGTCCCGTGTCCGGTGCCGCCCCACTCTCCGGCCTCGGCCCCGTGTCCGGTGCCGGTCCAGTCCCCCGCCTCCGCCCCGTGCCCGGCGCCGCCCCAGTCCCCGGCCTCGGTCCCGTCTCCGGCGTCCGGCTCCGTGCCGGTCTCGGCCCAGGTCTCCAGCGCGATCCGGATGGCGTCCGTGGCCGCGGCCGCCGCGAGCCGTACCTCCAGGGGGTCGGCGCCGGGTCCGGCGAGCGTGGCGACGACTTCGCGGAGCCGTTCCTCGGACTCCTGGTTGACCCGGTACCAGACGGCCCGGAGGGCGGGGTCCCGGGTGGCGGCGCGGAGCAGCCCGCGGGTCCAGCGCAGGCCCTCGGCGGAGGCCTCGTCCCGGGGGGTGAGCGACGCGGCGATCGAGGCTTCCAGGAGCTCGGGGAGGCCGGCTCCCGCCTCGGCACCGGCCTCGGCGAGCTCCTGGCGCCATCGGTCGGCGCCACCGGCGAGGAGCGGGGCCACGGCGTCCTGCTTGGAGCGGAAGTAGCGGTAGAAGGTGCGCAGGGCGACCCCGGCCCGTTGGGCGATGTCCTCGGCCGTGGTGCCGTCGGGGCCGCGTTCGGTGAAGAGCTCGGCGGCGGCGCGGGCGATGTCCAGCTGGGTGGCGGCCTTGCGGCGCTCCGTCAGCGACGGGGAGGGGGGCTTGGTGCTCACCGTACGAAGCGTACGCCCGCGGGCGCCTGAAGTGCGCAACGTGCAGGCGTGGCAAAACGTGTCATCTAGGCGTACGGTGTCAGCGTTCTATCGAATGCTTGACATCGAGAGGTTGCCGCCATGAACCACCTGACCCGTTACGAAGGACGCCGCGCCCTCATCACCGGCGGCGGCTCCGGCATCGGCCAGGCCACCGTCCTGCGCATGCTCGCGGAGGGCGGCCGCGTCGTCGCCGCCGACATCAGCGAGGACGGCCTGAAGGACACCGTCGCCAAGGCCGGCGACGCCGCCGACCGCCTCACCACCGTCGTCCTGAACGTCGCCGACGAGGTCTCCGTACGCGCCGGCGTCGCCGCCGCCGTCGAGGCGCTGGGCGGCCTGGACGTCCTGGTCAACGCGGCCGGCATCCTGCGCTCCTCGCACACCCACGAGACGAGCCTCGACTCCTTCGAGCAGGTGATCCGGATCAACCTGACCGGCACCTTCCTCGTGATCCGCGAGGCGATCCCCGCCCTCCTGGAGGGCGACGGCTCCGCCGTCGTGAACTTCTCCTCCACCTCCGCGATGTTCGCCCACCCCTACATGTCCGCCTACGCGGCCAGCAAGGGCGGCATCCAGTCCATGACCCACGCGCTCGCCGCCGAGTACGCCAAGCAGGGCATCCGCTTCACCGCCGTCCAGCCCGGCTCCATCTCCTCCGGCATGACCGACGGCAGCGGCGCCAGCAAGCAGTCCGCGGGTCCCGGCCTGCCCGAGGACACCGACTGGTCCCTCTTCGCGAAGCTCGCCCCCGCCCTCGGCCAGGGCTTCGCCGGCCCGGAGACCGTCGCCGGCGTCGTCGCGATGCTCGCCAGCGAGGACGGGAAGTTCATCACCGGCACCGAGGTCCGCGTCGACGGCGGCACCCACTTCTGAGCCCCGCTTCCCTTCCGAGCCTCGCTTCACTTCCGAGCCTCGCTCCGGATCCGAGCCCCGCTCCGGATCCGAGGCCGTTCCGGATCCGAGGCCGTTCCGGATCCGAGGCCGCTCCGGATCCGAAGTCGCTCCTCCGGACATCGGGCGGGCGGGGAGCCCGGGACCCCCTCCTCCGGTATCCCCGCTACACCGCCCCGAAGCGCTCCCACAGCCGGGGGAAGCGGGCCGCGAGCACGTCGTCGTCGTTCAGGTCGAGCGGCGAGCCCAGCGGCTCCCCGCCCGGCGCCTGGATCCCCAGGTCCGGGGTCTCGGCGCCGGTCAGCGCCTCGTACGCCTCGTCCGCCGCGAAGCCGATCTCCTCGCCGTCCCCGTCGATCTCCAGGTCGAAGTCGGTGAGCAGTTCCGCGAGCGCGTCCGGATCGTGCACGGCCCCCTCGTACACCTCCCGGCCCTGGCCGATCAGCCAGCACCGGAACGAGTCGAAGGTCTCGTCGCCCGCCCCGTCGAACAGCACGGCCGCCGCGCCCCACAGGTCCCAGAGGTACGCGCGGTTGAAGCGGGCCTCGAAATGGCGCGCGTAGTCGAGCACGGAGTCGGGGTCCAGCCGGGTCAGTCGTTCCACGAGCAGGTCGGCCTGCTCCTCGGGGTCGCCCTCGGCGTCCTCGCGGCTGGCGTCGATGATCTCCCAGAACGCGGTCTCGTCCATCACGGGACCAAGCATCCTGCCCCGGCGAGTGCGACGCACCCGGAAACCCCGAAACGAATCCGGACAGAAGATGTCGGGCTTTCCTGCCAGCCTGGGCACCATGACGACTGAGACCACACCCCTGCGCGGACGGATCTGCCTGGTCGCCGGGGCCACCCGGGGCGCCGGACGGGCCATCGCCGTCCAGCTCGGGGCCGCCGGAGCCACCGTGTACGTCACCGGGCGCACCACCCGCGACCACCTCAGCGAGGTCGGCCGGGCCACCGAGACCATCGAGGAGACCGCCGAACTGGTGACGGCCGCCGGCGGCGAGGGCGTCGCCGTCCCCACCGACCACCTCGAACCCGACCAGGTCCGCGCCCTGGTCGACCGGATCGACCGCGAGCGGGGTCGCCTCGACGTCCTCGTCAACGACGTGTGGGGCGGCGAGCACCTGCTCGCCTTCGGCCGCAAGACCTGGGAGAACGACCTCACGGGCGGCCTCCGCATGCTCGAACTCGGCGTGCGCACCCACGCCATCACCTCGCACACCGCGCTGCCGCTGCTCATCCGCCACCCCGGCGGGCTCGTCGTCGAGGTCACCGACGGCACCGCCGAGTACAACGGCACCCGCTTCCGCGAGAACCTCTTCTACGACCTCGCCAAGAACGCTCCCCTCCGCATGGCCTTCGGCCTCGGCAAGGAGCTGGCGGAGCACGGCGGCACGGCGGTGGCCCTCACCCCCGGCTGGCTGCGCTCCGAGCAGATGCTCGCGGCCTTCGGCGTCACCGAGGAGAACTGGCGCGACGCCGTCGGGAAGACCCCCGACTTCGCGATCTCCGAGTCCCCGGTCTACGTGGGCCGTGCCGTCGCCGCCCTCGCCGCCGACCCCGACCGGCACCGCTGGAACGGCGGATCGCTCTCCAGCGGGCAGCTCGCACGCGAGTACGGCTTCACCGACGCCGACGGCTCACGCCCGGACGCCTGGGGCTTCATCATCGCCGGCGAGACGGGCAAGCCGGACGTGGCCGACTACCGGTAGACCGGCAGACCGGCAGACCGGCAGAGCGGTAGACCGGCATACCGGCAGAGCGGTCGAGCCGGGGAGCGGTGGAGCGGCAGCCGGGGGCGCCGGCCCCGGCGGTCGTCAGGCGTACAGCGCGGCCAGGCCCCGCGCGGCCTCGCCGCACCGCTCGCGTAGGGATGCCGGGGCCAGGACCTCGGCTTCCGGGCCGAGCGTGAGCAGCTGGGAGAAGGCGACCTCCTCGCTCTCCACGGGGAGCGTCACGGTCACCCGGCCGTCCGCGTCCGGTGTCGCGGCCGCCAGCGCCTGCTCGGCGGCCGCGCGGTCCGTCACGTGCGGCAGCCTGCGGGCCCCCGAGGCGGAGAGCCGTACGACGACCTCGGCCCGGAGGAGGGAGCGGGCGAAGTCGGCGGAGCGCTCGGCCCAGAACGCCGCCAGATCGAAGTCCTCGTCACGGGCGAAGCGTTCCTCGGAGAGGGCGACGGCCGTGAAGCGGTCCATCCGGTACGTGCGGAAGGCCGTGCCGGAACGCGCGCAGACGTACCAGACGCCCGCCTTCAGGACGAGCCCGTACGGCTGGAGCTCCCGCTCGACCTCCTCGGCGTCCCCGCGCCGGTAGCGGGCCGAGATCCACCGGTCGTCCCAGACCGCCTCGGCGACCGGGGGCAGCAGCTCGGGGGTCTCCGGCTCCTGGTACCAGGCGGGCGCGTCCAGATGGAAACGCCGGTCCACCGCGTCGGGGGCGTCCCGCAGCGAGGGCAGCAGCGCCGCCGACACCTTGAGCCGGGCCGCCGAGGCCGCGTCCGCGAGGCCGAGATCCCGCAGCGCTCCCGGCAGCCCCGAAAGGAACAGCGCCTCCGCCTCGCCGCGGGCGAGCCCCGTCAGGCGCGTACGGTACCCGCCGACCAGGCGGTAGCCGCCGGCCCGCCCGCGGTCGGCGTACACCGGCACTCCGGCCTCGGACAGCGCCAGCGCGTCGCGGGTGATGGTGCGCTCCGACACCTCGAGTTCGGCGGCCAGTTCGGCCGCCGTCATGGACGGACGCGACTGGAGCAACAGGACCAACTTGATGAGGCGGGCGGCACGCATGACTCCATCATGCGTGCCGCCCGCCTCGTCGGGTGAGGGCCCTTACAGGCCGTAGCGCTCGCGCGCCTCCTTCACGGCCGTCGCGCGGACCGCGCCGCGGCGGGCCAGCTGCGCGAGGGCGGCGACGACGATCGACTGGGCGTCGACGCCGAAGTGGCGGCGGGCCGCGTCGCGGGTGTCCGAGAGGCCGAAGCCGTCGGCGCCCAGCGAGGACCAGTCCTGCTCGACCCACTGCGCGATCTGGTCGGGGACCTGGCGCATGTAGTCGGAGACCGCGAGGACCGGGGAGTCGATGCCCTCCAGGGCCTTGCGGATGTACGGCACCTGCTCCTCGCCGCGCAGGAGGGCCGCGTCGGCCTCCAGGGCGTCGCGCCGCAGCTCCGTCCAGGAGGTCGCGGACCACACGTCGGCGGCCACGCCCCACTCGGCGGCGAGCAGCTTCTGCGCCTCCAGGGCCCAGTGGATGGCCGTGCCGGAGGAGAGGAGCTGGATGCGCGAGGCGTTCGCGGGCACGTCGAGACCGGCGGACTCGGCCGTGTTGAAGCGGTAGAGGCCCTTGACGATGCCCTCGTCGATCCCGGCCGGCTTGGCCGGCTGCGGCATCGGCTCGTTGTAGACCGTCAGGTAGTAGAAGACGTTCTGGTCCTCGCCCTCGGCGGCCTCGCCGTACATCCGGCGCAGACCCTCCTTGACGATGGCGGCGACCTCGTAGGCGAACGCCGGGTCGTACGTCAGCGCCGCCGGGTTGGTGGCCGCGATCACCGGCGAGTGGCCGTCGGCGTGCTGGAGGCCCTCACCGGTCAGGGTGGTGCGGCCGGCGGTGGCGCCGACGAGGAAGCCGCGGCCGAGCTGGTCGCCGAGCTGCCACATCTGGTCGGCGGTCCGCTGCCAGCCGAACATCGAGTAGAAGATGTAGAAGGGGATCATCGCCTCACCGTGCGTGGAGTACGCGGTGGAGGCGGCGATGAAGTCGGCCATCGAGCCGGCCTCGGTGATGCCCTCGTTGAGGATCTGGCCGTTCGTGGCTTCCTTGTAGTACATCAGCTGGTCGCGGTCGACCGGCTCGTACGTCTGGCCCTTCGGCGAGTAGATGCCGAGCGACGGGAACAGCGACTCCATACCGAAGGTACGGGCCTCGTCCGGGACGATCGGGACCCAGCGCTTGCCGGTCTCCTTGTCGCGGACCAGGTCCTTGACGAGCCGGACGAACGCCATCGTCGTGGCCATCGACTGCGAGCCGGAGCCCTTGTCGAACGCGGCGAACGACTTGTCGGCCGGGGCCGGCAGCGGCGCGAGCGCGTGGGTACGGCGGGCCGGGGCCGGGCCGCCGAGGGCCGCGCGGCGCTCCTGGAGGTAGCGGACCTCGGGGGAGTCGACGCCGGGGTGGCCGTAGGGCACCTGGCCGTCGACGAACTGCGCGTCCGAGATCGGGAGTTCGAGGAGGTCCCGCATGTTCTTGAACTCGTCGGTGCTGAGCTTCTTCATCTGGTGGTTCGCGTTCTTCGACGCGAAGCCCTCACCGAGGGTGAAGCCCTTGACGGTCTGCGCGAGGATGACCGTCGGCGCGCCCTTGAACTCCACGGCGGCCTTGTACGCGGCGTACACCTTGCGGGGCTCGTGGCCGCCGCGGGAGAGGTGGAAGCACTCCAGGATCTTGTCGTCGCTCAGCAGCTGCGCCATCGCGACGAGCGCCGGGTCCTTGCCGAAGAAGTCCTGGCGGATGTAGGCGGCGTCGCGGGTCTGGTACGTCTGGACCTGCGCGTCCGGCACCTCGCGGAGGCGGCGGACCAGGGCGCCGGTGGTGTCGAGCGCGAACAGCTCGTCCCAGGCGTTGCCCCACAGCGACTTCACGACGTTCCAGCCGGCGCCGCGGAACTGGGCCTCCAGCTCCTGCACGATCTTGAAGTTGGCGCGGACCGGGCCGTCGAGGCGCTGCAGGTTGCAGTTGACGACGAAGGTCAGGTTGTCCAGGCCCTCGCGGGCGGCGAGCGCGAGCGCCGCCGTCGCCTCCGGCTCGTCCATCTCGCCGTCGCCGAGGAACGCCCACACGTGGGACGCGGAGACGTCCTTGATGGAACGGTTCGTCAGGTAGCGGTTGAAGCGCGCCTGGTAGATCGCGGAGAGCGGGCCGAGGCCCATGGAGACGGTGGGGAACTCCCACAGCCAGGGCAGCCGGCGCGGGTGCGGGTAGGACGGCAGGCCCTCGCCGCCGGACTCCTGGCGGAACTTGTCGAGGTGCGCCTCGGTGAGGCGGCCGTCGAGGAAGGCGCGGGCGTAGATGCCGGGGGAGGCGTGGCCCTGGATGAAGAGCTGGTCGCCGGAACCGTCGGCTTCCTTGCCCTTGAAGAAGTGGTTGAAGCCGGTCTCGTAGAGCCAGGCCGCCGAGGCGAAGGTGGCGATGTGGCCGCCGACGCCGTACTTGGAACCGCGGGTGACCATCGCGGCCGCGTTCCAGCGGTTCCACGCGGTGATCTTCCGCTCCATCTCCTCGTCGCCGCCGAAGTCGCCGACCGAGGGCTCCGCGGAGGTGGGGATGGTGTTGACGTAGTCGGTCTCCAGCAGCTTGGGCAGGGCGAGGCCCGCGCCCTCGGCGTGCTGGAGGGTGCGGCGCATCAGGTAGGCGGCCCGGTGAGGGCCGGCGGCCTTGGTGACGGCGTCCAGGGAGGCCGCCCACTCGGCGGTCTCCTCGGTGTCACGGTCCGGGAGCTGGTCGAGCTCACTCGGAATCTTGCCTACGGGATCGGTCATGATCGCCGCCTTCCGGACAGATGGGGGTGGAGATAAGGGGGCCGTGTCTGGCAGGACAGGGCGAAGGGCCGGGTGACGGCCCGCCGAAGACTGTAAACCGGCGATCGATGATCGATCAAAGGGTTGAAGGAGAAAACCCCTTCAGATCGAGAAAGTCGGCACAGGGTGCCAGCAAAAAGGGCACCCGGTGCCTGGTTTTCACCCCGTTTTCGCAGGTGGGACCCGCTGTCTGAGGGAGTGCGCGCACGAATGAGCGGGCCCACCGGACGGTGGACCCGCTCACTGTGCGTCACGCCGTGGGTCAGGCCCGCGGGGCGCAGCCGAGCACATGGGCCTTCACGAGGGCCCCGATGTTCGGGTCGCCCCGCCGGAAGGCCTCCACGAGCTCCTGGTGCTCCTCCGCGTACGACTTCTGGACCGTGCCGAGCCAGCGGATCGACAGGGCCGTGAAGACCTCGATGCCGAGGGTCTCCCAGGTGTGCAGCAGGACGCCGTTCCCGGCCGCCTTCACCAGCTCACGGTGGAAGGCCACCGTGTGCCGCACCTGCGCCGTGCCGTCGGAGGTCGCGTCCGCCTCGTACAGCGCCGCCACGTGCGGCTCCAGGGCCGAGCAGTCGCTCGCGAGCCGGGTCGCGGCCAGCTCGGCCGCGATCTGCTCCAGGCCGGCCCGCACGGGGTAGCTCTCCTCCAGGTCCGCGGCGGTGAGGTTGCGGACCCGTACGCCCTTGTTGGGCGCCGACTCGATCAGCCGCAGCGACTCCAGCTCGCGCAGCGCCTCGCGGACCGGGGTCTGACTGACCTCCAGCTCGGTCGCGATCCGGCGCTCCACGATCCGCTCTCCCGGCTTCCAGCGGCCGCTGACGATCCCCTCCACGATGTGCTCGCGGATCTGTTCGCGCAGCGAGTGGACGACGGGGACGGTCATGAAGGCTCCTCGGGGAGTGTTGACCCTTAGACAATACGGCGGCGCCCCCGTCCGGAAACACTTCCGGGCGGGGGCGCCGCAGGTGAGGCTCGTTACGTTGCGCCTCGGGGAGGGCCTGCGACCGCGGCTCAGAGGCCGAGGTCGACCTCGAACTCGCCGGCCTCCAGGATCGCCTTGACGGCCGTCAGGTAGCGGGCGGCGTCCGCGCCGTCCACCAGACGGTGGTCGTAGGACAGCGCGACGTACGTCATGTCGCGGATCGCGATCGTCTCACCCAGGTCCGGGTGGTTGATGACGACCGGACGGCGCACGGTGGCGCCGATGCCCAGGATGGCGACCTGGTTCGGGGGCACGATGATCGTGTCGAAGAGCGCGCCGCGCGAACCGGTGTTGGAGATGGTGAAGGTCGCACCGGCGAGGTCGTCCGGCGTGATCTTGCTGGCGCGCACGGCGCCGGCCAGCTCCGCGGTCTTCTTCGAGATGCCGGCGATGTTGAGGTCGCCCGCACCCTTGATGACCGGGGTCATCAGACCCTTCTCGGAGTCCACCGCGATACCGATGTTCTCGGTGTCGAAGTAGGTGATCGTGCCCTCGTCCTCGTTGATCCGGGCGTTGATGACCGGGAAGGCCTTCAGCGCCTGGGCCGCCGCCTTCACGAAGAACGGCATCGGGGACAGCTTGACGCCCTCACGGGCGGCGAACGCGTCCTTGGCGCGGGCGCGCAGCCTCATCAGCTTGGTGATGTCGACCTCGACGACCGAGGTCAGCTGGGCCTGGCCGTGCAGCGCCTTCATCATGTTGTCGCCGATGACCTTGCGCATGCGGGTCATCTTGACGGTCTGACCGCGCAGCGGGGAGACCTCGAGGGCCGAGGCCTTCGGCGCGGCGGCCGGAGCGGCGGCTGCGACGGGGGCCGGAGCGGCCTTCTTGGCCTCGGCGGCCGCGAGGACGTCCTGCTTGCGGATGCGACCGCCGACGCCCGAGCCCTTGACGGCCGCCAGGTCGACACCGTTCTCGGTGGCGAGCTTGCGGACCAGCGGGGTCACGTACGCGCCGTCCTCGGCCGGAGCCGGGGCGGGGGTCGCCGGGACCGGGGTCAAGACGGCCGGAGCGATCGACGGGGCCGCGGCGACCGGGGCCGGGGCGGCGACCGGGGCGGCGGGCGCGACCGGCCCGCGTGCCACCGGACACACCGTCACCGCCGAACTGCCCCCGGGCAGCACGGGCGTCGCCGTCCTCGCCGCACCCCGCA
>NZ_JBFPNH010000074.1:0-14514 GCF_040815545.1 Streptomyces sp. LMG1-1-1.1 | reverse complement strand
CAGATATAACGCGCCCTTCGCCCGCTGATCCCGACGCACCAACGGCGCGAACACCTCCGCCGCGAACTCCTCCACCCGGCCCCGCACCGCAGCAAGCTCCCCAGCCCTCATACAGCCAGCGAACTACTACCCACCCACCACGACAAGACCACCTAACAAAGCACTACTAGACGCCGGGGCGCGGCCCCATCTGTGACTGAACGCGGACATGATCACTGACGGTTCGTAACTAACTGCGCGGTACAAATAGGTACGCACCACGGCATCACCCAGACCGCACAGACTCACCGCATCCCGGGGGAATCATGCTGCACACCCGCAAGGCCGTCGCCGCCGCCATCGGCCTCGTGGCCGCACTCTCGCTCACCGCCTGCAACGGCGAGGACAACGCCTCGGACAACACGCAGGCCAGCCCCACCGCGTCGGCGGACAAGGCAGGCGGCACCGGCGGACCGGACCAGACGGACCCGAGCGCCGAGACCGGCACCGGCGGGAGCGACCAGGGCGCCGGCGCCAGCACCGGCGGGAGCGACCGGAGCGCCGACACTGGTGACAATAGCGGCGGCAAGGTCGGCATCTGCCGCACCGACGCTCTCGAGGTCGCCGCCACCGACAACACCACGGACAAGACGGAAGGCGTCGTCACCGTCTCCTTCAAGAACAGCGGCGGCAGCAGCTGCCGCATCAGCGGCTTCGCGGGTGTCGACCTGAAGACGTCCCAGGGCGACACCTTCTCCGTGAACCGCAACGGCGAGCAGGCTCTTCCCCAGATCCTCAAGGACGGAAAGACCGCCGCCTTCAACATCACATTCCCGGTCAACAACAGCGGCGGCTCCGGCGTGCAGCTGACCGACCTCGTGGTGACACCCCCGAACGAAACCAAGCACGTCACTCTGAAGTGGCCGGCAGGCACGCTCCCCGTCACCGACGGCGGAGACAACGGGAAGCTCGAGATCAGCCCCGTGGGCAAGGTCAGCGGCTCCCCCGCCGGCTGACCCCCCGCCCCCACCCGGCCAGCCCCCGCACAGCAACCGATGCGGGGCACCCCTATCTCTCTGGTCAAGGCGAACGAGAGTGCGCCGAGTCGGCGAGACCGGCCGGCACGGCCGGGCGGCTGATCTGCCGTGGGATGACGTGAAGTGCCCCTTCAACTCGATGCTGATGGGGTCGCCGCCGGACGTGCGTGTCCCGAGCCTCAGTGGAGGGCTGGCAGACGGTCTCCTTGGCAGCCGCCGGGAGCGGCTGTGACTGAGCATTGCAGTTGGCGGATCGCCAGCTACGGCGCTTGCTCCAAGCGGTTCTGTGACCAGCGGTGACACGAACTCGCGCCTACGCCCTGACCGGCCGGTGCCGGTCGGCCTGACACACGTGCGCGCCCACCAGCACGCCATGGAGGGGTTCTGCGGGGGCTTCGGATCGGTCACCATGAAAGCCCGTCGGCGATCCGGGGGTGGGCATGAGCGAGGGTGGGGACGTTCTGGACGGGCGACCGGAGGAGGTCGGACCCGCGCCGTGGCTGGCGCTGGCCTGTCTGGTCGGGCTGGTTCTGTCCTACGTCGTGCTGACGAACTTCACCGGAGAGCTGCGGACAGCGCTGTGGGGCGAGAGCGGGACCGTGACCGAGGCCGACTGCCGGACCTACGACAACACCGTGGTCAATGGGGGAACGTCGAGGTCCTGCTCGGGCCTCTTCACCCCGGACGACGGCGGCTCGCCGTCCGCCGTCCTGGTCGAGGGTGACGTTGATTCGCAACCCGTCCGTGCGCGGCTGATAGACGGTCCGTCCGGCACCGCATACGTCTCCCCCACGCTGTGGGCCGGGGTACTCCCGGTGGGACTGTCTCTCCTCCTGACTGGCCTCCCGGCCGCGGTGACGCTGAACCACGTACGCCGCAACCGCGCACAGCGCTAGATGTATTGATCACGCGCGATGTTGACGCTGGTCTGGTCTTGAACATGGCGAAGACCTCCGGTGTGGTGGGAGCTGTCTAGGAACTCACCGCACGGAGGTCTTCGTGCCCCACCGTAATGCCCGGCTGACCGTCTTCGGTAGGGGACTACTGATCCAACGGGTCTGCTCAGGCCGTCCGGTCATCCATGTGGCCGCCGAGATGGGCATCTCCCCGGCCACCGCCCACACATGGATGCCCGGTGGCGGGCCGAGGGCGACACCGGTCTGCACGACCGTCCGAGCCGACACCACCCCGCACCGGCCGCGTCCACGATGGAAGACCGCGTCTGTGACCTGCGGCGGGCCCGTAAGCTCGGCCCGGCCCGGATCGGCCCGATCCTGGGCCCTCCCGCCTCGACCGTGCAACGAATCCCGACCCGCCACCGGCTGAACCGGCTGGCCTGGCTAGACCGACCCACCGGCGAGCCGATCCGACGTTACGAACGCGACTGGCCGGTAGAACTGGTCCACGTCGACATCAAGAAAGTCGGCAACATCCCCGACGGCGGCGGATGGCGAATCATCGGCCACACGGCCGGCGACCGCAACCGCCAGGCCACCACCACCGGGCGGCATCTTCACCGAGCCAAATGATCACGGGCTGGGAGGGTCGCGCAGCGGGTTCACCACCAAGCTGCACCTGATCGTCGAGCAGGGTCAGAAACCCATGGCGATCGTGGTGACGGCCGGACAGCGCGGGGACTCGCCGCAGTTCGAACCGGTGCTGGAGAAGGTCCGCGTGCCCCGCATTGGACCGAGCCGACCACGCGTCCGCCCCGACCGCATGCGGGCCGACAAGGCATACGCCTCCCGCAGAAACCGTGCCTACCTGCGCCGACGTGGGATCCGCTGCACCATCCCGGACAAGGCCGACCAGGCGCGCAACCGCCGCAAGCGCGGTTCCCGCGGCGGCCGCCCTCTGCATCTCGACCCGGTCGACTACCGCGAGCGTCATGCGGTCGAGTGCGGAATCAACCGCCTCAAGCGGCACCGGGCTGTCGCCACGCGGTACGACAAGCTCGCTGTCCGCTACGAGGCGGCCGTGCTGATCACAGCTCTCAACGAATGGCTTTGAGCTGAGGTGACTTCCTGTCATAGTTCACCAGTCCCGGCCGGCGGTCAGCTCCTCCGCATCCGCTTCTGTGAACTCGTATGCCGACGGTACGAAGCAGAACTCGTCACAGATCCACTCCCGCGCGATTCTGGGGCCGTGGCCCCTACGGGCGGCTGGGCGGCAACCGCACCGCCTGCACCCGCTGCGCTTCGACCGGGGGAGCAGTCGCGTGAGCTTCTCCGAGGCAGGCTACGAGCCTGGCCTCGGGGCAACGTGATCGCTCCCTCAATGGTTCGCCACCGCCTCGGGGCCATGCCGCGGGCGTCCTCGGTCCGAAGACGGCCGGCCCGTCTCTTCGGGGCGGGATGGCGGGACGGGTGCACGGTGTGGTAGCCGTGCGCCCGCGGCGTTCGTTCGTCAGTCGATGACGTCGAGGACCTCGCCGAGGTCGACGAACTTGAAGCCGGTGGCCTCGCGGTCGCCGTCACCGGGGGTCTCCTCGCCGTCCTGGACGACGAGCAGACCGTTGGGGTAGCGCGTGCCGAGCGGGGCGTCGAGGGCGGCGGCTCCGTCGCAGACCTCGGAGCCGTCGAGGGTGGCGGAGGCCGCGGCGATGCGGAAGCCGTTCTCGTACTCGTTGTCCTCGTCGCGCTCGCGGTCGTAGGCGACGAAGGTGTCGTCGCCCTGGCTGGAGGCGAGCAGGTAGCCGTCGCTGTCCGGCTCGGTGACCAGGGTCAGGCCCTCGACGTCGGCGGTCAGGTGCGTGCCGCCGAAGCCGGGGTCGGCGCCGGGCGTGCACTCCTCGGTCTGCTCGTCGTACGTGCCCGGGACGCCGTACTCGCGGACCTTGTCGATCAGTGTCGGCGTGCCGGTCAGGCCCGCGTCGATGCGCCAGATTCCGACGTCCTCCTGCCCCGCGTACAGGGTGCCGTCCGCGGGGTCGACGACCATGCCCTCGACCTGCGGCAGTTCGCCCGGCTCGGCGCAGGGCGTCCAGGCGGCGCCGTTGGGCAGGCGGAAGGAGGAGGGCAGGTCCAGGGTGCGGACCTGGCGGTAGCCGACGGTGCCCGTCGCGGTGGGGAGCAGTTCCAGCAGGGCGATCCGGGTGCGGTTGCGCCGGCTGACCAGGGCGTAGGAGCGGCCGGTGGCGCGGTCGGTCCAGGTGGCCAGGCCGTACGCGGTCTTCTGCTCGTTGATCTCGGCCTGGTCGGCGGAGAACACGGGCCGCGCTCCCGGGTCGGTGACGTCGGTGAGCGGGCCGCCGGGCTTGTCCCGGTCGATGCGGTAGATCCGCAGTCGGTCGTTGCCCCGGTCGCTGACCACCGCGACGTCCGCGCGCACGCCGCCCAGGCGCAGGCCCTGCACCAGGTCGACGTTGTTGAAGCGACCGGGCTTGTCGTCGGGGCTCGGCCCGGCCGGGGCGGGGATCGACTGCACCTGGCGCGCGTCCAGGTCGTAGGCCCGCAGGCCGCCCTGCTTGGCGGTGGCGATCACCAGGCTGCGGCCCGGGTCGGCGGGGTTGCGCCAGATCGCCGGGTCGTCCGCGTTGGCGTTGCCGCCAGCCTCGTCGTCGAACAGCGGCGCGGTCTCGGCCTTCGGCCGGACGCTGTCGATCCCGGAGGCCTGCGCCGGGAGGGCGAACGAGGTCGCCAGTGCCGTGCAGAGAGCCATCGCGGAGGCGCGAGACGTCAGACGTTTCGTCATGTTTCTTCCTTGTATGAGGGGGTTTGCCCTGATGGGGAAGATCTTTCCGGCCTCGCCTGTCATGTACTCGACCAAAAGGTGTCCGGTTGTTGAACGCGCCGCGAAAGCGGTGGTGCATAGACCGGACGGCCGGGACGGCCTCCCGCGCCCGTGGACGTCAGCTCCGCGTGAATGCGGTGGATCCTGCGGTCGGGGCACCCGAGCAGGGGCCCCGGCCGCAGGAGCACGGGTGGTGCGCGGGACCGGTCAGCCGATGGCGATGCCGTCGAGGAGGAAGACGGTCGACAGGTAGGTGTCTTCGGTGCCGGCGAACTCCAGCTTCACCGTCTGCCCCTTGTAGGCGGACAGGTCGACGGTCTTCTGGACGTATCCCGAGGAGGCGTTGGCGTTGGAGTAGGTGGCCAGCGTGGTGCCGTTGACGTTGACCTTGAGGGTGTCGTAGGCCGCGGAGCCGGACTCCTGGGTGGAGACCTTCAGCCAGAAGGTGAGCTTCGGGGTGCCGGTGGAGGGCACCGCGATGTTCGACTGGGACAGGGACTCGACGGCGTCGGTGCCGTAGCCCATCATCCAGGCGTACCAGGACCCGTCACGCGCGGCCTGCAGGGACGAGTTGGTGATGATGCTGTCGCTCTGGGTCCAGCCGCCGGTGCCCTGCTCGAAGCTGCCGTTGGCCAGTGCGTTCCCGCTGGGGGGCGTGGTGGGCGAGGGGGTGGGGGTGGTCGGAGAGGGGGTGGGGGTGCCCGTGCCGGGGTCGGGCAGGGCGGTGCCGACGCTGACGGCGGCCCAGGCCTTGGAGACGAGGTAGCGCTCCTGGGAGTTGGTGCCGTACAGGTCGGCGGCGGCCTGCAGGGTGGCGGTGCGGGCGCCGGCGTAGTTGGTGGTGGAGGTCATGTACGTGGACAGCGCCCGGTACCAGACGGCGGCGGCCTTGTCCTTGCCGATGCCCGCGAAGGTGTCGTTGTTGCAGGTGGTGCCGGTGTGCGAGCGTCCGCCGATGGTCTTCGCCCCGGTGCCCTCGGCGGCCAGGTAGAAGAAGTGGTTGCCGATGCCGGAGGAGAGGTGCACGTCCGCCGAGCCGGCGCCGGAGGTCCAGCACGACAGCGATCTGCCGTCGGCGGCGGGGTTGTCCATCCGGCGCAGGTAGCCGCCGGACATGTTGAGCTTCTCGCCGATGTAGTAGTCGCCCGGGTCGCCGGTGTTGCCGGCGGAGAACTCGACCATGGTGCCGAAGATGTCGCTGGTGGCCTCGTTGAGGCCGCCGGACTCGCCGGAGTAGGTGAGGTTGGCGGTGGCGGCGGTGACGCCGTGGCTCATCTCGTGGCCCGCCACGTCCACCGCGGTGACCGGGGTGTTGCCGTTCTGCGAGGAGCCGTCGCCGAAGTACATGCAGAAGCAGTTGTCGTCGTAGAAGGCGTTGACCAGGCTGTTGTCGACGTGCACGTAGGCCGGGGCGCCCCGGCCGTCGTTGCGGATGCCGGAGCGGTTGAAGGAGTTCTTGTAGTAGTCCCAGGTCTTGGCCAGGCCGTAGGAGGCGTCCACCGCGGCGCTCTCGCGGCTGGAACTGGTGCCGTTGCCCCAGGAGTTGGTGGTCTTGGAGAAGGCCCGGGCGTTCTGCCTGGGGTTCGACTGCGGGCTGTTGTAGGAGTCGTAGACGATGGTGCCGCCGTGCGCGGCGTCGGTCAGGGTGTAGCCGCCGGCGGTCTGCGTGGTCTCGACGGAGACCTGGCCGACGGTGACGCCGTTGCCGGTGCCCGTGATGCTCTGGTGCAGCTCGTACTGGTCCAGCGCCGCGCCGCTGGTCGCGTCGACGATCACCGCCTCCCGCGAGGCCGGGCCGGTCTCTCCCGCGCCGGTGACGGTCGAACGGTAGGCGAGGACGGGGATCTTGCCGACCGCGTACACCACCAGGGTGCTGTCCTTGCTGCCGGCCTTCGCCTTCTTCACGTGCCTGGCGTGCTTCACGGCCTTGGCCGAGGCGTCGGCCGCCGTCAGCTTCGGGGTGGTGCCGGCGATCCGGATCGCGCCCTGGTGCGCCAGGTCCGAGCCGGTGATCGTGCCGTCCTCGGCGAGGTGCACCACCATGTCGCCGCCGATGACGGACAGGCCTCTGTAGGTGCGGTCGTAGCGCACGTGCCGGGAGCCGTCGGCGTCGATCAGCACGTCCTTGGCCACCAGGCGCTCGTCGGGGCCCAGACCGAGCGCGCGGGCGGTCGCGGACGCGTTCCGGTCGGCCGTGCGTATCGCCTCGCCGCGCGCGTCGGCCGTCATCGCCCGGAACCCGGCGCCAGGTCGGGCGGCGGAGGTACCGGCGGCCGCGGTGGGCCGGGGAGCCGCGCTGGACTGGGTGGCCACCACGGTCACGGAGCCCAGGGCGAGGGCTGCCGCGACAGCGGCTGCCAGGGCGTTCTTGCGGTTCATCGCAATCCTTCCGCCGAGCCTTGTCGGGGGTTGCCGCAGGACGTCATCTGGGGTGCGGGGGGCGTTCGGCGGCAGTTGGCTCGGCTGTGGCCATGAGGCTAGGGACGCGGAGGGCGGCCTACATCGGGGCAATCCCTTGACCTGGACCGGGCAGGCCCGACGGGCGCACCATGGCCCGATGCCAGACTCCGAGATGTGGATGAGCGCGTTCCACGAGGCCGGTCCCGTGCTGCCGGTTATGCCGGAAGACGTGCCCGGCGCCCGCCGGGTGGTCCTGTTCGGGCCGCCCGGAAGCGGAAAGACCACCGTGGCCGCGGCCCTGGGGCGACAGCTAGGTCTCCCCGTCCTGCGGCTGGCCCCCCGTCCGCAGGACGCCCGGGTTCCCTGCGCCGGGCTGCTCGAACTCGCCTTGGCCCTTCCGACACTGCCTGCCGCGCGGGAGCTGACGGCGGCACTCGACGACGCCGCCGGCCGGCCGGGATTTCCGGACGGCGCCGGTGCGGCCCTGCGGCTGCGCCGGCAGACCGCCGCTCTGCTGCGGGAGGCACCACCCATGACCCTGATGGTGGACAACGCCCAGTGGCTGGACCCCGCCAGCGCCGCCGTCCTGGACTGGGCGCTACGCCTGACCCCGGACCTTCCCGTCATCGCGGCCGAGCGCACCTGGCGCCCGCAGGCCGGAGGTCACTGGTGCGGGGAGGACACGCGCGCGGTACGCATCCTGCCCCTGACGGTCACTCAGGTGGCGATGCTGCTGTCCCCTTACCGGTTCGCCCTCCGCGTGGTCACGCGGATCCACTCCTGCAGCGGCGGGAATCCGGCCCTGGCCCTGGCGCTGGCCGACGCCTCGCTCCCGCTCCCGGACCGGGACGGTGAAAGCGAGTCGGCCCTGCCCCCGACGGCCCGCCGACTGGTGGGCGAATGGCTGGACGAGGTACCGGCCCAGGTACAGGAACTGCTGACGTTCGCCGCACTCGACGACCGGCCCGACCTGGACCTGCTGGGCGATCTCGCCGGCCCGGCAGCCGAAAACCTCCTGGCCGAGGCCGAGGAAGCCGGGCTCATCGACCTCGGACAGCCCGACGGGACGATGCGGTTCACCGCCTCCGCGATCGGCACCGAACTCGTGGCCCGGCTGCCGGGCCACGCGCGCAGGCTCCTGCACGCCCGCCTGGCCGAGGCCAGCCGTGACGGCGTCCGCCGCGACCGGCACACCGTGCTGGCGGCCGATGCCGCCGACCCGCGGTCGGCCCGCCACGCCGCCCGCGCCGCCGTGCGCGCCCGGCAGCGCGGCGACCACGCGCTCGCGGCAGAGCTCTCCCTCCTCGCCGCCCAGCGCACCCCGCACGACGACAGCGACCTGCTCACCGAACGGGCCCTGACCGCCGTACGCGACGCCGCCCACTACGGCGACCTCCCCCGCGGCCGGGCCGCCGCCCGCCTCATCGTGGGCCACGACACCACCCCGGCCCAGCGCGTCGACGCCCTCGTCGCCCTGATCGACGCGAGCGGCCGGCACCTGCAGAGCGCCGACGAACTGTTCGCCGACGCACTCCACGCGGCGGCCGGACAACCCGACCTCACCGCGCAGGTCCTCATCCGCCGGTCCGTCTGGGCCAACGTCAACGAAGGCGACCCCCGCCGGGCGTGTGCCCTGGCCGGCCGGGCCGCCGCCCTCGCCGAGGCCGCCGGTGACACCGCCACCACCGTCATGGCCCTCACGATGCAGGCCCGCGTCCAACGCGTCCTCGGCCACCCCGACGCCGGGACCACGCTCAGCCGCGCCCTGTCCCTGCCCCGCGCCGCCCCCCTCCCGGCCAACGGCACGCCCCAGCACCTCGCCGCCCGGCACGCCCTCTTCGACGACCGCCCGGACGAGGCCCGCACCGCGCTGCTTCCCCTGCTGGTCGAAGCCGAGCGGACGGGAGACGCCGAGGCGACCGTGGACATCCTGCGCAGCCTCGCCGAGGCCGAACTCCGCGCCGGACGGTGCACCAGGGCACTCGAGCACGCCCACCGCGCCCAGGCGCTGACCGACGAGACCGGACTGTCAGCCGCACCGGCGTGCTACACCTCCGCCCTCGTCGAAGGCACCGCCGGGCGCACCGACCTCGCCCTCGTCCACGCACGCCGCGGAGTCGACACCGCCCGACAGGAGGACAACAAGGTCTTCCTCTCCCGCAACCTCTTCGCCCTCGGCCACCTCCTCCTGGCCACCGGCCGCCCGAAAGAAGCCCTGGAGGCCCTGGAGGAGGTCCGCGCACTGGAGGAGCTCCAGCAGGTCCACGACCCGTCCGTCCTGCGCTGGCATCCCGAACTCGCCGAGACCCTCGTCGCCCTCGGCCACCTCGACCAGGCACAGAGCCTGCTGGACGACACCCGCCGCACCGCGACCGACCTCGGCAGGGACGCGGTCCTCCCTCCGCTCGAACGCGCCCAGGCGCTTCTGGAAGCCGCCCGCGGCGACTACGACACCGCGGCCCGGCGCCTCACCGACGCGGCCGGCCACCTTCGCCACCTCCCCCTCGAACGCGGCAGGACCCTGCTGGCGCTCAGCCACACCGAACGACGCGGACGCCGACGCGCCAGCGCCCGCACCGCCGCGCAAAGCGCCGCCGACCTCTTCTCCGCCCACCAGGCACACCCCTGGGCCCAAACCGCCGCGCACACCCTCAGCCGACTGGAAGCCACCCCCACGGACAACGCCCACCCCCGCCTCACCTCCGCCGAACAGCGCTGTGCCGAACTCGCCGCCGCCGGAGCGAGCAACCGCGACATCGCCACCACCCTCACCGTCAGCGTCAAGACGGTCGAAGCGACCCTCACCCGCGTCTACCGGAAACTGGGCCTGCACTCACGCTTCCAACTCGCGCACACCGTCACCCCAGCACGTGAGTGACCCGCCCGGACGGCTCCAGGAGCCACCGGGTCAGTCGCGTACCGGGCGACGACGTCCGGCCTGCACCACGGATCGTCAGAACTCCTGCCCGCCACTCCATGACCGCACGTGCCGGGGGCTCGGAAGTGGGGACGGCCCGAAGCGACAGTTCCGAGGTCTGCCATGGACCCGTCGGCCAGCGGATCCCTGTAGCCCTCTCTCCGAAGGACCACGCGGACGACCTGCCATCACCCGGGCCCGAGGCGGGGCGACGGAACCCTGTTCGGCTGAACAAGCCTGCCGTCGGCAGGCGGATGGCCTCCGAGCCTCGGGCGTGATGCCGTTTCGGGGTTCAAGGGGTGCCGGCTTGCTCGGTCGCGCGGGTCCAGGTGTTCATGATGATGAAGGTCTTGGTGCCCTCCACCTTGCCGGTCCGGCGTACGGCGTTGATCACCTGCTGCAGATGGTTCACGTCCCGGACCCGGAGCTTGAGCAGGGCGTCGGAGGTGCCGGCGATGCTGTGGCTCTCCTCGATCTCCGGGATGCTCTCGGAGATGCCCTGGATCTCGTCGCTGTCGGTCGCGCCGAGCAGGCGGATCTCGATGAACGCCTGAAGCATGCCCGCCCGGCTGTCCTCGATGACCGCGGTGTAGCCGCGGATCACACCCGCCCTCTCCATGCGCTCTATGCGGCGGGCGCACGGAGCCGCTGAGAGTCCCACAGCACGTGCGATCTCCGACACGGACGCTCGCCCGTCCTTGCGGAGGATGTTCAGTATGTGGCGGTCGATCGTGTCCACGGCCAACTCCCCGAATCATGCGCGCCACGCACAAGTCGCGCGCTGAAAGCTCCATTGCTCCGTACAGATCGAGTGAACCACGCTCAACATGTGCGTGATGATGCCCGGCCTGTCGCCTGGGGACCGCCGTCCTGTCATCGTCATGGTGTCCGGGTGATCCCCGGCAGGAGGCTCGCACCGGCCAACCCCTACGGCGCGGACTCCGACCAGGTGACAGGTGCGCGGGTATCCCCGGCACCCCGCGGCCGGCCCCATATCCTGGGGCCGGCCGCGTACCGCATCAGATCCACCAGCAGCGGTCATCGCGCAGGCCAGCTGACTTCGACGACCCGATCATGAAGCTGTGCTGTTGAACCCGATCCGTGGCCCCGCCACGACGCGTGGCGAGCATCGGATCGGGGCGTCAGCGGTGTCGACTGCGCTCTTCGGGCCTCGTGCCTCTGGCGCGGCCGGAGGGTGTGGCGCGGCGGACAGGGTCGAGCTGCCGCTGATGGCGCTTCGGCTGCGAGCCGCTTGCGTCCGCCCGCCGTTCCCGACCGGAACCAGGGCTCCGGTTCCCCGCCCACCGATGGTGTAGCTGACTCCCCGGCCGGTCGGGGGGTGTACGGGATGGTCCGGGGTGCCCCCGAGCGGCGAGGGTGGGGTCCATGAACACGCACAAGGTCCTGCTCGCCGCCCTGCTCGTCCCGCTCGGTGCCACCCTGGCCGTCGTCCCGGCCGCCTCCGCCGCCACCCCGCCTACCCCGGCCGCCGTACCGGTCTCCGCCGAGGCCGTCGCGCCCGTCGGCCCGGAGGAGGCCGTGGCCTCCGCGTTCCGCTCTCCCGAGGCGGCCCTGGGCCGGGTGGCTCACCCGCTGCGCACCACCGAGCCCCGCGGCGGTCTGGCCGACCTGCGCCCGTTCGGCCGGATGGTCGACGACGCCAAGGTGGTGGGCCTGGGCGAGGCCACCCACAGCTCGCACGAGTTCCTCACCGTCAAGCACCGGGTCTTGCGCTACCTGGTCGAGGAGAAGGGCTTCCGGGCCTTCGCCCTCGAAGCGCCATGGAGCACCGGACTGCGACTCGATGCCTACCTCCTGCGCGGCGAGGGCGACTTGAAGCAGATCATGGACGAGGAGTTCCAGGGCACCTACCGCTGGTGGAACAACGCCGAGTACCGCGATCTGCTCCAGTGGGTGCGCGCGTACAACGTCAAGCACCCGAAGGATCCGGTCCGCTTCGTCGGCGACGACGGCGGGTTCGCCGGTGCCGAGTTGTACGACAAGGTGAGCGCCTACGCGGCCGCGGCCCACCCCGACCTCACCCCTCGGCTGACCGAGCTGTACCGGGGCCTGCGGCCCGCCACCGACGCCGAGACGTATGTCAACGACTACCTGTCGAAGCCGATGGCCGAACGCAAGGAGCTCGCCGAGCGGACCGGGCGAGCGGTGGACCTGCTCAAGCAGCGGCCCGGCACGGGCGCCGACGCCGACGCGCACGCCTGGGCCGTCCAGCACGCAACCGCGATCCACCAGATGACCACGCTGTTCGCCTTCGACTGGGACGACCCCCGGAGCATCCCCGACCTCATGCTCTACCGCGACCGGATCATGGCGGAGAACGTCGCCTGGTGGCAGCAGCGGACCGGCGACAAGATCATGCTCGCCGCCCACAACGGCCACATCGCACTTCGCACCTACATCCCCGGTGCCTATCCGAGGGTCCAGGGGGACTTCCTGCGCGAGCAGCTGGGCGCCGGCTACCTGAGTGTCGGACTCACCTTCGACCGCGGCTCGTTCAACGCCTTCGGCCCAGACGGCGGCGTCCACCGCTTCACCGTCGGCCCGTCCGCGCCCGGCACCACCGAGCACACCCTCGACCGGGTACGGTACCGCGACTTCGTGGTGGACCTGCGCAAGACCCCGGCGGAGGCTCGCGCCTGGCTCGCCGCGCCGCGCACCGTCAAGAACATCGGCGCCACCTACCCCGGGATCGCGGACGCCCCCCAGGTCCGGCTCTCGGAGTCGTACGACGTCGTGATCCACCTCCAGCAGGTGGAGGCGGCCCACCTGCTCAAGTAGCACCGGACTCGGGCGGTGCAGTGGCGGGGCGGCAGGTCGGCCCGGCCGGTCCGATGTCCGCGCCGCCGGGGCGTTCCCCGCTACTCCCCCGCCCTCGCCGTCTCGTCTTTCCAGCGAACCAGCTCGCGGCCTCGGAGTATGAAGGCACACCCGCACCGCAGCGGCGACACCGCAGTCACCGGTCATCCGCAGGCTCAGGACCTGGGCGCCGAACCTGGCGGCCTCGGCGGTCTGCCGCGCGTCCCAGGCGGTGCCGGCAGCGCGGTGAGTGCCTCACACGAGGCCGACGCTGTGGCAGCCTTCGGCGATGTCGAAGACACGTTCCGCCCCCTCAGCTCGAGCCGTTTCTCGTGCGGGAGCAGCCACCGGGGCGCAGGCCCGCAGGATTACGGCGACACGGACGGCTTCGTCGACCTGGTCCTGGGCAGTGCCATGGGTGGCGTACAGTTGGGCCTGCCGACGCGGGGTGGAGCAGCTCGGTAGCTCGCTGGGCTCATAACCCAGAGGTCGCAGGTTCAAATCCTATCCCCGCTACTGAAGTGGCGTGAGGCCCGAATCCTGTGGATCCGGGCCTCACGCGTGCGCCTGCGTCTCAAGCTGTCCGTCCGGTTCTCGTCGCCCGGACCGGCGAGGCCCTCCGCGGAGCCCAGATCGTGCACCGATGAGTTTCCCGCGCCGCGCTGGTCCATACTCCGGAGACCCACGGATGGAAGGCTGGCGCCATGCGGAAGCTGATCTACGGCATGAACCTGTCCCTGGACGGCTACATCGCCGCGCCCGGCGACGACATCGGCTGGAGCGTGCCGAGCGACGAGCTGTTCCAGTTCTGGTCCGACCAGTTGCAGGCGACCGACCTGACGCTGTACGGACGCAAGCTCTGGCAGACGATGAGCTCCTACTGGCCGACCGGCGACCAGCAGCCCCACGCCACCCCGGCGGAGATCGAGTTCGCGCGCCGCTGGCGGGGCATGTCGAAGGTGGTGTTCTCCTCGACGATCGACAAGGTCGACTGGAACACCCGCCTGGTCACCGGCGACGCGGTCGCCGAGATCACCCGGCTCAAGGCCGAGGACGGCGGCCCGATGGACATCGGCGGCGCGACGCTCGCCGGGGCGGCCATGCGGGGCGGGCTGATCGACGAGTACGTGCTGGCCACCGCGCCGGTCCTGGTGGGCGGCGGCACGCCGTTCTTCACCGCGCTGGACAACTGGGTGAACCTCAACCTGGTGCAGACGCGGACACTTCCCTGCGGCGTGATCCTGACCAGGTACGAGACGAGACGCTGAGCGCCTGTCATGTTTGTTGCTCTTCCGCGGGGCGCGTCCGGTCTGCCAGCTCCAGACCGCAAGGACACTCATCCGACCTTCCGCTGTGCAGAGGCGCTGGTCGTACTGGCCTGGCTGATGCGGTGGGCGCGCTCGCCGCAGGCCCGCGCGGCCGCGCGCACGGCTTCAGCGGCCTGGCGCTATTGGGCGCGGACCTCCTCCAGCAACGTCGGCGATGACCTACGGCTTCCCTTCATCCCTAGGGCCTGTGTGATGTCGTGATCAGTTCCTGGGTTCTGGCCTCTCCGCGGGGTGGATCCCGGTAGGACTGTGGTCGTGACGCGTAGGCAACTCACCAATGCCCAGTGGAAGTTCATCGAGCCGT
>NZ_JBFPNH010000073.1:0-17498 GCF_040815545.1 Streptomyces sp. LMG1-1-1.1 | reverse complement strand
GTCGGACAACGCATCCTGGCCCTGACCGCCGCCATCTGGCACAACCGGGCCAACACCACAGCCCTGACCAGGTCACTCATCGCCTACGACCACTGACCAGCACTTCGGACTTACTCGTCTAGGGGGTTGTGCCCACCCGTTCCGCCCTTGGCGGACGTATGCCCACAACCGGGGGAGGTCGCGGCCCGAGGCGGGGGCCACAAGCCAGGGGACGGCCGGGGCGGCGGCCACAACCGGGGGGAGGGCGCGGCCTTGGCGGGGCGCGGCTGGGGTAGCGGCCAGAAACCAGGGGGCGGCCGGGGCGGCGGCCACAAGCGGGGGAGGTCGCGGCCTTGGCGGCCACGAACCACGGGCGCGGCCGGGGCGGCGGCCACAACCGGGGGAGGTCGCGGCCTAGGCGGGGCGCGGCTGGGGCGGCTACGAACCAGGGGGCGACCGGGACGGCGGCCACAACCGGCGGAGGGCGCGGCCGGGGCGGCGGCCATAGCCGGCGGGGGTCACAGCCAGGGCAGCGGCCGCAGCCGAGGGGCGGCTGCGGCCGAGGGGGGGCCGGCGGGAATGGCCCCCCGGCGGGGATGGGCCTCCCGGGTGGCCCTCCCGGCGGGGGTGGGGCGCGGCTGGAGGAAGGTAACGGTGGGGGCGGGCGCGGTCGAAGGGAGCGGGGCCGGGGTAGGGGTGGCCTGCGGGGCCGGGGAGGAGTGTGGGTGGGGGGTTGGGCGCGACGCGGGGGGGGATTAGCGGCCTTGGTATTTGGCGGAGGTGGTGCGGGCGGTGGGGAGTTTGTTGTAGAGGCGGCCGCCGGGGCATTCGGTGGCGAAGCCGTCGCGGTGGCCGGCGATGGCGTTGAAGCGGACGGTGGTGCCCTTGCGGTAGCGGTTGCCGCCGCCGGAGACGAGGTAGGCGGCGCCCTTGGGGTTCACGCCGTGGAGGCCGAGCTTCCAGGCGGTGAGGCGGGCGACGGCGGTGACGGCGGCGGCCGGCGCCGCGCTCTGGCTGTAGGTGCCGAGGACGGCGATGCCCATGCTGTTGGTGTTGAAGCCGAGGGTGTGGGCGCCGAGGACGGGCTTGGCGACGCCGCCGGCGCGGCCCTCGTAGATGTTGCCGCACTTGTCGACGGCGAAGTTGTAGCCGAAGTCCCGCCAGCCGCTGCTCTTCACGTGGTAGCGGTAGATGCTGCGCAGGACGGAGGGGGCCTGGCGGCAGGTGTAGTTGTTGCCGGTGGCGCTGTGGTGGACGAAGGCGGCCTTGATGGTCTTGGTGTAGACGAAGCCCTTCTCGCGGAGTCGCTCGTCGGCGCCCCAGCCCTTGCGGGTGATGATCTTGGGGCGGGGTCCGATGTACGGCTTCGCGGCGGCGAGCGCGACGGGCGCGGCCTGCCCCGCGGCCCGCAGCGGGGCCGCCTGCCGGAACGCGAGCTCCGTCGCCTCCTTCGACAGGGCCGGGATCCAGGTCGCCCCGTACGCCGCCAGCTGGGAGTTGACCCCACTGGCCGCCGCCTCCGCCGCGCTCAGACCGGCGGGGGCCGCCGGGGCGGCCGGGGCGGCGGCCGTACGGCTCCGGTGGGGCGCGGGGGCCTCGGCCGCCGGGACCTCGGCCGCCGGGTCCTCACCCGGGTCGACGAGTTCGAGGCGGAGGCCGGCGGGGAGCGGTTCCTCGCCCCGGACGCGGATCTCGACGCCGTCCGAGTCGCCCACCCACAGGGGTGCGGTGGAGCCCCGGATCGCCCGGGTGGTGCCCTCGGCGGTGTCCGGGTCGGCTCCGTGTTCCTCGTTGTGGGTCTCGACGTCCTGCCACGGGGACCAGCCGGCGCCCCCGGTCGCACCGGTCGCGCGGGTGCGGACCTGCACGGTCCCGTGCAGCGGGGCCGCCGGGTCGTCCCAGACGACACCGACGAGCGAGAAGGGTCTGACGTCGCGTCGGGTGAGCCCCTGTTCGCCCGCGCCCGCCGTCTCCCCGCCCAGCGCCCGGGTGGCACTGGCCAGGGGCGCGAGCGGCAAGGACTGGGTGGAGCCCGGCAGTTCGGGCGCGGGCGGCAGCGCCGGGGCCGCCGGAGACAGTGCGGACTCCGCCGGAGACACCGCCGGGTCCGCCGGAGGCAGCGCCGGGTCTGCCCCCGGCGCCACGGAGGTCGTCGACGGCAGGGCGGGGTCCACCTCCGGCGCCACGGAGGTCGTTGACGGCAGGGCGGGGTCCGCTGCCGTTACCGCGGAGGTCGTCGACGGGGTTGCGGGGTCCTCCGCCGACGCTACGGAGGTCGTCGACGGCAGCGCGGAGACCGCTCGTGGCAGCCCGAGCGCCGACGGCACCACGGCCGCCGCCGGAGCGGCGAGGGAGACCGGCAGGGCGAGCACCGCCGCGCAGGTGACGGCGATCGAGGAGGCGAGTGAGGCACGCATGGGCCGATCGTGCGTATCCCGGGGCCGTTCCGCGCGCCGGGAATCCGCCCGGAAACTGACGTGCCGTCGGGCCGACCGGTGGACGGCGTCACCGGTACGGCGGACGCCGTGCGGCCGCCCGCGTACGCTGTCCGGCGTGAACGCCAGCGACCGCACCCCCGCCGACCTGCTGCGATCCGCGCTCGCCGCGGACCCGGCCCGCCCTTTGATCACTTTCTACGACGACGCCACCGGTGAGCGCGTGGAATTGTCCGTCGCCACCTTCGCCAATTGGGTGGCCAAGACGGCGAACCTGCTCCAGGGCGAACTGTCCGCCGCGCCGGGCGACCGGCTCGCGCTGCTGCTGCCGGCGCACTGGCAGACGGCCGTCTGGCTGCTGGCCTGCTCCTCTGTCGGGGTGGCCGCGGAAGTCGGCGGCGATCCCGCGGACGCCGACCTGGTGGTGGCGGGTCCGGACACCCTGGAGGCGGGTCTCGCCTGCTCCGGGGAGCGGATCGCGCTCTCGCTGGCCCCGTTGGGACGCCGGTTCCCCGCCGCGCCCGCCGGGTACGCCGACTACGCGGTCGAGGTGCCGAGCCAGGGCGACCGTTTCGCCCCGTTCGTACCGGTCGACGCGGACGCTCCGGCGCTCGTCGTCGACGGTACGGAACGCAGCGGAGCCCAGCTCGTCGAGCAGGCGCGCGCGGACGCGGCGGCGCTCGGCCTCGCCCCCGGCTCCCGTCTCCTCTCCGGCCTCGACTACGACGGCTGGCAGGGCCTCTCCTCCGGCCTGTACGCCCCCCTCGCGGCCGGCGGCTCCGTGGTGCTGTGCCGGAACCTGGACCGGCTGGGCGCCGACGGCCTGGAGAAGCGCGTGGAGAGCGAGCGGGTGACCCACACCTCGCGCTGAGCCCGCACGGGCATCGGTTCACTCGGTCGGCCCAGCACCGCGCCGAGTCCCCGGGTCCGCGCGCCGAGTCCGGTACATGATCGGCCAGAGGGATTCGACTCCTTCCGCACAACCATGCGTCGGGCTCGGTCGTCTCCTTCGACGACCGGTGGCCGCCCGTCGCGCCGCCGACGCCATGAAGGACGGACCCAGACGTGACGGACCGTGCAGGCACGCCCGCCGAACCGGACCCGGCGGCAGCGGAGGACGCGACGGCGTCCGGTGAAGCCGGGATGCCCGGCGGGCCGGAGCGACCCGGGACACCGGACGGCCCCGGCGGACCGGAGGGAACCGGTGGGCCGGAGGGAACCGGCGGACCGGAGGGAACCGGTGGGCCGGGAGGGCCCAAAACGCCGGAAGGGCCCGAAACGCCGGAAGGACCTGGGACACCGGAAGGACCTGGGACACCAAAGCCCGCGCCGCGTAAGCGGCACTGGTTGCGGTGGACGGCGCTCGGGGTGTCGGTCGTCGTGCTGGGCGCCGCCGGGGTCGGCTGGTGGTTCTACCGGAAGCTCGACGGCAACATCACGACGGACACGACGGCCGCCGACGAGCTCCGGAGGTACGAGAAGGAGCGCCCGCCGGCGGGCACGTCGACCGCCCGGAACATCCTGCTCATCGGTTCGGACACCCGGGCCGGCGAGGGGAACGGGAAGTACGGCCAGGACAAGGGCACCCAGCGCTCGGACACGACGATCCTGCTGCACCTGTCGGCGGGGAACACGAGCGCGACCGCCGTCTCCCTCCCCCGCGACCTGATGGTGACGATCCCGAGCTGCCGCAAGCCGGACGGGACCCGCACCCGTGAGCAGTTCGCGCAGTTCAACTGGGCCTTCGAGTTCGGCGGCACGGCGTGCACGATCCGTACCGTCGAGAAGCTGACCGGGATCCGGGTGGACCACCACATGGTGATCGACTTCCGGGGCTTCAAGAAGATGGTGGACGCCGTGGACGGCGTGGAGATCTGCCTCAAGGAGCCCGTGAACGACGCCGACGCCCATCTGAAGCTGCCCGCGGGGCGCCAGACGCTCCACGGCGAGCAGGCGCTGGGCTTCGTACGGGCGCGGAAGTCGATCGGCAACGGCAGCGACACCGATCGCATGGACCGCCAGCAGCAGTTCCTCGGTGCGCTCGTCAACAAGGTGCAGAGCGACGGGGTGCTGCTCAACCCGACCAAGCTGTACCCGGTGCTGGACGCGGCGACCAAGGCGATCACCACGGACCCGGGGCTCGACTCGCTGCGGGACCTGTACGACCTGGCGCGGACGATGCGGTCCGTGCCGACCGAGAGGGTGCAGTTCCTCACGGTGCCGCGGCGCGCGTACTCGTACGACGCGAACCGGGACGAACTGGTGCAACCGGCGGCGAGCCAACTCTTCAAGCAACTGCGGGAGGACAGGCCCGTCGTGGTGGCGCCGAGCACCGAGGACGACGGCCGGAAGCCCGCCGCGGACGGGAAGCCCGACGACTCGGACGCCCAGGCGCCGTCGCCCACTCCCACCTTCACCGGACGTAACGCGGCGGAAGCGGTGTGCTCGTGACGAGGAGCCGACGGGGACGGCGAGTAAAGGGCGACTCAAGGGGAGGGTGGGGAGCGATGAGGTTTGAGCAAATTGTCCAGTTGTAAGCGGCGTGGAATTTGTCACGGACGTCGCCCCACGCTGAACTGGGCGGATAGTGTGACGCGATCCGGTGCACCCCGACCTCGTGGTCGCACTCACCAAGGATCGAACGACCGAGAGAGCGGCGCCCTGTGGGGGAGGCGCCTCGCGTGGCACCGACGGAGGATTCGAGTAACCGTGGACGCGCACAGCCGTGGACGGGCGGACGAGATCGACCCCGCCGACCAGTGGGTACTCAACCCGCAGACGGGCAACTACGAACTGCGACTGGACCGCTCCGCTGGGCAGTCGCAGGCGTCGGCCCGGACCCGCAGACCCGCCCCCTCCGCCCCGTCACCCGCGCCGACCGAGGCACCCGTCCCCGGCCAGCGCCGCCGCCGTGCCCCCGAGCAGGCCGACACCGGCCGGATCCCGCCCCAGGGCCGGCGCAAGCGCAAGCAGGGCGCGTCCCGCAAGAAGAAGGTCCTCCTGTGGACCGGCGGGACGATGGCGTTCGTCCTCGTGGGCGGCGCGGCCGGCGCGTACGCCCTCTACAAGAAGCTCGACGGCAACCTCGACGTCGTCGAGGTCGTCGGCAAGAACACCAGCGAGGGCTTCGCCAAGGGCAAGGCCTTCAACATCCTGATCATCGGCACGGACAAGCGGACCGGCGAGGGCAACGCGGGCTACGGCGACAAGAACAGTCCCGGCCACGCCGACACCACGATCCTCTTCCACGTCTCCAAGGACCGGACGAACGCCACGGCGCTCTCCATCCCGCGCGACATGAAGACGAACATCCCCGAGTGCCAGACGCGCCAGCCCGACAAGACCATCAAGACGATCCCCGCCGAGGAGGACGTCCGCTTCAACGTGAGCCTCGGCCAGAACGGCCGTGACGCCGGCTGCGTCATGCGCACGGTCAAGGAGCTGACCGGCGTCGAGGTGGACCACTTCATGATGGCCGACTTCAACGCCGTCAAGGAGATGACGACGGCCATCGGCGGCGTGAAGGTCTGCGTCGAGAAGCCCGTCAACGACTCGAAGTCCCATCTGAAGCTGCCCGCCGGCGAGTCCGTCATCCAGGGCGAGCAGGCCCTCGCCTTCGTCCGCACCCGGCACAGCTTCGGCAACGAGAGCGACCTGGACCGCATCAAGGTCCAGCAGCAGTTCCTCAGTTCGATGATCCGCCAGATGAAGTCGGACGACACGCTGACGGACCCGGGCAAGCTGCTCGACCTCGCCAACGCGGCCACGAGCGCGCTCACCGTCGACTCCGGCATAGGCTCGCTCACCAAGCTCCAGGACCTGGCCGGCGAGCTGTCCTCGATCGACACCAAGAACATCGCGTTCACCACCCTGCCGGTCATCGACAACCCCGCCGAGAAGGTCAGGGCGACGGTCGTCCCCGACCCGGTCAAGGCACCGCAGCTGTTCGCGATGCTCCAGTCCGACACCTCGCTCACCGAGGTGAAGAAGCAGCAGCAGGAAGCCAAGAACGCCCAGAACCAGGCGCAGGCCGCGCTCCTCAAGGGCGCGCGGTCCACCGCCGCCGAGGTGCGCGTCGACGTCTACAACGGCAGCGGCATCCGGGGCGCGGCCCAGTCGACCATCAACTGGCTGCAGAACGACCAGGGTGTGAACCGCTCCACCAACAAGAGCAACGCCCCCGAGAAGGCGGCGAAGACCACGCTCACCTATGCACCGAACCAGGCCGATCAGGCCCGCAAACTCGCGGACATGATGGGTCTGCCCGCTTCGGCTCTCAAGCCGGGCACACAGGACGCCGGGGTACGCGAGCCCATGACGCTCGTCCTCGGCGCCGACTTCAAGGGCGCGGGGGTGCCAGTCACCGGACCGGCAAAGGCGCCGAAGGATCTGGAGAAGGTAGCAGCTGACAAGCAGGTGTGTGCCAAGTGATCCGGAAACACCGGGACTTGACGCACGTCTGACTGACGAGGGGACCTGGGGTGGGACAGAACAGCGTGCGTGGGGAGGGAACGCGGGGACGCGTTCCGCGCGCCCGTGAACTGGGCTGGGACGACGACCTGTACGGCGCCGGTGAAGCCACCGGCGCGGGCGGGAGCGCTCCCGAGGAGACGGCGGAGGCCGACGCACCCGCGTCGGGCCGCGCCGCGCGCCGGCGCGGGAACGACGCGGGTGGCGGCAAGGGCGGGGGCAAGGGCGGCGAAACGGGCCCCGGCGGACGTGCCGCGGCGCGCCGGCGCGCCAAGAAGTCCGGCAAGCACAAGGTGCTGCGGTGGACGGCGATCACCCTGTCGTTGCTGATACTCGGCACGGCCGGCGCCGGATACCTGTACTACGAGCACCTGAACGGCAACATCCGCAGCGGTGACCGCGCGGGCGGCAGCAGCGGCGTGAAGAAGGCCGCGCCGAACGCGCTGGGCGACACTCCGCTGAACATCCTGCTGATCGGCTCCGACAGCCGTGCCGACGAGAAGAACATCGCGCTGGGCGGCGGCAGGAAGGACAAGGACCGCAAGCCGCTCGCCGACGTCCAGATGCTGCTGCACGTCTCGGCGGACCGCGAGAACGCCTCGATCATCTCCATCCCGCGCGACACGGTCGTCCGGATCCCGGAGTGCAAGGGCGAGGACGGCACGCCGTACGCCGCCACGAGCAACCGGCCCATCAACGAGAGCCTCCAGCGGGGCGGCCCTGGCTGCACCCTCACCACCTGGGAGAGCCTCACCGGGGTCTACATCGACCACTGGATGATGGTCGACTTCGCCGGTGTGGTGTCGATGGCGGACGAGGTCGGCGGCGTCCCGGTCTGCGTCAAGGACTCCGTCTACGACAGGTCGACCCCGGCGGCGCCGGGCGGCTCCCAGCTGAAGATGCTGAAGGGCACGCACGACGTCCAGGGCCAGCAGGCCCTCCAGTGGCTGCGCACCCGGCACGCGTTCGGCAGCGACCAGAACCGCGCCAAGGCCCAGCACATGTACATGAACGGGCTGATGAAGAAGCTCCAGGGGCAGAACGCCTGGAGCGACACCGGACGGCTGATGGGGCTTGCCGAGACCGCCACCAAGGCCCTCCAGGTCTCCGCCGACCTCGACACGGTGAAGAAGCTGTTCGACCTGTCGATGCAGCTCAAGAACGTGAAGATCGACCGCCTCACGACGGCGACGGTACCGACGGCCCCGTATCCGCAGAACCCGGACGCGTGGCTCCAGATGGTGCCGGCGTCCGCGGACAGGATGTGGTCGATGATCCGCGACGACGTCGCCATGGACAAGAACGGCGACCCGGCCGGCACCAAGCCGAAGCCGACCGCCTCGGCGAAGCCGAAGACGCCCGCCGAGGCGCCCGGCGCCTTCGACGTGACCGTCGTCAACGGCACCAGCGGCGACGGCGACCAGTCGGCCGTCGAGGGCCGGGCGGGCGACCTCGCCGGGGTCCTCCAGGGCAAGGGCTACACCCGGGCCGAGGCCTCCCGTGAGGGCGCGGGCCGCAAGGACACCGTGGTCATCTACCCCAAGTCGGACGGCGAGCAGGGCAAGGCGAACGCCCTGTCCGTCGCCAAGGCGCTCGGCCTGCCCGACTCGGCGGTCCGGACCGACGACAAGGCGCAGGGCATCACCCTGGTCATCGGCGCCGACTGGCGCGAGGGCACCACGTACAAGAGGCCGACGGCCAAGGCGGGCGACCTGCCCGACGGCGCCGACGACAAGGCCACCTGCATGGACATCTACTCGGTCTACAAGTGGGACGGGAAGAGCTGACCGCACTCCCCCGACGTACGGCGACGGCCGGGCCCCTTCCGGGGTCCGGCCGTCGTCGTGTGTGCGGAGCTCGTCAGACCGTCTCGGTCTCGCCCGTCTTCACCGCGGGGCGGCGGCTCGCGATGACCTTCCTCGCGAGGGACCGGGGGCTGGTGAGGAAGCCGTAGCCCCAGGACATGTGCATGGTGGCGAGGGCCACGGGGATCTGCAGGCGCGCCTTGAGCGGGAGGCCCTTGCCGGCCGGGAGGGAGCCGGCCGTGATGGCGGCGAGGTAGCCGGCCGGGATCACGAAACCGAGCGGGGTGAGGACGGCGCCCACCACGAGGCCGGCGGCGATGGCGCAGACGGCGGTCGGCGGGGCCAGGTAGCGGAGGTTGATGGAGCCCTGGTGGTAGCGGGCCACCACGTGCCGCCAGCGGCCGTAGTCCTTGTACTGCTTGGCGAGCGCCTTCACGGAGGGCCGCGGGCGGTACTGGACGCGGAGCTCGGGCGAGAACCAGATGAGGCCGCCGGCCTCGCGGATGCGGAAGTTGAGCTCCCAGTCCTGGGCGCGGATGAACTCGACGTTGTAGCCGCCCTGCTGTTCGAGCGCCTCGCGCCGGAAGACGCCCAGGTACACGGTCTCGGCGGGGCCCGCCTCGCCGCCCGTGTGGAAGGCGGCGTTGCCGACGCCGATCTTCGAGGTCATCGCGGCGGCGACCGCGTCCTCCCAGGCGTTCTCGCCCTCGGCGTGCATCACCCCGCCGACGTTCTGCGCGCCGGTCTCCTCCAGGAGCCGGACGGCGGTGGCGATGTAGTTCGGGGAGAGCATGCCGTGGCCGTCGACACGCACCACGATCGGGTGGTGCGAGGCCTGGATCGCCGCGTTGAGCGCGGCGGGGGTACGACCGGTGGGGTTCGGCACCGTGTGGACGCGGCGCTTGTCCGAGGCGGTTTCGCGGACGAGCTCGGCGGCGATCTCGTCCGTGCGGTCCGTGGACGGACCGAGGGCGATCACCACCTCCATCTCGCCGTCGTACTCCTGCTCCAGGATGTGACGAACCGAGGTGCGCAGGTACCGCTCCTCGTTGAGGACCGGCATGATCACGGAGACGGGGGGCGTGGCGTTCATTGCCCGCCACGTTACCGCGAATGGGGGACAGCGGTGCGCGCCGAGCGGGTGGTGGGCCCTGGCGCTGATCGTATGGGCCTACCGTGCTCACGGTTCCCTTTGTCACACCCGCGGAGGTGTCCGTCCGTGCCCACACCGCCCCGCACGCCCCGTCCCCGGCCCGCCGCCCGTCCCGTACCGGTCCGCCGGCGGCGGAGGCGCCCCCGGTGGGGGATGCGGATGGCGACGGCGCTGTCCGTGACGGTCCTCGCCGCGGGCGGCATCGGGCACGCCGTGGTCACCGGCCTGGACACCGGGATCACCCGGGTCGACCCGTTCAAGGACATGAAGAACCGGCCGCAGGCCGGGCACGGGATGAACATCCTGGTCGTCGGCACCGACGGCCGCGACCGGATCACCCCCGAGGAGAGGGCGAAGTACCGGCTCGGCGGCGCGCCCTGCCACTGCACCGACACGGTGATGCTCGTCCACATCTCCGAGGACCGGGAACGGGCCAGCGTGGTGAGCCTCCCCCGCGACTCGTACGCCGAGATGCCCGAGCACACCGACCTGAACAGCGGCAGGAAGCACCACGCCCACCCCGTGAAGCTGAACGCGGCCTACGCGGAGGGCGGACCCGGGCTCACCGTGCGGACCGTCGAGTCGATGACCGGCGTCAAGATCGACCACTACCTGGAGGTCGACTTCACCAGCTTCATGAAGACCGTCGACGCCGTCGGCGGCGTCCAGATCTGTACGACCAGGGCGGTCAAGGACCCGTACACCGGGCTCGACCTCACGGCCGGCACCCACGAACTCGACGGCGGGCAGGCCCTCCAGTACGTCCGCTCCCGCCACATCGACGGCGCCGCCGACATCGGGCGCATGCAGCGCCAGCAGCGCTTCCTCGCGGCGCTCATCGAGCGGACGACCAGCGGCGGGGTGCTGCTCAACCCGGTGCGGTTCCGCGAGGTCGCCACGACGATGCTGAGCTCCGTACGGGCCGACGAGGACTTCGGAACGGACCAGCTGCTCGCCCTCGCCAAGGCGATGCGCGGCTTCACCCCCGCCTCCTCGGAGTTCGTGTCCGTGCCGATCGGGGACATGAGCTTCCCCGTGAAGGGCATCGGGTCGACGGTGAAATGGGACGCGGCCAAGGCCCAGAAGCTGTTCCAGGCGCTCCGCGACGACCGGCCGCTCGCCCCGCAGAAGGCCGCCACCTCGTCGAAGGCCCCCAAGGCGGCCGTCGTGGACGTGGCGCCGCGCACTATCCGCGTCCAGGTCTACAACGGGACCCGCACGGACGGCCTCGGCCGCAAGGTCGACGACGCGCTGCGCGCGACCGGCTTCGACACCACCCGCACGCCGATGACGGGGGCCGGCCGGGAGTACCCGCGCACCGTCGTCGAGTACGACCCCCGCTGGGACCGGTCCGCGAAGTCCCTCGCGGCGGCGTTGCCGGGGGCGGAGCTGCGGGCGGTGGCGGGGAGGGGCGGGACGCTGCGGGTGACGGTGGGCGGGGATTACCGGGGGGTGACGGGGGTGCGGGCGGAGGATGCGGGGCGCGGGGGGCCGTTCGAGGCGGTGACCGGGGACCAGGTGGTGTGCCCGTAGGCCGTGGGCCGTGGCCTGATGCGGGTGCCGTGCTGGTGCGGGTTCAGGTGCGGAGCCTGGGCGCGGCGGGCGCCGTTCTGTTGTGCCCACCCGTTCCGCCCTGCGGAACGATTGCCCACAACGGGGGGGCAGGGGGGCGGATTAGTCTTCGTAGCCTTCGGCGGCTCGGCGTTCGCGGAGGGCTTTGATGGCCTGGCGGCGGGCGAGGCGGTGGGTGCGGCGGATCTGGGCTTCCTGGTTGCGCCGGTTGTCCTGTTCGGTCTCGGGGATGACCTGGGGGACGCGGCGGGGCTTGCCGTCGGCGTCGACGGCGGCGAAGACGAGGTAGGCGGAGCCGACCTGGGTGGCGGGGGTGGACTCGTTCCAGCGCTCGGCCATGACGCGGACGCCGACCTCCATGGAGGAGCGGCCGGTCCAGTTGACCTGGGCCTTGACGTGGAGGAGGTCGCCGACGCGGACGGGTTCGAGGAAGGCCATCTCGTCCATGGAGGCGGTGACGGCGGGGCCGCCCGAGTGCCGGCCCGCGACGGCGCCGGCGGCGTCGTCGACCAGCTTCATGATCACGCCGCCGTGCACCGTACCGAGGAGGTTGGTGTCGTGGCTCGTCATGATGTGGCTGAGGGTGGTGCGGGAGGCGGAGGTCGGCTTGCCCGGGAGGTCGTCCGGGATATCGCCCTGTTCTGTCATGCCCTCCACCATATGCCGGGTCCTGTGGCGGGTAGTCGTTCGGTCCGCTTTGCATCAGCTTGGCAACAGCACCGGTCCGATCTTCTACCCGGACTGTCGCCCGGAAAGCCCTGCCCGGCACACTGGTCCGTATGAATGACTGGCCTGAAGACGGCGGGTACGGCCGCGGCAACGCGAACTCCCAGCCCGAGGGACCCCGCCGGATGAGCCATGTACAGCGCCCGCAGGCTCCGCAGCAGCCCCGCTACGACCAGGGCCAGGGCCGCGGACAGGGCCAGGGCCAGGGCTACAACCCGAACTACACGCAGGCGCGCAACGAGGGTTACGACTCCGGCTACAGCTCGGGCCAGGTCTACGGCGGCGCCCCGCAGGGCGGGCAGGGCGGCGGCAACGGCGCCCCGCCGCCGTACACGCCGCAGGGGCCCGGGCGGCCCGCGCCGGACTGGCGCAAGCGCGCCAAGGTGGGCTCGATCGTGCTGGTGGTCGGCGTCCTCGCCTGGGGCATCGGCACGTACGCGTGGGCCGGTTCGCAGATGCGGAACGAGGTCGACCTCTCCAAGGTCATCGAGCGGCCCGAGGAGGGCGACTGCACGACGTACCTGATCGTCGGCTCCGACAGCCGCGAGGGCATGTCCGCCGAGGAGAAGAAGAAGCTGCACACCGGCTCGGCCGAGGGCAAGCGGACCGACTCCATGATGATCCTCGCGGCCTGCTCCAGCGGGAACACGATGGTCTCGCTGCCCCGTGACTCCTGGGTGACGATCCCGAACTTCGTCGGCTCCGAGTCGGGCAAGTCGTACCCGGCGCGCGGGGGCTCCAAGCTGAACGCGGCCTACGCGATGGACGGCCCCGAGCTGCTCGTGCGGACCGTCGAGTTCAACACGGGGCTGCACATCGACCACTACGCGGAGATCGGCTTCGCCGGCTTCGCGAACATCGTGGACGCGCTCGGCGGCGTCGAGCTGAACATCGACAAGGGCTTCAAGGACAAGAAGTCCGGCGCCGACTTCCAGGCCGGCAAGCAGACCCTCAACGGCGAGCAGGCGCTGGCGTTCGTCCGGACCCGGTACGCGTTCGCCGACTCGGACCTCCAGCGGACCAAGAACCAGCAGAAGTTCCTCTCCGCGCTGGCCAACCAGGCGGCGACGCCGGGCACGATCCTCAACCCGTTCGCGCTGTACCCGACGCTCGGCGCCGGCCTGGACACGCTGATCGTGGACAAGGACATGTCGCTGTACGACCTCGGGAAGATGTTCTTCGCGATGAAGGGCATCAACAGCGGCGACGGCACGTCCATGAACATGCCGCTCGCGGGCTCCGCGCCGCAGAACTCCCTCAAGTGGGACATGCCGAAGGTGAAGCAGCTGGTCGAGCAGATCAAGAACGACGAGAAGGTCACGGTGACGTCGAACCGCTGAACGGGGCACACCCGGACACACCGTCACCTACCGGCACGCACCGGAACTCACCGGCCACGCCGGGACAACGCGAAGGCGCCCCTCACGAGCGAACGTGAGGGGCGCCTTCGTGTGTCCGGTGCGCGGGGGCCGGGGCTCCGGTCAGCCGACGACCCGGTACAGGGTCTGGCCGTTGGGGCCGGTCTCCACCTTGCGGACCGCGGGGTCTCCCTCAGGGAGGCCCGGCTGGTTCTTCCACTGGAGGACCCACGTCACGTCGTACTTGTGGAGCAGCTCGATCCGCTCCTCGCGGGAGGTGCCCTCGGCGAAGTACCGCTTCGCGTCGGCGACGCGCTCGTCCTCGTCCGGCAGGAAGAAGTCCGGGTAGGGGACCGTCACCGTGTAGAAGCCGAAGGCGGGCAGCTTCTGGGCCGCCTTCCAGTCCGTCATGAAGACGTCGCCGTACTTGGCGTGTTCCGCGACCCAGTGGTAGGTGCGCGGGGGCTGCCAGGTGCCCTCGGTGATCGTGGTGGACAGCGCGTCCTGACGGAGGATGAAGCCGAGGCCGGAGCGCTGGCCCCAGAGGCCCATGGTGAGGGCCACGGCGAGGGCGGTGCCGAAGACGGCCTTGAAGAGCTTGCGGCCCGCCTCGGCGGCGGTGATCGCGGCGGCGATCTGCGCCGGGATGACGACGGCCGGCAGCACGCGGCCGTACGACCACTTGTCGAGGACGTAGCCGGCCGCGACCATCGCCAGCGCGACGAGGAACCACAGGACCAGCGGGTCGCGCCGGTCGCGGACGAAGCGCATGGCGAGGGCGACGACGCCCACGATCATGACCAGGCCGTAGACCGGGAAGAGGTTGTCGTAGAGGACCTTGTGGATGTCCTCCAGGCCCCCGATGCCGAAGAGCGAGAAGAACGAGTAGTACGGCCAGAGGGCCAGCACCGCGAGACCGGCGACGACCGCGCCGACCAGCTTGAGCCAGGTCTCCCTGACGGGCCACGGACGGGCGCCGCCGAGGACGCCGATCGCGCCGAGCGTGATCACGACGCCGGAGAACTGGTGGCTGAGCATCAGGACGGCCCACAGCACGCCGAGTCCCAGGTACGACTGCCAGCCGGTGGCCGAGCCGCGCCGCAGGGCGAGCCGGAGGAGGGCCAGGAAGTGCATGCCGAGGGCGAGCGTGAAGACGCTCGGGTACGCCATGATCAGGCCGAGCGAGGCGAAGCCGAGGAAGCCGCTCCAGGCGAAGCCCTTGGTGCCCCAGAGGAACAGCACGCAGAGCACCGCGAGCGGCGGTGCGACGCGCCGGTCGGTGAAGGTCCGCGTGAAGAACCAGACGCCCGTGAAGAGCAGTACGAGGCTCAGGACGGCCGCGATGCGCAGGATGTGGAAGGTGTCGAGGTCGGTCGCCTTGGCGACCAGGCTCAGGAAGACCATCCACGGCGAGTAGTACGGGCTGTCCGTGGCGGAGTCCACCATCGGGTTGCCCGGGTGGACCAGGTCGTGGCGCAGCCGCTGGATCGTGGCCGCGTGCACGCCGAGGTCGCCGGTCCAGGGCAGGCGTATCACCATGAAGACGAACGCCGTCACGACCAGGAGGAGCGCGCCGTGCACCGCCCCGAGCACCCGGCTCTCGGAGAAGAGCCGGGCGAGCCACGAGGACCCCTCGGAGGGCGGCGGGGTGGGCCTGTCGGCCGACGCCCGGGCCACGTCTCCCGAGGAGTCCCTGCGTATGGAGGAGAGGCTCACTTACGGCCCCGGGAGCGGACCCGAAGCTTCCACGGCATGGCGATGGACTCCAGCTGCACGGCCAGGTTCATCTTGGACTCGCCGACGGTGCGGTCCTCGAAGTGGATCGGCACCTCCATGACCTGGAAGCCCTTGCGGAGCGCGGCGTACTTCATCTCGACCTGGAAGCTGTAGCCGGCGCTGCCGACGGAGCCGAGGTCGATGGCGCGCAGCGCGTCGGCGCTCCACAGGTTGAAGCCGCCCGTGATGTCGCGCACACGGGTGCCGAGGATGGTGCTGGCGTAGGCGTTGGCCCAGCGGGAGAGGAGCTTGCGGTGGGCGCCCCAGGCGTCGGAGAGGGTGCCACCGGGGACGTACCGGCTGCCGACGACCAGACCGGCGTCGGTGGAGAGGGCGACGCCGAGCATCTCGGCGACCTTGCCCTCGGGGTGGGAGCCGTCGGCGTCCATCTGGAGGACGTAGCGCGCGCCGTCCTCGACGGCCTTGCTCATGCCGGCCGCGTAGGCGCGGCCGAGGCCGTCCTTGGCGGTGCGGTGCATGACCGACATGCGCGGGGTGCCGTCCTCGGCGTGGAACTTCTGGGCGAGCTCCTCGGCTATCTGGCCGGTGCCGTCCGGGGAGGAGTCGTCGACGATGAGCAGCCGCAGGCCGGGTATGTCGAGATCCATGAGCAGTTCGGCCATGCGCGGCACGTTTCCGGCCTCGTTGTACGTGGGCATGACCACGGTCAGCGGGGTGCGGCCCCACGTCTCGGGAAGAGCGCCCGCATGGCCGGTCGCGACGTCATCCGCACCGGGGTTCTGGTACACACCTGTCACTGGATTACTGCCTCACTGACGACTGAAGGTTGGAGATCCGGTGGAGCGGGCCCGAGGGCCGCTCCGGGTGCCCGGGAGTCCCCTCGGACCCGTCGGGTCCGAGGGACACGCGAAGACTCAGGGCCGGGTCATCGGTCCGAGGAGAAGCGGAGCGCGGCGTCGGGCAGCTCTGCCTCGCACCACACACGCGCACCGGCACGTACCTCGTTGTCCGCGCCGACCCTGGCTCCGTCGCCGACGACCGCGCTGTCGACGACAGTGCGCTCACCGATGACCGAGCGCGCGCCGATGAGGCTGGCGCTCACCTGGGCGCCGGCCCGGACGGTCGCGCCGTCGAGCACGATGGAGCCCTGGACGACGGCGCCGGCCTCGATGCGTGCACCGGCTCCTACCACGGTACCGTCCCCGAGCTTGGCGCCGGGATCCACCTCGGCACCGGGAAGCACCAGGGCCTCGCCGCGGGGGCCGGGCACGGCCGGGGAGGAGACGACGCCGCGCACGAGGTCGGCGGAGGCCTGGACGAAGGACTCGGGCTTGCCGAGGTCCAGCCAGTACGTGTCCTCGGTCTTGCCGTGGAGCTTGGCTCCGGAGGCGAGGAGGCCGGGGAAGGTCTCGCGCTCGACGGAGACCGGGCGGCCCTCGGGGATGGCGTCGATCACGGAGCGGCGGAAGACGTAGCAGCCGGCGTTGATCTGGTCGGTGACGATCTCCTCGGGCGTCTGCGGCTTCTCCGTGAAGGCCAGCACACGGCTGTCGGCGTCGGTGGGGACCAGGCCGAAGGCGCGGGGGTCGGCGACGCGCACGAGGTGCAGGGAGACGTCCGCCTCGGCGGCCTGGTGGGACTCGACGAGGCCGCGGATGTCGAGGCCGGTGAGGATGTCGCCGTTGAAGACGAGGACGGGCTCGTCGGGCCCGCTGGTGAGGCGGCGCGCGGCGTTGCGGATGGCTCCGCCGGTGCCGAGGGGCTCGTCCTCGATGACGTATTCCAGGTGGACGCCGAACGCGGAGCCGTCACCGAAGTACGGCTCGAAGACCTCTGCGAGGTAGCAGGTCGCCATGACGATGTGGGTCACACCCGCGTCCGCGGCCCTGGCTATCTGGTGGGCCAGGAAGGGGACCCCTGCGGCTGGCACCATCGGCTTGGGGGTGTTGACCGTGACGGGTCGCAGGCGCGTCCCCTGTCCGCCGACCAGCAGCACCGCTTCCGTCATTGTCTTCCCTAACACGATCGGGTGTACGAAGCGCTAAATCTAGCCCAACCGCGCGTCTATGCGGACCGGAGGCGAGCACGGATGACCGCCTCCGGCAACACTTCTGTTCGCCTTGCGGCGCCCCGCGATTACGGGAGGTTGCGGGCCATCACGATGCGCTGAACCTGGTTGGTGCCCTCGTAGATCTGGGTGATCTTGGCGTCGCGCATCATCCGCTCCACCGGGTAGTCGCGGGTGTAGCCGTAGCCGCCCAGG
>NZ_JBFPNH010000072.1:0-20355 GCF_040815545.1 Streptomyces sp. LMG1-1-1.1 | reverse complement strand
AGTACCAGCCCTTCACCCCCGCCATCGAGACCCTCCGCGGCCTCCTCCTCGGCACCGAGATCGGCAACAACGGCTGGATCGCCGTCGCCTGGTGCCTCGCCCTCACCGTCCTCGGCTACCTCTGGTCCAAGTCGGTCTTCGACCGCGACCCGAAGTGACCCGGCAGGCGCCCCACCCGAACCCGAACCGGAGCCCGCAGGTCTGAACCGCCTCCGGGAACCAGCCCACCCACACCCTCACCACCCCCAGGGCGGCGTACACCGACAACCGTCGGCTACGCCGCCCCTGCGGCGTCCACCCCGTCGCTCCCCCTCCGCCGGGCACGAGCCCCCCGCACCGCCCGCACCACCCTGGTCGTCCCGTACCCCAGCACCCACGGCAGCACCGTGATGCCCAGGACGTACAGGACGAGGTAGCCGATGAAGTCGTCGGTGCGCGTCGGCTGGCTCCAGGGCAGCAGCAGGGCGACGAAGGAGACCCCGACGGGCACGAGCGGCAACAGCACCGACCACACCCTCGCGCGCCAGTCGGGCCGCAGGGCGCAGCACACCCCCATGCCGCCCATGATGAACGGCCCGAAGGGAACCCACAGCAGCACGGGGACGAACAGCAGCGCCCACCAGTCGTCCGCATACCCGACCATCATCGAAGCCCCCCTGTGACCGTGCGCCGAACCTCCGGCGCGAGCCCCGGAGCGTGGGCACACGCTCCTTCGTCCCGAGACGCCGGGCGGAGCCGGTCCAGTTCTCGGCGATTGGCCTTGGCCTACCGATTTCCGGCCCTTGTACGGTCGGTGGCATGCGCATCCGAATCGTCGACGCCTTCACCGACCGGCCGTTCTCCGGCAACCCCGCCGGAGTCCTGCTCCTGGACTCCTTCCCGGACGACACCTGGCTCCAGCAGGTCGCCGCGGAGGTCAACCTCTCCGAGACGGCCTTCGCCCACCCGCTTCCGGCCGGCGGGGACGCGGACTGGGCCCTGCGCTGGTTCACCCCCACCACCGAGGTCGACATGTGCGGCCACGCGACGCTGGCCACGGCCCACGTCCTGCACACCACCGGGAAGGCGAGCGGAACCGTCCGCTTCGCGACCCGCTCCGGTGTCCTCGGCGCCACCGCCGCGGCGGACGGCACGATCACGATGGACTTCCCGACGTCGTCCCTGACGCCCGTCCCCGTACCCGACGGCCTGGCGAAGGCCCTCGGTGCCGAGATCGTCGCCGTCCACGACACCGCCGCCCACATCGGCGACCTGGTCGTCGAGCTGCGCGACGAGGCCACGGTCCGCTCCCTGACCCCGGACTTCGCCGCCCTCGCGGCGCTCTCCTCGCGGGGCGTCATCGCCACCGCCGCCGCCGAACGCCCGGACGGCGGCTACGACTTCGTCTCCCGCGGCTTCTTCCCCGCCGTCGGCATCGACGAGGACCCGGTGACCGGCAGCGCCCACACGGCCCTCGCCCCCTACTGGTCGGCCCGGTTCGGCCGCGAGGACCTCACCGGATTCCAGGGCGGCGCCCGTACCGGTCTCGTCCACACCCGCCTGCGCGGTGAGCGCACCCTGCTGACCGGCCGAGCCGTGACGGTCATCGACGGCGACCTGCACGCCTGACGTACGGAACCGGCAGAGGGGCGTACCGCCGATCCGGCCGTACGCCCCTCTGCTCACATCCCCTCCCCCAAGGCACGCCCCGGCCTCGCACCCCGGCTCCGGCCACCCGGTCGCGCAGGGCACCCGGGCCGCGGCCACCCGGCCCCCGGTCACCCGGTCGGCAGCCACCCCACCTTGCCGGCCAGCAGCCCGTACCCGACGAAAGCCACGATGTCGAGCAGCGCGTGTGCCACGACCAGCGGCCCGACCCGGCCCCAGCGGCGGTAGAGGAGGACGAACACCACGCCCATCACCACGTTGCCGAGGAAGCCGCCGATCCCCTGGTAGAGGTGGTACGAGCCGCGCAGCACCGCACTCGCCACCAGTGCGGCCATCGGGGTCCACCCCAACTGGCCGAGCCTGCGCAGCAGGTACCCGACGACGATGACCTCCTCCAGGACGGAGTTCTGAATCGCCGAGAGGATCAGTACCGGGTACTTCCACCACACCTCGGGCAGCGACTCCGGCACCACGGTCAGGTTGAACCCCGAGGCCCGCGCGGCCAGGTAGAAGGCGAGGCCCGCGCTCCCGATCCCCGCGGCGACCAGGGCCCCGCGGCCGAGGTCGGGCCACGGCCGGGTCCGGTCGAAGCCGATGGCCCGCATGCCGGCGCCCTCGCGCATCAGCAGGTGGGCCACGAGGACGACCGGCACGAGCGCCGTGGCGATGCCGAAGAGCTGCCAGGACAGGTCGAGCCACGGCCGCCCCGGCGCGTACGAACCGTTGAGGGTCGCCGCCTGCTCCTTCAGCGCGCCCGGCTTGGTCAGGGAGCCGATGAAGCTGATCAGCGACGACACCGCGCTCGCGCCGAGCGAGAGCGCCAGCACGATCAGCGTCTCGGAGCGCAGCACCCTGCGCGGCAGGCCGCCCGGCGGCAGGGAAGCGTCCCTCACGTATTGCTCCGACACCACACCTGTCTCCACTTCCCGTCGCGGGCGCACGCCGATCCGGCGGCCTCGGCCGGACGGATCGGTCCCGGTCCGGACGCGACCACCTTGACATGATCACCCATGCTCCGCCGGAAAGCCCGAGGGGGCGGACGGGTCTCGCGGAGGGGGAGGGCGCCGTCGGCGTCAGTCGATGCCCACGGGCCAGGTGTGCACGGGCTCGCCCTCGTGCATGAGCGTCCGGTAGCGCCGGGTGGTCGCCGCGAGCGCGGCCTCGCGGTCGAGGCCCGATTCCAGGGCCAGGTGGAAGGTGTCGGCCTGCCAGGACGCGCCGTTCACCCGTCGCAGACAGCGCTGCTCGATGATCCCGAGGTAGTGGTCGCGGTCCGCGGGCTCGATGTGCCAGGCGTCGAGCCCCGCCGCGGCCAGCGGCAGCAGCTCGTCGAGGACGAGCCGTACGGCGGGCAGGGTGGCGATCCCGCCCGCGCGGCCGGACCGGGGCCAGCGCAGTTCCGCCTCGATGCCGTGGCGGCAGGCCGCGTCGAAGTTGGCCTCGGCGTCCTGGAACGCCATCCGCTTCCACACCGGCCGGGGGTCGTCGGCGAGCGAGCGCACGAGGCCGTAGTAGAAGGCGGCGTTGGCGATCACGTCGGCGACGGTCGGGCCCGCCGGCAGGACGCGGTTCTCGACGCGCAGGTGCGGCACGCCGTCGACCCAGCCGTACACCGGCCGGTTCCAGCGGTAGATCGTGCCGTTGTGCAGGACGAGTTCCTGGAGGCGCGGCACCCCGCCCCCGTCGAGGACGAGGAGCGGTTCCTCCTCGTCGCAGAGGGGCAGCAGGGCGGGGAAGTAGCGGACGTTCTCCTCGAAGAGGTCGTACACCGAGTCCACCCACCGCTCCCCGAACCAGGTGCGCGGCCGGACGCCCTGGGACTGGAGCTCGGGCGGCCGGGTGTCGGTGGCCTGCAGGAAGAGCGGTGGCCGGGACTCGCGCCACAGCTCGCGGCCGAAGACGAAGGGCGCGTTGGCGCCGAGCGCGATCTGGACGCCCGACACCGCCTGCGCCGCGTTCCACACGGCGGCGAACCGGGCGGGCGTCACCTGGAGGTGGAGCTGCACCGAGGTGCAGGCCGCTTCCGGCACGATCGACTCCGAGGTGCAGAGGAGGCGTTCGACGCCGTGGATGTCCAGCGTGAAGTCCTCGCCGCGGGCGGCGAGGATCTGGTCGTTGAGGAGCGTGTAGCGGTCGGCGGCCGACAGGTTCTCGAAGACGAGGTCGCTCTGCGCGAGCGTGGGCAGTATGCCGATCATGACGACGCCCGCGTCGAGTTCGGCGGCCTTGCGGTCGGCATATCCGAGGCCGGTGCCGATCTCTTCCGCGAGCCGGTCGAATACGCGCCCGCCCAGCTGGTGGGGGGCGATGTTCACTTCGAGGTTGAACAATCCGAGTTCGGTCTGGAAATCGGCGCTCGCGATCTTTTCCAGAACGGGTGCGTTCAGCATGCGGGGCAGTCCGTCGGGACCGGCGAGATTGAGTTCGATCTCCACGCCCATGAGATTGCGCGGGCGGTCGAACCTCTTCTCCGCCAGCAGTCTCGCGAGTCCCGCCAGGCACTGCTGGAGCTTTCTCCGGTACTGCTGCCGGTCGGACGGGCCGAACCCGTCGGCCACGACCTTCTCCCCCATCGAAGCGTCCCTCCCCGAGCGGGCAGCCGCCGTCGACGGCCGCGTGTCACGGACGATGATGCCCACCCCGCTGATCCACAACGCCTGCGGAAGTGAGCCGTCGGACGATAGGCTGGACCGAGTGCTCCACCGGCACATCCCGAGGTCATGGAACAATCGACATATACCAATGTCCTATTGCCGGGTTTCTCGAAGTCGGACGGGGTCGGAATTCGGCCGTCCGATGCCGCGCGGGAATCGCAGGTGAGAGCGCCGGGAAGGTCACGATTCCGCTTCAACTCGCCTTGAATACGGCCTGATGACGCCTTGTCAGGAATATCGGCGACGTCTAGCGGAAACACTGTGTGAACACGTGTCGTATAAACTCCGCGGACGAGGCAGAGTGTTGGCGCCCGGCCATGGCCTCATGGCCCCTCTCTGGCCCCGCCGCCGACAGCGCCGTCGTACCTGCCCACGCATCACCGTGTCTCCTGAGTGAGAGGCGACCCACCATGCTCCGACCCTCCCCGGCCCCTGCGCCGGCCCTCCGCAGTGTCCTCGCGGCCCTCGGCTCACCGACCGCCGTCCGCGAGGCCCGAACGCCCGCCCTCCGGGCCGCGCAGGGACCACTGAGCCCCGAACACCCGCTGCCCGTGCACGTCCTCGGCGTCACCGGGGCACCCGGGACCGCGCCCCGCACCCGGCTCGCCGGCTGGCGTTTCCTGATCCGGCACGGGGACCGGGCGATCGCCGCCGCGGACACCATGCTCACCCCGGACGGCTGGACGTTCTCGCACTTCTTCGAGGGGCCGTACGTCACCGCCACGGAACGGGCCCTGCTCCAGGCCGAGGCGCTGCCCGTCGCGTACGAGCCGAGGCTGCTCTCCGTACCGGAGCTCTACATGCTGACCCTCTGGCTGCACGCCGGCCCGGACTCCGAAGGCACCGCCGTCGCCCCGGCCGCCGCCGACCTGATGGTGCCGCTCGCCCCCGCACCGCCGGGGATCGCGGCCCACCAGGCCTACCAGGTCGCCGATCTCCTGCCCGTGCTCAGTACGCGTCTCGCGCCGCCGCCCCTCCTGGGCTCGGCGGCGCCCGCCTGATCCACCGCACGCGCCGCCCCGCCCCGTGACCCGGCCGGGTCACGGGGCGCACTGCTGCCCGAGCCGCACGCCCGAACGGAGCGCCCGAACACCCCTCCCGTACGGACTAGCCCGCTCGGACCACCCCGAACCACCCGAAGAGACGGTGCAGTTGACCTGAACCGCCCCTGCGGGTGACGCGTCTTCCCCGGAGAGGACGAGCTGCCGCGAAATACCTGCGGATGACCGTCCGTGGGGCAAGACTGGGATCGGAACCGAACCGACCGACGGGGGCGGCGATGAGCGCGAAGAGCCGCAGGACATCCACTACGACGCAGCGAGAGAACCCACCCATGTGCCAGCACCAGCCTGCCTGTCCGACCGCCGACTCCGCCGACAGGGAGGCGGCCCGACTGATGGCACACCACCCGGAGCAGGGCTGGAGCCTGCTGTGCAACGGCGTCCTGCTCTTCGAGGACACCGGTGAACTGCTGCCGAACGGGCAGATCATCGCCCCCCACCGGGCGCTGACCGCGGGCCAGGTGACCACCGCCGCCTGAGGGGGCGGCGGCACCGTTCGAGGGAGAACGCCGAGGGCCGGCCCGGAGGAGATCCTCCGAACCGGCCCTCGGCTCGTGCTCAGTTGTCGTACTCGTCCATCGGCGGGCACGAGCAGACCAGGTTCCGGTCGCCGAAGGCGCCGTCGATGCGGCGCACCGGCGGCCAGTACTTGTCGGCGGCCGAGACGCCGGCCGGGAAGACGGCCTCGTCACGGGTGTAGGCGTGGTTCCACTCGCCGCCCAGCGCGGCCGCGGTGTGCGGCGCGTTGTGCAGCGGGTTGTCGTCGGCGGGCCACTGGCCCGCGGCGACCTTCTCGATCTCGCCGCGGATCGCGATCATCGTGTCGCAGAAGCGGTCGAGCTCGGTGAGGTCCTCGGACTCGGTCGGCTCGATCATCAGCGTGCCGGCCACCGGGAAGGACATCGTCGGCGCGTGGAAGCCGTAGTCGATGAGGCGCTTCGCGATGTCGTCGACGGTGACGCCGGTCGCCTTCGACAGCGGGCGCAGGTCCACGATGCACTCGTGGGCGACCAGACCGGCCGGGCCGGTGTAGAGCACCGGGAAGTGCGGCTCGAGGCGCTTGGCGATGTAGTTCGCCGCGAGGACCGCGACCTGGGTGGCGCGCTTGAGGCCCTCGCCGCCCATCAGGCGCACGTACGACCACGAGATCGGCAGGATGCCCGCGGAGCCCCACGGGGCGGCCGAGATCGGGCCGACGCCGGTCTCCGGGCCCGCGGTGGGCTGGAGCGGGTGGTTCGGCAGGTACGGGGCGAGGTGGGCGCGGACGCCGACCGGGCCGACGCCGGGGCCGCCGCCGCCGTGCGGGATGCAGAAGGTCTTGTGCAGGTTCAGGTGCGAGACGTCGCCGCCGAACTTGCCCGGCTTGGCCAGACCGACCAGCGCGTTCAGGTTGGCACCGTCGACGTACACCTGGCCGCCGGCCTCGTGGACCTCGGCGCAGATGTCGGCGACGTGCTCCTCGAACACACCGTGCGTGGACGGGTAGGTGATCATCAGCACCGACAGCTCGTCGCGGTACTGCGCGATCTTGGCCCGCAGGTCCTCGACGTCGACCTCGCCGTCGTCGGCGGTCTTCACGACGACGACCTTCATGCCGGCCATCACCGCGGAGGCGGCGTTGGTGCCGTGCGCGGAGGACGGGATGAGGCAGACCGTGCGCTGGAGGTCGCCGTTGGCGCGGTGGTACGCGCGGACGGCGAGCAGGCCGGCCAGCTCGCCCTGCGAACCGGCGTTCGGCTGGATCGACACCTTGTCGTAGCCGGTGACCTCGGCGAGGCGCTCCTCGAGCTCGGTGATGAGCGTGACGTAGCCCTGCGCCTGCTCGATCGGGGCGAAGGGGTGGATCTGGCCGAACTCGGGCCAGGTCACCGGCTCCATCTCGGTCGTGGCGTTCAGCTTCATCGTGCAGGAGCCGAGCGGGATCATGCCGCGGTCCAGCGCGTAGTCGCGGTCCGCGAGCTTGCGCAGGTAGCGCAGCATCGAGGTCTCGGAGCGGTGCGCGTGGAAGACCGGGTGGGTCAGGTACGCGTCGGAGCGCAGCAGCCCGGCGGGCAGCGTGTCCTCGACGACGAGGTCCAGGGCCTCGATGTCGGCGGTGACGCCGAAGGCGCCCCACACGGCGGCGAGCTGCTCGCGCCCGGTGGTCTCGTCGCACGAGATCGACACGAGGTCGCCGTCGACGCGGTGGAGGTTCACGCCGGCCTCGCGGGCGGCGGCGACGACCTCGTCGGCCTTGCCCGGGACGCGGGCGGTGAGGGTGTCGAAGAAGGCGCCCTGGGTGAGCTCGACGCCCCCGGCGGTCAGACCCGCGGCGAGGATGGCGGCGTAGCGGTGCGTGCGCTGCGCGATCTGCTTCAGGCCGTCCGGGCCGTGGTAGACGGCGTACATGCCGGCCATGACGGCGAGCAGCACCTGAGCGGTACAGATGTTGCTGGTGGCCTTCTCGCGGCGGATGTGCTGCTCGCGGGTCTGCAGGGCCAGGCGGTACGCGCGGTTGCCGTCGGCGTCGACGGAGACGCCCACCAGACGGCCGGGCAGGGAGCGGGCGTGCTTGTCCTGGACGGCCATGTAGCCGGCGTGCGGACCGCCGAAGCCCATCGGCACGCCGAAGCGCTGCGTCGTTCCGACGGCGATGTCGGCCCCGAGCTCACCGGGCGAGGTGAGCAGCGTGAGCGCGAGCAGGTCGGCGGCGACGGTCACGATCGCGCCGAGCTCGTGGGCGGCGTCGATCAGCGGCTTGATGTCGCGGACGGCACCGGAGGCGCCCGGGTACTGGAGGAGCACACCGAAGACACCGCGCTCGGCGACCTCGGCGGGGATGCCCTCGCTCAGGTCGGCGACGACGACCTCGACACCGGTCGGCTCGGCGCGGGTCTCGATGACGGCGATCGTCTGCGGCAGGGCGTCGGCGTCGATGAGGAAGACGCCGTTCTTGACCTTGCCGACACGGCGGGACAGCGCCATGGCCTCGGCGGCGGCGGTGCCCTCGTCGAGGAGGGAGGCGCCGGAGGTGGGCAGACCGGTCAGGTCGGCGACCATGGTCTGGAAGTTCAGCAGGGCTTCGAGGCGACCCTGGGAGATCTCCGGCTGGTACGGCGTGTACGCCGTGTACCAGGCCGGGTTCTCCATGACGTTCCGCAGGATGACCGGCGGGGTGAAGGTGCCGTAGTAGCCGAGGCCGATCATCGGGGCTAGGACCTGGTTGCGGTCGGCGAGCGTGCGCAGCTCGGCGAGGACCTCGGCCTCGGTGCGGGCGGCGGGCAGCCCCAGCGCCTCGGCGTTCTTGATCACGTCCGGCACCGCGGCGGCGGTGAGTTCGTCGAGCGAGCCGTAACCGACCTGGGCGAGCATCTTGGCGCGCGCCTCGGCGTCGGGCCCGATGTGCCGCTGCTCGAACGGGATGCCCTGTTCGAGCTCGGAGAGCGGAGTGCGGTTGGCGGTCATGTACGGAGGCCTCCTGGTCGTCACGACCTGCGAGGGGCACCACGGCGCGGGTACCCGGACGGCCTCCCCCTCTGTCATCTCAACCTGAGAGTTTCACCGGCACGCCTGAGGGCACGCCGGCTTTCACCGTCGGTGAGAGCGCGTGCCGCCGGGGGCACCGCTCTGCTTTCCAGAGTGACCTCGTCCGCGCGGTACAGGGGCCTGAGAGATTCCGGGGAGGATTTGCTCCTTCGGCGCCCTCCGGAAGGTTTCTCCGGGGGACTCTCCCGCACAGGGTCGACAGCCACAGCCAGCCTACCAGCGCGGTTGTGGCTTCCTTCGCTCAAGTGGCCGACATCCCAGTTGTGCACTTTCGTAGGGGTGTAGAGCAGTTGCGACCAGTTGGAGGGACCGTGCAGACCGACATCGATCCGCGCAGCCTGATCGGCCGCAAGGCGTTCGACCGGAACGGACACAAGATCGGCACCGTGGACGAGGTGTACCTCGACGACGCGACCGGCATCCCGGAATGGGCCGCCGTCCGCACCGGCCTCTTCAGCAGGGACGCCTTCGTCCCTCTGGAGCCCAGCGATCTCCTCGCCGACGGCCTCCACATCCCCTACGAACGGGCACTCATCAAGGACGCCCCCGACTTCGGCGTAGGCCGCCACCTCTCCCCGGAGCAGGAACTCCAGCTCTATCGCCACTACAGCCTCACCCTGCCCCCGGCGCCCGCCGACTACCCCGACACCGACTTCGGCCGCCTCGCCGGCCAGGACGGCCCCTGACACCAGCCGTCCCGCCCTGAGAGGCCCACGCCCAACCGCACCACCCCGCCCACCCGCTCCCGCCCGCGCAGGCGGCGCGGGTGGGCCCCGCCGCCTCCGCCCGCTACCGGCTACCGCCCGGCGCCAGCGCACGCGTCCCCGCCGTCTCCGCCCGCCGCCCGTTACCGGCCACCGGCCACCGGCCACCGGCCACCGGCCACCGGCCACCGGCCACCGGCCACCGGCTACCGGCTACCGGCTACCGGCGCAGGCTCCCGCCACCGCCCGTCGCCACGCACGCGCCCCCGCCGCCGCCCGCTGCCGGCTGCCGGCTGCCGGCTACCAGCCCGCGCTTCCCGTCATCGCCGCCCGCTACCGGCCCCAGGCGCGCCGCCCCCGCCCCACCCGACCCCAGGCGCCCTCACCCCACCAACGGCAGCGGCTCCCCCTCCTCCAGGTCCGGGTCGTCCACGGCGAACGTCCGGACCCGCCCCGGCGCCGCCGACCCCGGCTCCTCGAACCGGACGGTGACCCGCCCGACCCCACTCCCCTGCACCCACCCGGCTCCGTACACCGCGTGCCGTACGTCACGCCCGGGCGCCCAGTGCCTCTCCACGGGCCCGGCAGGACCTCCCTCAGCCTCGGCGCCCCGCACGTCCCGCACGTCCGCCACAGGGGCCCCAGCGGCCCCGGAGGCGGCCGCAGCCCCTTCCTCCCCCTCCCCCGCATCGGACCCCCCAGCCGGGCCTTCACCCGAACCCGAGGACGCGCCCGCGCCCGCCTGCGCGAACAGGTCCTCCTGCGTGTAGTCAGCGAGCCCGCTCACCCCCACCCCGAGCAGCCGCACGCCCCCGGTCGTGTCCACGGCCTCCAGGAGCCGCCCCACGGCCTCCCGTACGACGCCGGGGTCGTCCGTGGGCCCCCGCAGCGTCTCGGACCGGGTGAGCGTCGAGAAGTCGTACCGCCGCACCTTGAGGACGATGGTCCGCCCCGAGTGCCCGGAAGCCCGCAGCCGCCCCACGCACCGGTCGGCGAGCCGGTCCACCTCGACCCTGATCCGCACCCGGTCGTGCAGGTCCACGTCGAACGTGTCCTCGACCGACACCGACTTCGCGTCCCGCTCGGCCACCACGGGCCGGTCGTCGTACCCCTGGGCCATCCGGTACAGCGAGGCCCCGTGCGCCCGCCCCAGGAGCCGTACGAGCTCGTCCTCGCCGGCCTCCGCGAGATCGGACACGGTGGTCATGCCGGCCCGCCGCAGGTGCTCCCCGGTCGCGGGCCCGACCCCGGGCAGGATGCGCACCGACCGCGGCCCGAGCAGATCCCTCTCGGTGCCGGGCTCGATGAGCACGAGCCCGTTCGGCTTGGCCTCCTCGGACGCGATCTTCGCGATCATCTTCGACCCCGCGAGCCCCACGGACCCCGTCAGCCCCGTCGTCGCCAGGATGTCGACCCGCAGCCTCTCCCCCGCCGCCCGCGCGCTCGCACTGTCGTCGGCGACGCCCCCGGCCTCCAGGTCGACGAACGCCTCGTCCAGGCTGAGCGGCTCCACGAGCGGCGACAGCCGGCCCAGCAGCTCCATCACCTGCTCGCTGATCGACCGGTAGAAGGCGAACCGCGGCACCAGATAGGCGGCGTTCGGCGCGAGCCGCCGCGCCTGCCCCATCGGCATCGCCGAATGCACCCCGAAGCGCCGCGCCTCGTAGGAGGCCGTAGCGACGACGCCCCGCGGCCCGAGACCGCCGACCACGACGGGCTTTCCGCGCAGGCTGGGTTTCGCCGCCTGCTCGGCGGCGGCGAAGAACGCATCCATGTCGAGATGCAGGATCGTCGGCGCGGCTCTCACGGTTCCGATGCTGCCTTACGCCACTGACAACGGCCCCGCACCGCATCGGCGGGGCCGCGACGGCCAGGGGCCCGCTCAGACGGCCTTGTCGCGCCGCCGCCTGGCGAGCTCGTCACCCGGGTTGTTCCCGACGAGCGTCTCGCCCGTGTCGACGCGCTCCCCGTGCAGCTGCGAGAGCGCCGCCTCGACGTCCCGCCACACCACCCCGACGGCGATCCCGAAGACGCCCTGCCCGCCCTGGAGCAGGTCGACGACCTCGTCCGGCGAGGAGCACTCGTAGACCGTGGCCCCGTCGCTCATGAGCGTCATCCGCTCCAGATCGCGGAAGCCACGGGCACGCAGGTGCTGCACCGCGGCCCTGATGTTCTGCAGCGCCACCCCGGTGTCGAGGAAGCGCTTGACGATCTTCAGCACGACGACGTCGCGGAAGCTGTACAGCCGCTGCGTCCCCGACCCGTAGGCGGGCCGCACGCTCGGCTCCACGAGCCCGGTGCGCGCCCAGTAGTCCAACTGCCGATAGGTGATCCCGGCGGCCGCGCAGGCCGTCGGTCCGCGATAGCCGACCGCCTCTTCCGCCGCGCCGGCGTTCGCATCCGTCCCGAAGTCGCCCACACTGCCGTGAAGCGGATACGGACCGCTCTCCCCGGACACCCGTCCGAGCGAGCTACCTGCCGTACCGTCCGCGCTGCTCATCACGCCGACCCTCCGTCCTTGACCTGCCCACACGAAGGTAGGCAGTCACCAGGGGTGCGTCAACGATCGCCACACTCGGCACGCCGAGTGATAATCACCCTGAGAGTGGTTTCCCTAATCTCTCACCGGGGAAAGGCTACTCGAATGCTCTGACGGCACCCCGCGAACGGCCTCCGGCCGCGGCGTCGCGCCTCACTGGCTGTTGGTCCCGAAGTCCTCCGGTGAGATCTGGTCGAGGAACTCGCGGAACTTCTCCACCTCGTCCTCCTGCTCATCCGGAATCGCGATGCCGGCGTCGTCCAGCACACCGTCACTGCCGAAGATCGGCGTACCGGTCCGCAGCGCCAGCGCTATCGCGTCGGACGGGCGCGCGCTCACCTCGACGCCGCTGGCGAAGACCAGCTCGGCGTAGAAGACCCCGTCACGCAGATCCGTGATGCGGACCTGGGTGAGCTCCTGGCCCACGGCCTCCAGCACGTCCTTGAACAGGTCGTGCGTCAGCGGCCGCGGCGGCGCCATCCCCTGCTGGGCGAAGGCGATCGCGGTCGCCTCACCCGGTCCGATCCAGATGGGGAGGTACCGATCGCCTCCCACTTCACGCAGGAGCACGATCGGCTGGTTGGAGGGCATTTCCACCCGGACACCCACAACGTCGAGCTCGTTCACACAGCAACCCTAGGACGTGCCCGACCGGTTTGGATAGTCGGGCCCTCCCGACGTCACTGCGGCCGGATGCCCAGAGCCGTCTGCACCAAGGCCGCGTGCAGCCGTACGGACTGCGCGGCGAGCTCCTGCGCGGTGGCCTCGGCATGGGCCCTGGTCTGCGGATTCCGGTGCCGGCGCAGGGGCGCGACCACCTGTTCGATGAGCCCGGCCTCCCGATCGGCGGCGGCCTTCATCGCCCGCAGATGGCGGGGCTCCAGACCGAATCTCCCCAGATCCGCTACGAGTCTCGCGACCGTCACGCTCTCCGCGTCGTAGCCTCCGCCGTCCGTCTCGGCGATCAGGCCGTACGACTCCCACTCGGCGAGCTCGGTCTCGGTCACCTCGGCCGCGGCGATCAGCTCGGCCCGTCCGATCCGCGCGGCGGTCGGCGGCTCCGCGTCCGGCTCCCAGGCACCCTCGACGAGATCCCGTCGGCGCCCGGGCGCCGGGAGCTTGATCTGCTCCCCGCGGGCGAGGGCGTCGAGGTGCTCACGGATGACCTTCAGCGGAAGGTAGTGGTCCCGCTGCATCCGCAGGATCAGGGCGAGCCGCTCCACGTCCTGCGGGCTGAACTTCCGGTATCCGGAGGCCGTCCGCCGGGGCTCGACCAGCCCCTCGGCCTCCAGGAACCGGATCTTGGAGATCGTCACTTCGGGAAATTCGTCGCGCAGCTGGTTCAGCACCGTGCCGATGCTGACCAGCCGGTCGCCCGCGGTGGCGGTGCCGGATCCGGCACCGCCCGTCGGTGTTCGCAGCATGGACCTTCCCTGAAGGGCTTCTCCGAGGCGTCACACGCCTCGCTGGCTCGAGTAGAAGACCAGCCGGTACTTGCCGATCTGCACCTCGTCGCCGTTGGACAGAACGACCGAGTCGATCGGCTCACGGTTGACGTACGTGCCGTTGAGGCTGCCGACGTCGGCGACGGTGAAGCTGCCGTCCTGCGCCCGGCGGAACTCGACGTGGCGCCTGGAGACCGTGAAGTCGTCCAGGAAGATGTCGCTCTGCGGGTGACGGCCGGCCGTGGTCAGCTCGCCGTCGAGGAGGAAGCGGCTGCCGGAGTTCGGTCCCCGGCGCACCACGAGGAGCGCGGAGCCCAGGGGCAGCGCCTCCACGGCCGCCAGCGCCTCGGGAGAGAGCGACGGCAGCTGCGTCTGGCCGGTGACCTCGGCGTCGTACGCCTCGAGGCCCGAGATGGAGATCGTGGACGTCGTCTCCGACGCGCGCTCGGCGGCGACCCCGCCCCGCAGCGGCGTGCCGCAGTGGGAGCAGAAGCGGCTGTCGGCCGTGTTGCGGTGACCGCACCTCGTACACACCGGCATGGACGCGTCCTCCTGTCGCGGCATTCCCGCGGAGGTCTGTGTCGCATACGGATCGGGGGTAAACCCTCCACCCGTACTTGAGGTTGATGGTTCTCCGAAACCTATGCGGGCAGCCCCGGCGGGGTCAACAGACGACGCGCCCTGAGTGCCCGGAATGTCACCGCCGACCTCATCGCGGAAGAGCGGGCGTTCGCCACCCTGCTCCTCGCCCTGGGCGTGGCGCGGCGCGCGGTGCCGGGCGTTGCCGCCGTCCTCGCGTGCGCTCTTGCCGAACAACTTCGCAAACAACTTCACGGGCGATTCCCCTTGACCGAAACAGACCCGCCCGTGGGGCAGGACGAACCGAGATCCATCACACCTGCCGACCCGGACACCTTCACAACGTCCGCATCCTCCGGACAGTTTCCACCACGCACCACCGTTGTGGTGCGCCGACCCCCCGCAACGCCATGCCCTTGTCGCGGGACCCCCTCGTCCCCTCTCACTGCGAGGACGACTGAGCGTAGTCAGGCCGCTTCGCGGGTCGCAAGGCGTCGACGACGATCTTCGCCGACCGCTCCACCGTGGCCGTGGCCTGCTCCTTCTCCAGGGTCTGCACGACACCGCCGGGAATGTTGAGCGCGGGCTCGAGATCCTCCGGCTTGCCGATGACCTTGAAGACGTACGGAGCACCCACCTTCGTTCCATCAATACGCATGTCTTCACCGCTGCCGGTGAAATAACTGTCCGCGACCACGCGCACACCGTTGACCTGGATCGCCTCGGCACCCGCCGCGCGCAGCTCCTGGATGGCGTCGAGCAGCATGTCCGACTCGACGGCACCGCCGGGGTCGCCCACGGTCAGGGTGATGCCGGGCCCCTGGGCGGCGACCGTTCCGGCCAGGATGCCGAGCTGCTGCTCTTTCTCCTGGGTCTGCTTGCGGGCCTCTTCGGCCTGGTCCGAGCTGGACTCCAGCTCGGAGCGCTGCTTCTCCAGCCGCGCCTGCTCGTCCTCCAGGCGCTGCGTGCGGTCGTCGAGCTCGTCGAGGATCCGCACCAGGTCCTCCTGGCGTGCGCCGCGCAGGGCGCTGTTCTCACTGGTCGACGAGACCTGGATGGCCAGCCCCAGACCGAGGACGAACAGCAGGAGCGCGACGATGAGTTGGGCCCGCGTCACCCGCGGCGGCCACAGCGCGGAGGCCAGCCTCCCGCGCCCGGTCGCCTCTGCCCCGGCCTCCGCCGCCGGCGGCACGGGCACCGGGACGTCGTCACGCACGACGTCGTTCCCTGCGGGACCTTCCGGCACCGCGGACTCGTCCGGCTTCCCGGCGCCCTCGGCCTCCCGCGGCTCCTCCGGCACCCGCCGCTCAGGCGTCCGCGGGCCCTCGGCGCCGCCGGCGCTCTCGGAACTCTCCGGGTTCTCGGAGTTCTCGGAGTTCTGGGGGTTCTCGCTCATCGGCCTCACGCCCGGAAGACGTGGCGCCGAATGGCGGCCGCGTTGGAGAAGATCCGGATGCCGAGCACGACGACCACACCGGTCGACAGCTGCGCGCCCACGCCCAGCTTGTCGCCGAGGAAGACGATCAGCGCGGCCACCACCACGTTGGACAGGAACGACACCACGAAGACCTTGTCGACGAAGATGCCGTCGAGCATGGCCCTCAGGCCGCCGAACACCGCGTCGAGGGCGGCGACCACGGCGATCGGAAGATAGGGCTCGACCACCGCCGGAACCTCGGGTCGGACCAACAGTCCGACCACGACTCCGACGATCAGGCCCAGTACGGCGATCACGATGTGCCCTTCCCTGTGTCGGCCGTGGCCCGACCGGACGGCGTCGCCGCCCCGGCCCCCCTCGGCTCTGCGGTACGTACGGTCAGACTCGGCGCGGCCGGCAGGCTCACATCGCCCTCGGCCGAGATGCCGCTCCTGATCCCGAAGTTCTCCACCAACGCGTGCAGGTACTGCCCGTCGGCACTGTCCTGGAACGCGGTGCTCAGCCGCTGCCCGTCCCCGATCGCGAGCACGGTGTACGGCGGCACCAGCGGCCGGTTGTCGACCAGTATGGCGTCGCCGGCGGCCCTGATCGCGGACAGCGACGTCAGCCGCTGCCCGTTGATCGCGACGGCCTCGGCGCCCGACTCCCACAGCCCGTTGATCACGCGCTGCATGTCCCGGTCGCGCACCCGGCCCGTGTCGGAGAAGCCGCTGCTCTCCCTCGGCCCGCCGCCACCGGCGTCGGTGCCCTTGGCGTCGTCGATCACGAGCTTCACGCCCGGTCCGTGGACCGCGGTCGCTCCCGAGAGCAGTGCCACGAGCTCGGCCTGGTCGCCACCGTGCTGCTGCAGCGCCTGCCGCTGACGGTTCCCGACCTCGCTCCGGATCCGCTCGATGTCCTGCTCCAGCCGATCCGCGGTCGAGGTCTCCGCCTCGATCCGGTCGATCAGCTCCTGCCGCTCCTTGGCGACGACCGGCGCGGAGATCCGCGCCTCGGCCGCGCCGACGGTCACCACGGCGGCCGCGAGCAGGAGGCCGGCCGCGACACCGAGCTTGGCGCGCACGCTACGGGGCATCCCGGTGCCGTCGGCCGCACGCCGGGCCGTCGCCTCGGCGTACCCGTCGTCGAGCGCGTGGTCTATCACGTTGTTCAGCAGCGACATCGACGCGTCCGGGCGCGGCGGCGGTGATCCGGTGCTCCGAACGGGGGGCTGCTGCGACATGCCGCACATCGTCGCACGTCGCACGGCCTACCGCCGAATGCCCCCCGTCCCAGGCCGGGAGACACCCCACGGGCACCTCCCGGCCTGACACGCCGATCCGTCAGCGACCTGCGCTGTCGACCACCTCGGCCCACTCGTCGAGCAGGGCCTGCGCGGAGGCGTCGTCGGGCCCCTCCGCCCACAGATGGGTGACGGCCTCGGCCGGGTCGGGCAGCACCATCACCCAGCGCCCGTCCGCCTCGACCACCCGTACCCCGTCGGTGGTGTCCACGGACCGGCTCCCCGCCGCCTCCACCACCCGGCGCATCACCAGACCCTTCACGGCCCACGGGGTCGCGATGTCCCTCTTGAGGACGTGCGCCCGCGGGATCCGCGCGTCGATCTGGCTCAGCGTGAGCTGTGTCCGCGCCACCAGCCCGATCAGCCGCACGAACGCGGCGGCCCCGTCGAAGACACTGCTGAACTCGGGCACGATGAACCCGCCGCGCCCGTCACCGCCGAAGATCGTCGACTCCTCCCGCCCGACTCTCGTGAGGTCGTCCGGCGAGGTCGTCGTCCATTCCACCTGGGTGCCGTGGTAGGCGGCGACCTGCTCCGCGATCCGCGTGGTCGTCACCGGCAGCGCGACCCGCCCCGACCGCCGCTCGGCCGCCACCAGGTCGAGCATCACCAGGAGCGCGCGGTCGTCCTCGATGATCCGCCCCCGCTCGTCCACGAGCGAGAGCCGCTCGCCGACCGGGTCGAACCGCACCCCGAACGCGGCCCGCGCCGACGCCACGATCTCGCCCAGTCGCACGAGCCCGGCCCGCCGGCTCTCGGCCGACTCGGTGGGCCGCGACTCGTCGAGCCCGGGGTTGATCGTCAGCGAGTCGACCTGGAGCCGCCCGAGCAGGCTGGGCAGTACGAGCCCCGCACTCCCGTTGGAGGCGTCCACGACGACCTTCAGCCCCGCCTCGGCGATCCCGGACGTGTCGACGTTCCTCAGCAGCGAGCCGGTGTACGAGTCGAACACGCTCGCCGGGAACGACAGGTCGCCGATCTCCCCGGGGAAGGCCCGCCGGTACTCCTGCCGCGCGAACACCCGGTCGAGCTTCCGCTGCCCGCCCTGCGAGAGGTCCGCACCCCTTTCGTCGAAGAACATGATGTCCACGGAGTCCGGCACTCCGGGCGAGGTCCGCACCATGATCCCGCCGGCGCTTCCCCGCGCGGTCTGCTGTCGCGCCACCGGCAGCGGTACGTTCTCCAGATCCCGTACGTCGATGGCACTGGCCTGCAGCGCCGAGATAACGGCCCGCTTCAGCGCCCGCGCACCCCTGGAGTGGTCGCGCGCGGTGGTGACCGTCGACCCCTTCTTCAGGGTCGTCGCGTACGCTCCCGCCAGCCGCACGGCCAGCTCGGGCGTGATCTCCACGTTCAGGATCCCGGAGACGCCCCGCGCCCCGAAGAGATGGGCCTGTCCCCGGGACTCCCAGATGACCGACGTGTTGACGAAGGCGCCGGCCTCGATCGTCTTGAACGGATACACCCGGACGTTGCCCTGCACGATCGATTCCTCACCGATCAGGCACTCGTCCCCGATGACGGCCCCGTCCTCGATCCGGGCGGCCCGCATGATGTCGGTGTTCTTCCCGATCACACAGCCGCGCAGATTGCTCTGCTGGCCGATGTACACGTTGTCGTGGACGACGGCCTTGTGCAGGAAGGCGCCGCTCTTGACGACGACGTTCGAGCCGATGACGGTGTGCTCGCGGATCTCGGCACCGGCCTCGACCTTGGCGTAGTCACCGATGTACAGCGGCCCGCGAAGCTCGGCGTCGGGATGCACCTCGGCGCCCTCGGAGACCCAGACCCCCGGCGAGATCTCGAAGCCGTCGATGTCGACCTGGACCTTGCCTTCCAGGACGTCCGCCTGGGCCTTCACATAGCTCTCATGGGTGCCGACGTCCTCCCAGTAGCCCTCGGCGACATAGCCGTAGATCGGCTTGCCGTCCTTCATCAGCCGCGGGAAGACATCTCCCGACCAGTCCACCGGAACGTCCGCCTCGACGTAGTCGAAGACCTCGGGCTCCATCACGTAGATACCCGTGTTCACGGTGTCCGAGAAGACCTGCCCCCAGGTGGGTTTCTCCAGGAAGCGCTCGACCTTTCCCTCTTCGTCGACGATCGTGATCCCGAATTCCAGCGGATTCGGCACCCTGGTCAGACAGACCGTGACGAGGGCGCCCTTCTCCTTGTGGAAAGAGATCAGATCGGTCAGGTCGAAGTCGGTGAGCGCGTCACCCGAGATGACGAGGAAAGCGTCGTCCTTCAACGCTTCCTCGGCGTTCTTCACACTTCCCGCTGTACCGAGTGGCTTCTCCTCGTTGGCATACGTGAGCTCCATCCCGAGCTCCTCGCCGTCGCCGAAGTAGTTCCTGACGAGGGAAGCGAGAAACTGCACGGTAACGACGGTCTCGTTGAGACCGTGCCTCTTGAGCAGTCGTAGGACGTGCTCCATGATCGGCCGGTTCACCACCGGCAACAGAGGCTTGGGCATGCTCGAGGTCATAGGGCGAAGGCGTGTTCCTTCGCCACCGGCCATCACGACGGCCTTCATGTCGGAAGCGTCCTCCTTGAAGAGACGACGGTCCTGCCGACTTCACCTGTCCGCTCAGTAGCCCTGGGATGTCCTCGTTGTTGCCGGCGACACTGCTCGACACAGGACGGACGGGCTCAATCGGCCGATGTATCCGCCTTCACGAGTCGACGGACCTGGACCACGTAGAGGATCCCTGCCCACCAATACAGAGTTGTACCCCATCCGGCGAAGGCCCACCCGAAAACTTCAGCGAGTGACGAGAGCCAGCCCGTTCCGTCACTGAGAAGCAGCAACGGGAACGCGTACATCAAGTTGAAAGTGGCAGCTTTGCCGAGGAAGTTCACCTGCGGCGGCGGGTAGCCGTGCCTCCGGAGGATTCCCACCATCACCAGCAACATGGCCTCGCGCGCCAGAAGCGCGGCGGTCAGCCACAGCGGCAGGATCTCGCGCCAGGTGAGTCCCACCAGTGTCGACAGGATGTACAGCCGGTCGGCGGCCGGATCGAGCAGCCGGCCGAGGTTGCTGATCTGGTTCCAGCGCCGCGCGAGCTTGCCGTCGAGATAGTCGCTGACACCACTGAGCATCAGGACGAGGAGCGCCCACCCGTCGCTGTTGGGCCCGCCGAACTCCGGACGGAGAATCAGCCACAGAAACAGCGGCACGCCGGCAAGGCGCGCCATGCTGAGAATGTTGGGGATGGTGAGGACCCGGTCCGTCTGAACGCGAGTCTCCTGGACCTCCACCCGGGGGCCTCCTGCTGGGCTGGTGCCGACATTGCCCCCCGACCTTACCCTCAGCCACCCCCTCACCCCGCACGGGGTCCCTTCCGCCACCACAACGCAAAAATGCCTCAACCCCCGGACAATGTCCGGGGGTTGAGGCTAAAAATTGTTCGGCGGCGTCCTACTCTCCCACAGGGTCCCCCCTGCAGTACCATCGGCGCTGAAAGGCTTAGCTTCCGGG
>NZ_JBFPNH010000071.1:0-20373 GCF_040815545.1 Streptomyces sp. LMG1-1-1.1 | reverse complement strand
GCCGTCGGCGCCGGACGCGCGGTGGTCGGCGCCGGACGCGCGCCGGACGCGCCCGGCGTGCCGCTCTCGCAGCCGGTCGCCGCGAGCAGCGCCAGCGCGAGCGCTGCCGCGGGCAGCACCCGGTGCCGCCAGTTGATCCCCAAGCCTTCCCCCACTAGCCGCGGAACCCGAGCACGGTCGTGAACCCCTGCGCGCCGTCGGTGAACCCGGTGCCCACCAGCGTGGTGGCGGGCTCCTTGCGCCCGAAGCCGGCGGAGTACCAGCCCAGCGGCGGTTCGCTCTCGCCGCGATGCGCCCGCCAGGACAGCTCCCCGGGCAGGTCGAGCACCGCGGAGCGGTCCTCGCCGTCCCGGGTCCAGGTGAGCACCGCCCGGCTCCCCTCCAGCTCCGCGGTGATCGCCGGACCGAGGTGGAACGCCAGCCGGACGGCCCGGCGCGGGCCGTCCACCTCGTCGACCACGGTCAGCTCACCGCTCTCGGCCGTCAGCTCCACCGTGCGGCGGTGGACGGAGGGCTGGTAGCCGTCGTGCTCGGCGGACCAGCGGGCCGTTCCCCCGCCGGCGCCGCCGGCCGTGTCCGCGACCAGCACCCGGCTGGAGGCGTGCCGGGTCCACAGGAACGGGCCGCCGGAGACCGACTGGTCGGCGTCGTCCAGGGACAGGGTGTTGTGGCCGAGGGTCGACCGGAAGTACCCCCGCCACTCGGGCTGGCCGTGGTAGCAGAACGTCCCCGGGTCGGCGAGCACGTCGACCCCGTCGTGCCGGACCTCCACGGACAGCGCGTCCGCGTGGGCGTGCGCGGCGATGGACAGGAACCCGTGCGGGCCCGCGTCGCAGCGGCACCAGATGCCCTCCGGGCCGCGCAGGATGGTCATGCCCGCGTCGGCGAAGTGGTCCGGCCGGGCGGCCGGCCGGGACACGGCCGGCGCGCCTCCGGCCTCGGCGTACGGCCGGACGAGCGCCGCGAGCAGCGGCGTGCGCACGTCGGTGCCGGTCACCGCGGGCCACCAGGGGAGCCGGCCGAACACGGCGTCCCCGGTGGCGAGCAGCGAGCCCCACCGTTCGGTGCCGGCGCCGTCCACGATCAGACCGTGCCCGTCGTCCGCGTCGCCCTGACGCGGCGGCCGCAGCCGGTCGTCCACGACGGCGGCGAGCGCGTCGGTCATCCGCAGCAGGACCAGCCGGACCGTCGCGGGGACCGGCACGCCGGCGGCGTCCGCCTCGGCCACCGCGGCCAGGCCGAGCTCCAGGACCAGACCGTGGTACTCGGTCGCCAGCTCGCGGTTGAGGCCGGACAGGAAGGTGTTCGCACGCAGATGCCGGTCGAGCGACCGCATCGCGTCGGCCCGCCAGCGCGCCGACGACGGGAACCAGCCGAACGCGCACGCCGCGGCGAACTGCCCGGCGGCCTCGGCGATGACGTGGTTGTTCGCCGAGGACCCCCGGCTGGGGAACGCGGCCAGCCAGCGCTGGTGGTGCCAGATCTGCCGGCGCGCCACCGGGTTGTCCTCGAACAGACCGGCCGCGCCCGGCCAGCCGTCGAGCAGCCGGCGCACCCACACCCAGGACAGCAGCCGGATGCCCAGCTCGATGCCGCTGGTCCAGTGCACCCCGCGCAGCGGCGTGTTGGCCGCCCACCACGACCGCAGGTGCTCGGCCACGCGCTCCGCGTACCGCTCGTCCCCGGTGACCGCGTAGGCGGCGGCGAGCACGGTGAGGTACTGGTGCCGGGACGGCTCCCAGATCTGCTTGATGTCGCCGACCGCCTCCTCGTCCCGGTACGGCACGTCGAAGGCGTAGCCCCACGGGGCCCGGCGGCCCGTCTTCGGGTCGCGGCACCAGTCCGGGTCGACCAGGTCGTCCCGCTCCACCCCGAAGAACTCGGCGTGCCCGGCCATCAGCCGGTCCGCCTCGGCGACGAGCCGCTTCGCGGCGTCCGAGGGCACCGCGTCGAGCGTCCCCGCGGGCAGCACCGCCGTGAACCGGGCGCCGCTCACGGGCGGGCACTCCGGCAGCGCCGACCGCCAGCGCCGCCTGCGCACCGCGTCGGACACCCGGCCGCCGACCTCCCGCGGCCCCATCCGGGACAGCCGCCGCAGGTACCAGCCCGCGCTCATCGTCATCGCGCCCCCGCCAGCGTTACCGGCACACCGGCGGCCAGACCGGCCTGTACGGCGAGGGTGGCCGCCGTGGTGGCGACGAGCGACTCCAGCGGCACCGGCATCGGCCCGCCGGTCCGCACGGCCCTGACGAACGAGGCCAGCTCGGCCTCCTGGCCCTTGTCGCGGGCCTTCGGCAGCCGCGAACTGACCCACCGCTCGGGGCCGTACACCGACGCGCGGACGAAGTCGTCGAGCCGCAGCACCTTGCCGTCGGCGACCATGTCCAGCGTCTCCTTGGGGAAGCCGGGGGCGCCGGTCGTGACGTAGCTGATGGTGGCGGTGGACCCGTCCGGGTAGCGCAGGACGACCTGCAGGTCCTCGTTGCCGGGCGTGGCGACCGCGTACACCGAGACCGGGTCGGCCCCGAGCAGCCAGCTCGCCGTGTCGACGAAGTGCCCGCCCTCGCCGGCGAACCGCGAGCCCTCGGAGCCCTGCTGGAGGTACCAGCTGCCGTGCTGCAACGAGCCGGCGTTGACCAGGTAGCGGAGGCTCGCCGGACCGGTCCGGGCGCCGAACCGCTTCCTGGCCTCCTGGAGCAGCGGCGAGAACCGGCGGTTGAAGCCCACCTGAAGCCGGTCGTTGCCGGACTTCTCCACCGCCGCGAGCACCCCGGCCAGCTCGTCCTCGGTGAGCGCCAGCGGCTTCTCCACGAACACGGCCTTGCCGGCGAGCAGCGCCCGCTGGGTCAGTTCGGCGTGCGAGCTGTGCCGGGTGACCACGAACACCGCGTCGACGGCCGGGTCGTCGAGCACGGAGTCCAGGTCGGTGGTCGCCTCGGCGAAGCCGAACTTCCGCTGCGCGTTGGCCGCGGACAGCGCCGTCGTGGTGACGACCTTCGACAGCTCGACGCCCTCGCGCCGCGCCAGGTGCGGCAGCAGCATCGACGTCGCGTAGTTCCCGGCGCCGACGAACGCCAGCCGCACCGGCGAGCCGGCCGGGCGGGCCGGGGCGGTCGTGCCGCCGGCGGGCCGCCTCACCGCGGGCACCGCCACCGCCGGCGCCTCCGCCTCCGCTTCCCCCTCGGGCGCGGGGTAGCGGAACAGTACGGCCACGGCCTTCAGATCGCCGTCCTTCAGCGACCGGTACGTCTCGACGGCGTCCTCGAAGTCGGCGACGTGGGAGACCAGGGGCTCCACGTCGACGCTGCCGCGCGCGGCGAGATCGAGGAAGCAGGCCAGGTTGCGGCGCTCGGTCCAGCGCACGTAACCGATCGGGTAGTCCCGCCCCTCCAGCTCGTACTCCGGGTCGTAGCGCCCGGGGCCGTACGAGCGGGAGAACCGGACGTCGAGCTCCTTCTCGTAGTACGCGTTCCACGGCAGGTCCAGACGGCACTTGCCGATGTCGACGACCCGGCCCCGGTCCCGGCTCATCCGGGCGGCCAGCTCGACCGGCTGGTTGCTGCCGCCGCCGGCGGCCAGGTACACCTGGTCCACGCCGTGGCCGCCGGTGAGTTCGGCGACGGCGGTCTCCACGGCAGCCGAGCCGGGATCGGCGCAGGCCGTCGCGCCCAGGCGCTCGGCGAGCTCACAGCGCGCCGGATCGGGGTCGACGCCGATGACACGGACGCCCGCGGCGGCGAGCAGCTGCACCACCAGCTGCCCGATCAGCCCGAGGCCGATGACCAGCGCCGACTCGCCGAGCTGCGGTTCGCCCTGGCGGACGCCCTGCAGCGCGATCGACCCGACCGTGCCGAAGGCCGCGTGCCGCGGGGCCAGGCCGTCCGGCACCGGGGTGTAGAGGTTCTTCGGCACCCAGTTCAGTTCGGCGTGCAGCGCGTGCTCGTTGCCGGCGCAGGCCACCAGGTCGCCGACCGCCACGTCGTCGACCCCGGCGCCGACCTGCTCGACCACACCGCACAGGGAGTAGCCGAGCGGCGTGTAGGAGTCCAGCTTGCCCATCACCTTGCGGTAGGTCGCGGGCACCCCGTTGGTGGCCACGCTCTGCATGACCTTGGCCACCTGGTCCGGGCGGGAGCGGGCCTTGCCGAGCATCGACATGCCGGCCTCGGACACCTTCATGAGCTCGGTCCCGGTGGAGATGAGCGAGTAGGCGGTGCGGACCAGCACACCGGCCGGCTTGCATCCGGGCACCGGCACGTCGAGCACCGTCAGTTCGCCGCTCTTGTAGTTCTGTACGACCTGTTTCACCGAAGTCCTCTTGCTCTCTACGCCGTCGCGGGGGAGTTCTGGCCGGACCCGGAGGTCGCGCCGCGATACCAGTACTCGAGGGTCAGCACATGCCACAGATGCTTGGAGAAGTCCCGGTGTCCGGCGGCGTCCTCGGCGACCATGCGCGCCAGCGCGTCGCGGCGCAGCAGCCCGGAACTCACGAGCACGCCGTCGTTGACGACCTCGCGCACCAGCGGCGCCAGATCCCGGCTCATCCACGCCCGCAGCGGGGCGCTGAACAGGCCCTTCGGCCGGTACACGATCTCCCGGGGCAGGACCGAGGCGGCCGCCTCCTTGAGGACGGCCTTGCCCTGCCGTCCGACGATCTTGCGGTCACCGGGCACGGCGAACGCCGCCTTGACCACCTCGACGTCCACGTACGGCACCCGCACCTCGGTCGACGCGGCCATGCTCGACCGGTCCGTGTAGGCGAGGTTCAGGCCCGGCAGGAACATCCGCGCGTCGCCCAGGCACATGCGGTTGACGAAGTCGTCGAGGTCGTTGTCCTCGTAGACGTCCGCGTGCTCGGTCAGCACGTCCGACACCGTCCCGGCCAGGTCCGGATCGACCAGGGCGAGCAGCTCCTCCTGGTCGTACATGGTGTAGCTGCGCCGGAACGCGGTCTCCTCCGGCAGATCGGCGAAGGACAGGAACCGCTTCGCGAACCGCACCGACCGGTACCCCCGGCGGGCCGTCGCGACCGGCAGCCGGTCCACGGTCGCGGACAGGCCGCGCCGCAGCGGCCCCGGAACGCGCTGGTAGCGCAGCGCGAGCACGTTGGCCAGGTGCTTGCGGTACCCGGCGAACAGCTCGTCGGCGCCCATCCCCGAGAGCATCACCTTGACCCCGGCCTCCCGGGCGGCCGAGCAGATCAGGAACGTGTTGATCGCGGCGGGGTCGCCGATGGGCTCGTCCAGGTGGTACGTCATCTGCGGCAGCAGGTCGAGCACGTTCGGAGCGATCTCGATCTCGTGCAGGTCCACGCCGAACCGCTCGGCCACCTGCCGGGCGTACCGCAGATCGTCCGGCATCGCCTCGAACTTGGCGTCCTCGGCCCGGAACCCGATCGTGTAGGCGGAGATCCCCGGCCGGTCGCGGGCCGCCAGCGCGGTCAGATAGCTGGAGTCCAGCCCCCCGGACAGGAACGTCGCCACGGGCACGTCGGACAGCAGGTGGCGCCGGGTCGACTCCTCGACGATCGCGGCCAGATCCGGCACCTCGCCGTTCCGCGCCCGATCCCGGCCCTCCGCCGCGACGTCCTTCAGGTTCCAGTAGCGACCCCGGTCCACCCGTCCGTCGGCCCGGCACCGGAGCCAGCTGCCCGGCGGCAGCTTCTCCGCCTCGCGGTACGCGCACCGCGAGTCCGGCACCCAGTAGTAGAGGAGCGACGCCACCAGCGCGCCGGGATCCACCTCGAGCGACCCGCCGGTCACGGCGGCGAGCGCCTTGAGCTCGGACGTGAACACCAGGCCCTCGCCGCGCCGGAGCACGAACAGCGGCTTGATGCCGAGCTGGTCGCGGGCGAGCACCAGGTCACCGGTGCGCTCGTCGAAGATCCCGAACGCGAACATGCCGCGCAGCCGGGGCAGGCAGTCCGTGCCCCAGCGCCGCCAGGCCTCCAGGAGCACCTCCGTGTCGGAGGTGCCGCGGAAGCGCACCCCGGCGGCGGCCAGTTCGGCCCGCAGCTCGGGCGCGTTGTACAGCTCGCCGTTGTACGTCAGGACCAGGCCGTCCGAGACCATCGGCTGGGCGCCCGTCTCGGACAGGTCGACGATGGCCAGCCGGCGGTGCCCGAGGTGCACTTCGCCGTCACCGACGGCGTGGCTGTAGCGCCCCGCCCCGTCCGGACCGCGATGGGCGAGGGTGTCGGTGAGCCGGTCGGTCACCGCCTTCCCGTCCGGCCATCGGTACGTCCCTGCGATGCCACACATGTCTTACCGCGCCTCCTGGTCGCTTTCCGGGACGCGCGCCGCCCACATGGGCAGCCGCTCCGTCCGTCGCCGGCCCGACCCGTTCTGCCGGGCCTGCCGCTCGTTCTGGCCGCGCAGCGCGGTCTGCGGCCCGTCCCACAGAGTGCCGTCGGTGCGGTCCCGCGGATCGGGGTCGATCAGCACCACACCGATCACCGAGATGTGCTGGTCCGCGAGCTGCCGCGCCACGGTGTGCAGCCATGCGGCGCTGCCGTGCCCGGCCCGTACGACGAGCACCGTCCGGTCGCCCAGGTACCGGAGGTCGGTCCACGCCGCGCCGGGCGCCACCGAGCCGACCCCGATCCGGCGGTCCTGCGGCGACAGCGCGTCGGTGCGGTCCCCGCCCACCACGGTCGGATCCCCCGGCCGCGGGCGGCGGTTGACGAGCCCCTGGCCCGGCAGGCCGTCGACGACGACCACCGGCCCGTCCGAGGCCAGCGCCGCGGCGAGGTCCAGGGCGATCACGCTCGTCGCGCCCTCGCTGCCCAGCTCCAGCAGCGACACCGGATCCGCCGAGTCGCGCACGGTGCGGGCCAGCGACGTGGTGAGCCGTTCGCGTGCCGCCCGGACACGCCGGCGCCGCCACGGCCCGGCCGGCCGGCGGGGCAGCTCCGAGATCACCGAGGCGCCGAGGTCGGCCGCGATGTCCCGGCGCAGCACGGGGCGGTCCGCCACCACCGTGCCGACCGCGGCCACCGCGAGGCCGAGGACGAGCCCGAGGACCAGCCCGACCCCGGCGTGGGTCGCGGCCGCCTTGGCCAGCGAGTGCCGCACCGGGCGCGGCGCGTCCACGATCTGCGTGCCGGTCACGAGACGGGGAGTGCCGATGCGCGCCTCGGCGGCCCGCTGGTCGAAGTCGGCGATGCGCGAGGTGAGTTCGGCCCTGCGGGCGAACAGCGACTCCAGGTCTGCCGACACATTCGGACCGTTCTGCGTCGACGAGCCCCCGATCGTCGCGTTGACCTGCTTGAGTTCCTCGCGCATCCGGTCACGCTGGTCGAGCAGGGCCTTCGCCTCGGCGTTCGAGGCCTCCCGTATCCGCCGCACGTGGTCCGCGACGAACGCGTCGGCCAGCGCCTGGGCGCGGGCCACCGCCTCCGCGTCGCTGTCACCCGTCACGTCGATCCGCAGCACGTTGTTGGTCAGACCGACGCCCAGGTAGTCCTTCATGAAGTCCTCGGGCCTCTCCGGGGACTTGAGGGCCTTCAGGGCGGTGTCGGCGATCCGCGTGGTCTGCAGCAGCTCGACGTCGGTGCGGATCAGCGTTCCCGGATCGTTCGGCTGGTCCTCCTGACGCGCCACCAGCACCTTGGTCGTCGCGGTGGGCGGCGGCGGCAGCAGGATCGCCACCGCCGCGCCGATGAGCAGTCCGAGGAGCGCCATGGAGCCCCAGAGGCGGCGCCGCCTCCGCACCGACACCACCAGCGCGTGCAGGTCGAGGAGCGGAGCCGCCGCCGACGGCTCCGACGTCGTACGCGTCGTCACACCGAACCTCCCGTCGCACCGTCGCCCACGGCGAGCGCCGGCGAGGCGGCGTGCCGACGCTGACCGGCGGACCGAGCCGTCCGCGCCACGACCGGGCCGGCGAGGACGATGCCGACGATCTCGTGCCGGGCGTCCGCACAGGCCTCGGCGACCCCCGCGAGCTCCGCGGCGGTCCAGCTGCCCGCGCTGAGCACGACCAGCGCCCCCGACACGTCGTCGCTGTCCGGCAGCATCGGCTGCGACACCGACACCGTCACCACCCGCAGCCGGGAATGCCCGCTGCCCGGCGATCCGGACGAGGGGTCGCCGTGGGCCTCGGCGACGAGCTGACCGGCCGCCCGGAGGGCGATCTCGTCGCCTTCCGGGACGACGACGAGGAGCCGCCGCGGCGCCGGAAGCAGGTCCCGCAGACGCACGCACACCCGCCGGAAGCGGAGCTGCCTGCTGGCCTCGTCACCGGACGCCCGCGGGGCCGGAATGTCCCACCGGGAGTCGATGCCGAGCAGCCGGCGGAGCCAGCTCCGCGAGCCGCGGCCCCGCGCACGGTGCGCGGAACGCTCCACGGCCACGTCGACGGTGCCCAGGAGCGCCGCGCCCAGCGCCGCCGTGATCTCCGGCTCGCCGCGCAGCCGGCGACTCATCCGCGCCGCGGTGAGGTGACCGATGACCGCGAGCAGGAACGACAGCAGCGCCCCGCCGGCGATGAGCTGCCCCCTCGTCGGCGGTGCCTCGCCGGCGGGCCGTGCCGCCGGACCCATGACGACCATGTTGGCCTTGCTGGACTTGCCGGAAGCGGGGTCGGCCTGGTCCAGCTTCTCGATGGCCTCCCGCAGCGCGGTGCGCAGCTTCTCCAGCTCGGTGCGGGTCTGCACGCTCTCCACGGTCCGCCCGGGATCGGCCGCGTCGGCCAGCTCGGTGATGCGGCGGTTGGTCTGCACGACCGCCTGCCGCAGCGTCTCCAGCCGCGCCGCCGCCTCGGGGTCCGTGTTGTCCCCCACGATCCGCGTGGCGAAGGTGACGAACTGGCGGGCCACCTGGTCGGCGAGCTGCTGGGCGCGCTCCGGGGTGTCGGCCGTGCCCGAGATCTTGATGATGTTCCCGTTGGCGGCCTTGGCGCTCACCTGCTCGCGCAGCTCGCTGCTGCTGACACCGCGCCAGGCGAGTGTGGTGGCCGCGCGGTCGACCACGACCGAACTGGTCGCGATCTCCGCCTGGGTGAGCAGCTCGCGCTCCTCCCACGCCCCCGGCAGCAGCACCGACGCCGACGTCGTGTACCGCGGCGGGACCAGTGTGGAGGCGCCGTAGCCGACGAGCGCGCCCACCACGGTGACGAGGGCGAGGAACCGTCCGCGCCGACGGATAATCCGCCCGATCGTGACCAGGCGTATCGTGTCATCGCTCAACGACCGGGCCCCGTCCCTGGCCGGTTCGGGTCCACCGACGCCGGATCCCGGTCACGGCAGGCGGCGTCGTAGGCGGCGAGCAGGGACTTCTGGGAGTTCCGCCAGGAGAGCGGCCCGCTGATCCGCTCCCGGCCGATCTCGCCCATCCGCGCCCGCTGCTCCGGATCGTCGAGGAGCATGGCGATCAGCTTGGCGAACTCCGACTCGTCATTGGCGGGCGCGTAGACGGCGGCGTCGCCGGCGGAGACGCGCGCCTCCCGGAGGTCGAACGAGACCACCGGCCGACCCATCACCATGTACTCCAGGACCTTGTTCATGGTCGACACGTCGTTCAGCGGATTGCGCGGGTCGGGGGAGAGGCACACGTCCGCGGTGGACAGGTAGCGCGCCAGGTCGGCGTCCGGCACGCGCCCGGTGAACTGCACCTGCTCCGAGAGCCCGAGCCGCTCGGACAGCTCCACCATCGCGTCGAAGGTGTCGCCGCCGCCGACGAACACGGCGTGCCAGTCGCTCCGCCCGACCTCGTCGCGCAGCTTCGCCAGGGCCCGCAGGGCGTAGTCGACACCGTCCTGCGGCCCCATGACGCCGAGGTAGCACAGCAGATGGGGCTTGCCGCGCTTCAGCTCGGGCTCCGCCGGCACGGGGTGGAACCGGTCGACGTCGGGCGCGCTGCGCACGACGAACACGTCCTCGGGCCGCCGGCCGCCACGGCGCACCGCGACGTCCCGGTAGCTCTCGTTCGTGGCGAGCACGATGTCGGCGGCCCGGTAGGTCCGCCGTTCCAGCGCGCACACGGCGCGGTAGAGCAGGTCCTCGCCGCGGTCGAACCGCGAGAGGTACAGCTCGGGCACCAGGTCGTGCTGGTCGAAGACGAACCGCGCTCCGCTCCGCTTCATCCACAGGGCCGGCAGGAACAGCAGGTCCGGCGGGTTGCAGGCGTGGACCACGTCGACCGGGCCCACCTTCCGGGCCAGCCGGAAGGTGTGCCACAGCGCGGAGCCGTACTCCTTCAGGTAGCCGGCCGGGCCTCCGGTGGCCGCGCGCAACGGGTAGCGGTGGATCCGCACCCCGTCGATCTCGACCTCCCGCTCGGTGTCCCTCTTGCTGCCCTGCGGACAGATGACGTGGACCTCCCAGCCCGCGTCGCGCAGGGTCGTGCACTCCTGCCACACCCGCCGGTCGAACGGCACCGACAGGTTTTCCACCAGGATCAGCGCGCGCCGGTTCTTCCGGCCGCCACTGGTCTTTTCACCAAGCAAGGCCCACGTACCCAGGTTCGGCCCGGCGCGCGTCGGCGTCGGGAAGGTGGATGAGGTCGACGATCAGCGGCCCGTCGCCATGGGGGAGCGCCGCGAGCACGGCCGGATCCCTGGTGCCGACGAGGCACACCTCGGCGTGCTCGAGCACCTCCTCGACGGAGTCCGCGAGCAGCTGCCCGAGGTGCGGCAGCCGGGTCTCGATGTACTCGCGGTTCGCGCCGAGCAGCCGGGAGAGGCTGACGTTGGCGTCGTGGATCTTCAGCTCGTAGCCCTTGCCGAAGAGCCGCTCCGCCAGCTCGACGAGCGGGCTCTCGCGGAGGTCGTCGGTGCCGGGCTTGAAGGAGAGTCCGAACAGGCCCACCCGGCGCTTGCCGGTGCGCTCGACGAGGTCCACCGCGCGCTGCAGGTGGTCGGCGTTGGACGCCAGCACGTGGGAGAGGATCGGCACCGAGACGTCGGCCCGCTGCGCCGCGTGGACCAGGCTGCGCAGGTCCTTGGGGAGGCAGGAGCCGCCGAAGGCGAAGCCGGGCCGCAGGTAGGCGGGGCTGATGTTCAGCTTGCGGTCGGCCAGGAACACGTCCATGACCTGGTGCGAGTCCACGCCGAGCGCCTGGCACACCGAGCCCAGCTCGTTCGCGAAGCCGATCTTCAGGCCGTGGAAGGCGTTGTCCGCGTACTTGATCGCCTCGGCGGTCGGCACCGGCACCCGGAACACCTCGCCGGGCAGGCCCTCGTACAGCGAGAGCACCACGTCGCCGCTCGCCGCGTCGAGCTCGCCGATGACGGTCTTGGGCGGGTCGAAGAAGTCCCGCACGCTCGTGCCCTCGCGCAGGAACTCCGGGTTGACCGCGACCCCGACGTCGACCCCGGCCGTACCGCCGACGTACTTCTCCAGGATCGGCACCAGCAGGTTCAGGCAGGTGCCGGGGAGCATGGTGCTGCGGAACACGACGGTGTGCCGCCCGCCCCGCTCGGCGAGCGCGACGCCGATCTCCTCGGTGACCCGCTCCAAGTACGTCGTGCACAGGCTGCCGTTGGGCTCCGACGGCGTGCCCACGCAGATCAGCGACACCTCGCTGGCCATGATCGCCTCGCGGACGTCGGTGGTGGCGTGTAAGGCCCCGCTCCGCACGACCTCGGCGACGAGCTCGCCGATCCCCTCCTCGACCACCGGGGCCTTGCCGTCGTTGACCAGGTCCACCTTCACCTGGTTCACGTCGACGCCGACGACCTCGTGGCCCATGCTCGCCAGGCACGCGGCCGACACGCAGCCCACGTAGCCGAGCCCGAAAACGCTGACCTTCATGACGCGTTCCTCCCCCCAGGCAGGCCCTCACGGCCTGCGGTCCGCACATCCACCGGACGACGTCCCCCGCACATCAGTAGGCCCCCTGGCCGTAGAGCACCGCACGCAGCGTCTTCCACAAGATCACCGTGTCCAGGGCGAGCGACCAGTCCTCCACGTACCGCAGGTCGAGCCGGACCGCCTCCTCCCACGGCAGGTCGCTGCGTCCGCTGATCTGCCACAGGCCGGTGAGTCCGGGTTTGACCAGCAGCCGCCGCCGGATGTCCGGGCCGTACGCGGCGCACTCCTCGGGTAACGGCGGCCGCGGGCCGACGAGCGACATCGATCCGGTGAGCACGTTGAACAGCTGCGGGAGCTCGTCGATCGAGTAGCGGCGCAGCACCGAGCCGACCCGGGTCACCCGGGGGTCCTGGCGCATCTTGAACAGGAGGCCGGCGCCCTCGTTGAGGTCGGCCAGCTCGGCACGGGCCCGGTCCGCCCCGGCGACCATGGTGCGGAACTTGAGGATGGTGAACTCGTCGCCGTCCTTGCCGACCCGGCGCTGGCGGTAGACCGCGCCGCCCCGGCTCTCCACCATCACGAGCAGCGCGACCAGCAGCATCAGCGGGGCGAACAGCAGCAGCAGCAATGCCGCGCCCAACCGGTCGACGACCTCCTTGACGGCCCGCCGGCCGCCGGTGAAGGTCGGCATGCTGACCCGCAGCAGCGGGATCCCGAGCACCGCGTCGACGTGCAGCCGCGGGCCGGCCACCTCCATCAGCACGGGCGCCACGACCATCTCGGCGTCGCTGCCCTCGAGGTTCCACGCCAGCCGCTGGAGCCGGTCCGGTGACCAGTGCGGGTCGGGCGTGACGGCGACGACACGGTATCCGTCGCGGCGGATGTGGGTGGCGACCTCCGTCAGGCGGCCGACGACCGGCACCCCGTCCAGCTGGTCGCCGTCGATCCCGAGGCCGTCGGTCGTGCACACCGCGTCCACCCGCCACCCGAGGTGCGGGAACTTGCGGGTCCGGTTGATCAGATCGCGCACGGTGGCCGGGCTGCCGGCGGCGAGCACCGGCCGCAGGCACCGTCCCTCCTTGCGCTGCTTGTGCAGCCAGAGGCGGAGCAGATACCGCGTGGTCATGGTGACGACCGCGATCGCGGGGATCGCGACGAAGATCCAGAGCTTGATGTTGCGCGAGGTCAGGGCTATGCCGCCGAGGGCCAGCATGACGGTCGCCATGAAGAGGGAGCGTCCGAGCCTGCGGAACTCCTCGGCACCCTGGCCGAGCACGGCCGGGGCCCACGCCCGGCTCACCGCGAGCGCCCCCAGCACCAGCAGCTCGGTGCCGAACGCGAGTATGCCCCACTTCTCGTGCCAGTTGGCGGCGTCCCGCGCCCCGAAGAACTCGCCTATCGCGGCCACCACGAACGCGGTGGCCGCGGTGTCGCTGATGATGACGGTACGGCGGTACCGCTGCTCCCAGTCACTCGCGGTCCGGTCGATCGTCCCGTTCGCCAGACGCCCGCGCGCTGACGGAAGCGGGCTGACTAGTCCCCCCTGCCGCACAGAACCCCCCAGGTCCCAGTGATTCGACGTGTTCGCCCCACACCGTTCCTCCTCCGGAGGGCCCCCATCCCCTCCGTACACGGAATCCCGGTTCATCCGGACCCGGTCGAGCGACCCGCCCTGGCGGCGGCAGGCTCACCTGTCCGGTCGGACCCTCGACGCGCGCGGCGACCCGCCGAAAGCCTGGAGTGCTCCCCGCACCCAAAGCCCCCCGGGGCACCACGAGTTGATCCCCCCACGGCCGACGCGGGGGCGCGACTGACGGCCCTCCCCCGTGCCGGACCTAAAGATCTTTGTTGGTACGCCTCGTGTCCGATCAGCTGAAGCACGGTCAATCTAGACCATCGAGACGGGTATGGAGAGGGGGTGTGTGTAATTTGTGCGTAAGCTTTGAGACTTGATCCATCGGCTGGTCGCGGCCTGGTCGAAGCGTTGACTAACTGGTAAAGAAGCAGGGCATGTTGAGAAGCTGAAGCACTCGTTCCGCATGTGTCCGCACGCCCCTCCGGGGTGCACGTCATGCCCGGGCGGACGGAACCCGCACTCCTCCGATGCGCTCAGCTCACCACCCCGGCGTGCGCCCCCGCCGGCACATCCGAAGGCCCGACCGGAAATCGACGTCCCGTGAACGGAAGTCGAGGGCGTCCTCCGGCTGCCCCTCCCTCCCGGTGTGACCAGCGTCACTCCTCCCGTCCGTGATGTTCGCGGGGCCGCATCCGCTTGATCATCCGGCGGGTCCCGCCACTTCGATGGGGAAGGGGGGTCAGCGATGGACCACGAGTGCGTGACGCTGCGCGCGGCCGACATGCGCGGGCACGCGTCCGAGTTCGTCGAAGGCGTGACCGCGAGAGCGCGGCTGCCGCTGGACTACACGGCGGGGAGCCTGCGCCTGGTGGACCGGCTGATCGACGGGTTACGGCGGGGTGGCGCGGCGCGGGAGGAGGTGACCGGGCCGCTGACGGGCCTCGGGGCGTACGTCGGCGAGGTGCTGGTGCGGGAGGCCGGCGCGGTGTGGGTGGACCTGCCGCCCGGCCATCCCCTGCGGTCCCTGTTCACCCACCCGGTCGGCGTCAGGATGCCGGACGGGCGGGTCTGGAACCCGCTCGGCCGCACCGTGAACCGCTTCGAACGAGGACCGGCGGAGTCGCTCCAGACGTTCTTCCTCACCCTGCACGGCCGGCGGCCGCCCCGCGCGCGCCGGGGCCCGGTGCGGGGTCCCGGCAGGCCGTAGGGGGTGTCCTGTCGACGATCTGACAGGGCGTCGGAGGCGGCCCGCCGACGGTCTGAAAGGATGTGCGCCCTCGGGGTTCACGACGAGGCCGGGGGTCCGAAGGCGTACGGGGTGTGAAGAGGGTCGTGTGGGCGAGGGAACGGGGCGCGTGCCCGCCGCGGCACCCGGCCGGGACCGCGACGCGGAGCTCGGCGCGGCCGTCGAGCGGGCCCGCCACGGCGACGAGGAGGCCTTCGCGCAGGCCTACCGGATCGTCAACCCCGGACTGCTCGGATACCTGAGGGGCATGGTCGGCGAGGACGCCGAGGACGTCGCCTCCGAAGCGTGGCTGGAGATAGCCCGCGACCTCGGCCGCTTCCGCGGCGACAGCGCGGGATTCCGCGGCTGGACCGCGACCATCGCCCGCCACCGCGCCCTCGACCACCTCCGCCGCGTACGGTCACGGCCCCGCCCCACCGGGATCGAGCAAGACGTCCTCGACCTCCCGACTCCCGGGGACACGGCCGGCGAGGCCCTGGACGCCCTGTCGACCGAGCGCGCGCTCGCCCTGATCGCCGGGCTGCCGCGGGACCAGGCCGAGGCCGTACTGCTGCGGGTCGTCGTCGGCCTCGACGGACCGACCTCCGCCCGAGTTCTCGGCAAACGTCCCGGTGCGGTACGGTCCGCCGCACACCGGGGATTGAAGCGACTCGAAAGACAACTCCGGGAAAGGGGGAGGTGACCCATGTCCGACGACCGGCTGAACCGCACACTGGAGGACTCCCTGCGGGCCGCACTGAGCGGACGGACCGGCACCACCGGCGACCCCACTCCGAGCGGACGGAACGGCGCCACGGGCGGCCCGACTCCGAGCGGACGGAACGGCGCCACGGGCGGCCCGACTCCGAGCGGACGGAACGGCACCACGGGCGGCCCCGCTCCGAGCGGACGGACCGGCACCACGAGCGACTTCGCTCCGAGCGGGGGCCGGTCGGGAGCCGACGGCCCGGCGCTGGGCGGGGAGTTCACCCCGCAGGCGACCCGGGGTGCCGGGTACACCGAGGGCGCCGAGGGTGCCGAAGGCGCCGAGGCGAGTGCCCTCGCCGCGTTCCGCGCCGCCCGGGACGCGGGCCTGCACGCCTCCCTGCCGCCGCGTCGCCGCGACGACTGGACGCCCGCCGCCGACCGTCGGCGCCCGAGGCGTTCCCTCAGGGCGGCCGTGGCCGTGCTGTTCGCCAGCGCCACGCTGGGTGGCGTGGCCGTCGCCACCGGCGGCCTCCCCGACGAGCTGCCGGCGACCCTCGTCCCCGATACCGCCGGCACGGAGACCGCGCCGACACCCGCTCCCACGAGGACCGGACCGACACCCCCCGCACGACCCGAGTCCGCCACCCCCATCCACCCGGAGGGCTACCCCCCGCCGACCCCCACGTGCCCCCGCGAGCCCACGTGCCGCGAGACGGGGAGGAACGGCAAGCCGGGGCGCGGCCAGGGGAAGGGCAAAGGCAAGGGCCTCGGCGAGGACGACGGCGGGGGCATCCGCGACGGCAACGGCGAGGACTACGGCACGGACCAGGGCAAGGACCCGGGCGCCCGGGGTCCGAGCGGCCGTGACGGTGCCACGGCCCGACCGGGCCTACCCGGATCGCGCAACGGGTGAGGCCGAGGCCGTCGCGCATCCCGCGGGCCGGCGGCTTCCGCCCGCACCCGCGGTGTCAGGCGGCAACGGGCGGGTGAGCTCCCGCGGGTCGGTGGCTTCCGTCCGCACCCGCAGCAGGTGGCTTCAGGCGGGTGAGCTCCCGCGACCCTGTGGCCTCCGGGCGCAGCCGCAGGGTCGCGGGCGCCGACGCCACGCGCAGGCTCACGAGCCTTCCGTCGGCTGGGGGTTGTCGCCGTAGCGGCCGGTGTCCGTCTCCCAGCGGTGGTAGCCGACGATCCAGGCGGCGAGGCCGTCGACGTACCGGCGGGCCGCATCGCGCGCGGCCGGGGCGAGGCCGAGGAGGTCGCATGTCGCGGGGGTTCGGGACGACAGCTCCCGGAAGCGGTCGACCATCGTCTGGGCCTCGCGCATCACCTCGGCGGCAGCCTCCTCGGCGGTGCCGCCGCGCTCCTCGCGGACGATCATCACCATGTTGGCGACGTCGCCCCGGGCGAGTTCCTGGGAGTAGGAGTGCACGTCGTTGGTGAACGAGGGTATGTCCGCCGCCAGTTGGCGCATCTGGCGAAAGTCGGGGTGGTGCAGTACCTCCTGCGGCAGCTCGAACCGGTTGAGCCGTTCGACCATGTCGAAGAGAGTCTCCATGGCGGCCGTGCCCCGGCGGAGCGCCAGATAGCCCTCCCGGTCCGGGAGCCGGCCGGAGAGCCGGCCGGCGGCCTCGGCTGGGTGGCAGGCGAAGTACCACTCCCAGTTGTAGGCCGAACGGGCCCGCCATCGGGCGGACATGCCGTGCGCGCTGCGCTCCCAGAGGTCGGCGAAGGCGCGCTCGACGGGGGTGCGGGCGCCGGGCTCGGGGCCCTCGCCGTGCACGAGGGCCGTCAGGCGGGTGCAGACCTCCGCCACGCGTGCCGGGGCCCGGCCGAGATCCGTGTCGAACCGGTCGTCGAAGAGGAAGTAGAAGCCGATCAGGTCCGCGGCGAGGGCGAGGTCGTCGGTGGCGCAGTCGGGGCTGGTGAACGCGGCGAGACGAGGGACGTCCCACTTCTCGTACGCCGTCCGCTCGATGGCGCCGGCGAGGCCCACATGGCCGAGCAGCCACTCCTGGTGGCGCTGCACGATGTGGCCCTGGTTCGGATTCCTGCGCAGGGGAAACGGCAGATCGAGCACCGCGGTGTGGAACACGTAACCCCCAGGGTTTGATCCCGGGAGACCCCCGAACGCCCCCGGCGTATTCGAACAGTACTTGACCTGATCATCAACTGCCACTGACATCAGGGGAGTCGCATTCCAGCCTATGCGGGATCGGCGCCTGGATCGGCCGCCGCGCACCCATGCCTGACGACGGACGCCTCCCGTGCCTGGTGACGACGCTCGGGGCCCGTGGCGCGGACGCGTACGAGCGGGAGAGGGAGGCCCTGCTGGTGGTCGTGTTCAAGCCGGACGCTCCGACTGATCGTCCGGGCCGCCGAGGGGGGTGTTCGAGAGGGCGCATGGCGCGAACTTGCCCTGGCCCGACTCTCGTTACACGCCCATCAGCAGCAGTGAGGCCCACAGGGCGACCGTCGAGGCGACCAGGGCGGCGGGCACCGTCAACAGGCCGAGCCGGGTGAACTCGCCGAGGGCCACGGGGTGTCCGTGGTCATGGGCGACGCGGCGCCACAGGAGGGTGGCGAGGGAGCCGGCGTAGGTGAGGTTGGGGCCGATGTTCACGCCGAGCAGCACGGCGAGCACCGAGCCCGGGCCGGAGGCGGCCGCCAGCGGCACCAGGGCCAGGGTGGCGGGCAGGTTGTTGATCAGGTTGGCGAGGGCGGCGGCGAGTACGGCGGTGCCGAGCAGGGCGGGGAGCGAGGTGCCGTCGGGGAGGACGTGGGCGAGGGCGGACCCGAGGCCGTTGTCGACGACCGCCCGGACGACGACGCCGAGCCCCAGGACGAACGCGAGGAACGGCAGCGACGCCGAGCGGACGAGAGCGCGCGGGGTGGTGCGCCGGTGGACCAGGGCGTGTACGGCCAGGACGGCGGCGCCCGCCGCCGCGGCCCAGGCCGGGTCGAGGCCGGTGGCCGAGGCGACGCCGAACCCGGCGAGCGTCGCGGCCACCGTGCAGAGCGCGAACACCGGGAACGGGGTGGGCGCCGGCGGATCGACCGGGGCCGCCGGAGCGGCGAGGTCGCGCGCGAAGAAGCGGCGGAAGACCGCGTACTCGACCGCGATGGCGGCGAGCCAGGGGAGCAGCATCAGCAGCGCGAACCGCGTGAAGCCGACCCCGGCGGCCGTGAACGCCAGCAGGTTGGTGAGGTTCGAGACCGGCAGCAGCAGCGAGGCCGTGTTGGACAGGTGCGCGCTCGCGTACACGTGAGGTCCGGGGCGGGCTCCCATCCGGGCGGTGGTCGCGAAGACCACCGGGGTCAGCAGTACGACCGTCGCGTCCAGGCTCAGCACCGCGGTGATCAGCGAGGCGAGTGCGAACACGGCTCCGAGCAGCCGCTGCGGACGACGGCGTGCCCGGCGCGCCATCCAGGCGCCGCAGGCACGGAAGAGCCCCTCGTCGTCGCAGAGCGCGGCCAGGACGAGCACCGCCGCCAGGAAGCCGATCACCGGCCCCAGCCGCTCCGCCTCCTCGCGTACGGCCGCGGGCGTGACCGCACCCACGGCCAGGACGACCCCGGCGGCGGGCACCGCGAAGGCGGCCTCGGGGAGGCGGAACGGGCGGACGACGGCGCAGATCAGCACCACGGCCAGGGCGAGCACGGACACGGACGCAACGAGCATGTGTTCGATGATCCAGGTCGGTCTCGGGGGCGGAGTCTTCGGGGGTCGGGGCCTTCGGGGTCGGGGCTCCGGGAGGCGGGGCCCTCGGAGGTCAGGGCTCCGGGGCGGCTTCGCCTCCCGCCCCTCGCTGACCCGACGTCAGAAGGGAGTGGGTGCGAAAGCCTTGTGGCCTCCGCGTTCATCAATAAAATGTCACACACCATACAAGGGAGTCCATTCATGGCCCACGAGCGCGTCCCCGTGCACCGCACCCACCCCTGGCGCGGGATCATGGTCGCCACCGCCCTCCCCTTCCGCGAGGACCTGTCCGTCGACCACGACGCGTACGCCGAGCACGTGGCCTGGCTGATCGCCAACGGCTGCGACGGGGTCGTCCCCAACGGTTCCCTCGGCGAGTACCAGACCCTCACCGACGAGGAGCGCGCCCAGGTCGTGCGTACCGCCGTCGCGGCGGCCGGGGACGGGGCGCGGGTCATGCCCGGTGTCGCCGCGTACGGCAGTGCCGAGTCCCGCCGCTGGGCCGAGCAGGCCGCCGAGGCCGGCGCCGGATCGGTCCTCCTGCTGCCGCCCAACGCCTACCGCGCCGACGAGCACGCCGTACGCGCCCACTACGCCGAGGTCGCCGCCGCCGGACTGCCCGTCGTCGCCTACAACAACCCCATCGACACCAAGGTCGACCTCACGCCCGCGCTGCTCGCGAGCCTGCACGGCGACGGGAGCATCGTCGCCGTCAAGGAGTTCAGCGGCGACGTCCGCCGCGCCTACGAGATCGCCGAACTCGCCCCGGGACTGGACCTGCTGATCGGCGCCGACGACGTCCTCCTCGAACTCGCCGTGGCAGGTGCGGTCGGCTGGATCGCCGGCTACCCCAACGCCCTCCCGCGCAGCTGCGCCACGCTCTACCACGCCGCCGTCGCCGGCGACCTCGCCACCGCCCTCCCCCTCTACAGGGCCCTGCACCCACTGCTGCGCTGGGACTCCAAGACCGAGTTCGTCCAGGCCATCAAGCTCTCCATGGACCTCGCCGGCCGCCCCGGCGGCGCCACCCGGCCGCCCCGCCACCCGCTCACGCCTGAGCACGAGGCGGTCGTCCGCGCCGCGACGGAGAAGGCCCTCGCGGAGGGGCACGCGTAAGGGCTTCTGCCCAGCCCAGCCCAGCCCAGCCCAGCCCAGCCCAGTTCTTCCCTGCCGTCTGCAATCCCTTAATCCCTCCCTCCCTCCACCAATCCCTTCCTCCCTCCATCCCTCCATCCCTCCATCCCTCCATCCCTCCGTCCGTACGCCCGAAGGGGACGACCCCATGCGCACGCGTCATGTCTTCCACGCCGTCGATTCGCACACCGAGGGCATGCCCACCCGGGTGATCACCGGGGGTGTCGGGGTGATTCCCGGGGCCACCATGGCCGAGCGCAGGGCGCATTTCCTCGCGCACA